>NZ_OZ012596.1:3818580-4120590 GCF_963942435.1 Shinella sp. WSD5-1
CGCAAAAGCGCTCCGCCTTTCCGGCCTCGCGCGGCTACGGGAATCGCCCTAGCCATCACCCGGCCACAACCAGCGCAACGCGAAGGCCACGACGCCGAAGGCGAGCACGATGGCGCCGACAATGGCGTAGGCGCCGTCGTAACCCGATACGGCGATCAGCGGCTGCGAGACGACGGGCGAGAGGAACTGGCCGGCAAAGATGCTGGACACCAGGAGGCCCGAGACGCGGCCACGCCGGGCCGGCGGAGCGAGCAGCATCGCGGCGGCCGCGAAATTCGGCATGATCGTGCCCATGCAGACACCGGAGACGGCCATGGCCGCGAGCACGCCGGCATAGCTTTCCGCCCCCGAGAGCAGCAGGAACGAAAAGCCGGCCGAGACGAAGCCGAGGCCGAAGACGCCCATGATGCCGGCAAGGCGCCGGAAGGGCGCGAAGGCAAGCGCGCTCACCACGCCGACGAACTGGCCCGCGCCGATCGCCGTGCCGGCAAGGCTCGGGGCGGCAAAGCCGAGCGTTTCGAGGTAGAAGGGAAGCTGCGTCGGGATCATGTAGAAGGCGATCATGTTGACCGCGGCGGCGAGGAACAGCAAGGCGAGCAATGCGGTGGCGCGACCGCCGAGCCGGTCCGCCCCGGTGGCGGGGCCGGCCGGCCGCGCGCGGCGCGGCTCCGGCAGGAAGGCGAGCGCCGCCGGCACCAGCAGGACCGCCACCGTGTAGATGAGGAACGGCCCGCGCCAGTGGACCTCCGCAAGGAAACCGCCGCCGGTGAGGAAAATCGTGCCGCCGACGCCGACGAAGGCCTGTTGCAGGCCCATGTAGCGATCGCGCGCCGCGCCCTGGAAGAAATCGCCGACCAGCGCCGTCGTCGCCGTCATGATGCCGCCGACGGCAATGCCGAGCGCGGCACGCCCGACCAGAAGGCCGGGCAGCGTATCGAGGACGAGGCCGGACGCCCCCGCAATGGCGAACAGCGCGAGCGAGACCGTGAGCAGCGGCTTGCGGCCGAAACGATCGACCAGGAAGCCGGCCGCCGGAGAGAACAGCGCGATTAAGACCGCAGGCAGCGTCAGCACCAGCCGGCTGAGCAGCGCGACATTCTCCACATCGGCGAACCGCGCCGCGATGCCCGGCAGCGAGGCGGAAATCGTCGCGCCGGACATGATGGTGAGCGTGCTGATGAAGAGCAGCGTCGAATTGCGCCGGAGATCTGCCGGGGAGCGGGCGACCTCCGCTGCCGCATAGTGTTCCGGCTTCATGCTGCGGCCTCGTCATAGCGCGTCGCGATGCGCGCCGCCTTCAGCGCGTTCGCCCACCAGGTCAGGCGCTTCATCAGGACGGCAAGCTGGCCGTTGAGCTGGCCTTGTCGGAAGGGGTTGCCGACCGGGTCGAAATGCGTCCAGGCATGGGCAAGGCTCACCGTCTCGCGGATCGCCACCGCATGCAGCTCGGCAAAGACCAGCCGAAGCTGCTCGACGGCGCGCAGGCCGCCGGAGACGCCGCCATAGGCGATGAAGGCGATCGGCTTGGCATGCCAGGGGCGGAAGCAGCTGTCGATGATCGCCTTCAACGCCGCCGGATAGGCATGGTTGTATTCCGGCGTGACGATCAGGAAGGCATCCGCCTGCGAAATCCGGCTTTCGACCAGCTCCGCCGAGGCCTCGTCGAGGCCGCCGGGCGTGAAGGCCAGCTCCATCGGGTCGATGCGCACGATGTTGAACTGGCCGAAACCGGCGAGTTCAGGCTCCAGCCATCCCGCGATCGTATCGGCAAAGCGCCCTTCGCGACCGCTGCCATAGATGAGGGCGATCGTCAGTCTGTCAGTCATGCGGCGGCTCCGTCTTGGAAATGCGAGGAGCCGCTGGTATAAAACCTCAACTTAAGTTGAGGTCAACAGCCATGACGGAAAAATGTCCAAGGACCGGCATGCCCCGGGAACTCAGCGTCGGCGAGGTTGCCGAGCGTAGCGGCATCGCGGTCTCCACCCTGCATTTCTACGAGACGAAGGGGCTCATCCACAGCCAGCGCAACCGCGGCAACCAGAGGCGCTATCCGCGCAGCATCCTGCGCCGGGTGGCGGTGATCAAGGTGGCGCAGCGCACCGGCATTCCGCTTTCGGAGATCGCCGACGCCCTGTCGGTCCTGCCGCACGACCGGCCGCTGACGAGCCTCGACTGGCGCAAGCTCTCGGAGACCTGGCGCCGCCAGCTCGACGAGCGCATCGCGCGCCTGACGAAGCTGCGCAACCAGCTCGACGGCTGCATCGGCTGCGGCTGCCTGTCGATGCAGGAATGCCCGCTGCGCAACCCGCTGGACGAACTGGCCGCCGAAGGGCCGGGCCCGAGGCTGCTCGAGCCCTGACCTTCAGGAACGCACGACCGCGTCTTGATGGGATCGGCTCAGTCCAGCCGCGTGGCGAGCAGCTTGTCGACGCGGCGGCCGTCCATGTCGACGACCTCGAAGCGCCAGCCCTGCGTTTCCGTGACCTCACCGGTCTTCGGCAGCTTCTGCAGCGATTCGATGACGAGGCCGGCGGCGGTCTGGTAGCTGCGGCGGGCCGGCAGCTGCAGGCCGAGGCGATCGGCCATCTCGTCGATCGGCATGGCGCCGGCGATCAGCCAGGAGCCGTCCTCGCGCTGCACGGCATAGTCGTCGTCGCCTTCCTCGATATCGGCGCGGAACACGCCGGCAATCGCCTCCAGCACGTCGGCAGGCGTGATGACGCCCTCGAAGTGGCCGTATTCATCGTGGACCAGCATCATCGGCACTTCGGAAGTACGCAGCTTGTCGAGCACGCGCATCGCATCCATCGTGTCCGGCACGATCGGCGCAGGGCGGATGAAGGCGCGGATATCGAGCGGCTGGCCGGCCAGCACGGCCGAGAGCAGCTCGCGCTTCTGCACGATGCCGACGATCGTCTCCGGCCCGCCGTCGGCGACCGGCAGACGGGAATGCTGGCTCTCGTTGAGAGTCTGGTGGATTTCCTCCATCGTGTCGCCAAGGTCGATCCAGTCGACATCGTTGCGCGGCGTCATGAGACCGCGCGCCTCGCGGTCGGAAAAGCGCATGACGCCGGCGATCATCAGCTTTTCGCCGCCCTCGATGACGCCGGCAGCCTCCGCTTCGGCGACGATGGTCTTGATTTCCTCGTCGGTGACGACGCTCTCGGCAACCTCGTGCTGGCCGGTGAGGCGGAAGATCAGCCGCGTCGAGGCATCGAGGATCCAGACCGCCGGGGCGCCGATCTTGGAGAGCAGCGACATGGCCGGCGCGACGAGCGCGGCGAAACGCTCCGGGTTCTTCAGCGCGATCTGCTTGGGCACCAGCTCGCCGACCACCACCGAAAGATAGGTGATGATGAAGATGACGATACCGTAGCCGAGCGGATCGGCCAGCCAGTCCGGCACACCCTCGGCATAGAGGATGTCACGCAGGCGCCCGCCGAGCGCGGCACCCGAAAAGGCACCGGCGAGAATGCCGATGAGGGTAATGCCGATCTGGACGGTGGAGAGGAATTTTCCGGGGTGGTCCGCCAGCTTCAGCGCGGCGGCGGCGCCGCGCGAGCCCTGCGCGGCCATGGTCTTCAGGCGTGGTTTTCGCGCGGAGACGATGGAAAGTTCGGAAAGGGCAAAGACCCCGTTGAAGAGGATGAGGAAGACAGCAATCGCGAGTTCGAACAAGGACTGTGAGCCGTGCTTCTGAACCGCAACGGCGCCTTTCTGTTGATGACGATGGCCGCAAGATAGGGGCGCGGCGGGCCGCCGTCAATCGAACTTGCCGATCACGGTCGCGTCAGGTGGGGATCACGAGCATTTCGAGGAGGATGTCGCGCAGCCGCCCGACCGGCGCGGACGGCGCCGCCTCGGCCGTGTGCAGCATCAGGTCGACGCTGCCGAGCGCCGGCAATCCGGCCCGTTGCGGGTCGAGCACGCGCAGATGCGCGGGCATGCCGGTGGTGGTGCGGATCGTCACGCCGAGCCCGGCCGTCACCGCCGCCCAGAGCCCGGCAAGGCCGGGGCTGGAAAAGACCTGCCGCCACTCCCGCCCGGCCGCCGAAAGCGCATCGACGGCGGCGGCCCGGAACGAACAGGGCGGATCGAAGGCGATGAGCGGCACCGGTTCCCCGGCGGAGACGTCGTAGTCCGCCGCCGCGATCCAGACGATCGGATGGGTGGCGATGTGCCGGCAATGCGCGCTTTTCTGCCCGCCCCAGGTGACGGCCATGTCGAGGTCGCCGCGTTCCACCGCCGCCACCAGCCTGGCGCCGCGATCGACCCGCGCCTCGACGCGCAGCTTCGGATGCGCCCGGGAAAAGCGGCCGAGCACCGGCGGCAGCGACGTCTCGGCAAAGTCCTGCGGAATGCCGAGCCGCAGCCAGCCGTCGAGCGCCCGGCTGGAGCCGAGCATCATCATCGCCTCGTCGTTCAAGTCGAGGATACGCACCGCATAATCATGCAGCGCCGCGCCGGCATCGGTGAGCGCAAGGCCCCGGCCCTGTTTGGTGAAAAGCGTCTGGCCGCTGAGATCGGCAAGCTTCTTCAGTTGCAGGCTGACGGCCGGCGGCGTTCGCCCCAGTGCCTCCGCGGCTTTCGCAAAGCTGCCGAGCCGCACCCCCGTGACGAAGGTGCGCAGCACGTCCATGTCGAAGTTGCGGGGCGAAACCATTCAGTTTTCCAAAACCATATCTGCAATGCTTCTCAATTTTAAAAACGATAGTCGCGCAATAGGCTCATCCCGTCAACAAGAGACAGGAGACGACCATGCCCTTCCTCCATATCCGCCTCGCCGGCAGGAACCTGACCGACGGCGAGCGCCTGCACCTCCAGGACGAGGCCACCCGCCTTGCCGTCACGCTGCTCGGCAAGCGCGCCGAAGCGACCGCCGTCCTTATAGAGGGAACGCCGATCGCCGACTGGGCCATCGGCGCGCGCCGGCAGAAGGTGGCCGGCCATTTCGAGATCCTGATCAGCGAGGGCACGAACACGGCGGAGGAGAAGGCCCGCTTCATCGCCGCCGCCTATGCCCTGCTGGAAGAAGCGCTGGGCGCGCATCTCAATCCGGTGACCTATGTGGTCATCCGCGATATCGCGACGGACAGCTGGGGCTATGGCGGCCAAACGCAGGAAAGCCGGCGCGTTGCCGTTGCGGCATGAAGCGTCAGTCGGCGCTCGGCAGGCGGCGCATGGTGAACTCGATGCGGTCGCCCTCCATGGCGCGCCAGCTCTCGACCTCGGTCCAGTAGGCGGCCTTCGGCCAGAGGTCGAACCATTCGCGCGCCTTCTCCCGCGCCGCCTGCCGGTCGAGGCAGAAGGTCTCGCGGACGAAATGGCCCTCGCCGGCGGGTTTTTCACGACGGCGACGCTCGATATGGCGCCGGAGCCCTTCGAGAGGGGGCGGACCGGGAACACGCGCCATGCAGATTTCCTCCTGGCAGCACATTCGACGGAAGAAACATAAGCCGCCCCCGCGCATTTTGCGAGTCCCGCCGTCCCCAGCCGATGCCCCGCCCGCGGTTGCCAAACGGCGCAAAGTTTTGGACTGTGGCGAAAATGCGATTCGGCGGGCTGCCCGCCAGCGGGAAGCACCATGGAACGACCAGACCTGCCGAAGGGCCTGCCCGAGGACATCGAAGAGAAGAAGAATGCCGCCCGCGCCTGGTTCGAGCGGCTGCGCGACGCGATCTGCGCCAGCTTCGAGGCGATCGAGGACGACCTGCAGGGGCCGCTCTCCGACATGCGGCCCGGCCGCTTCGTCGGCAAGGACTGGCTGCGCGAGGGGGGCGAAGGCGGCGGCGGACGCATGTCGATGATGGAAGGCCGCGTCTTCGAGAAGGTCGGCGTGCACACGTCCACCGTCCACGGCGAATTCTCGCCGGAGTTCCGCGGCCAGATCCCCGGCGCCAGCGAGGACCCGCGCTTCTGGGCCTCCGGCATCTCGCTCATCGCCCATCCGGTGAACCCCAACGTGCCCGCCGTGCACATGAACACGCGCATGGTCGTGACCACCAGCCGCTGGTTCGGCGGCGGGGCGGACCTGACGCCGGTGCTCGACCGCCGCCGCGTGATGGACGACCCCGACACCACGCTCTTCCACAAGGCGATGGAGATCGCCTGCAACCGCCATCCCGTCGCCGACCACCGGAAATTCAAGGAATGGTGCGACGACTATTTCTTCCTCAAGCACCGGGGCGAACCGCGCGGCACCGGCGGCATCTTCTACGACTGGCTGCATTCGCCGGAGGAACTCGGCGGCTGGGACGCCGACTTCGCCTTCACGCAGGATGTCGGCCGGGCCTTCGCCATGGTCTATCCGAAGATCGTGCGCGCGAACTTCAACAAGGGCTGGACGGAAGAGGACCGAGACGAGCAGCTCGTGCGGCGCGGCCGCTATGTCGAGTTCAACCTGCTCTACGACCGCGGCACCATCTTCGGCCTCAAGACCGGCGGCAATGTCGAATCGATCCTCTCCTCGCTGCCCCCGGTGGTGCGCTGGCCCTGAAGGCCGGCCCTCGCCGCCTTGTGATTACAGATCCGCACTGTCCATGGTATGATGCCGCCTGCATGAGTCCATGGAGGAAGCAGTCATGAAGATTGCAGCACAAGAGGCAATGCAGGCGGGTCCCGACCCGAAATCCCCCGAATTTCTCGATCGTTTCGCCGAAACCATCCGTGCCGAGAGCGGCCTCGACCTGCCGCACGCCTATTTCGTCGAGGAAGCCCGGCTGCGGCTTGCCAGCGGCGTGGTTCACCATCTCGTCGATCACCACACGACCCCGGCCCAGTTCCAGTCGTCCTGCTGCTTCGACGCCTGGGCGAAGGACGACGCGGCCTGACAATGGCCGCCCGCAAAAGCGGCGATGAATCCGCGCCCGGGGCGGAACCCCGGGCCGCTTTCGCCGTTTCTCGGGACGGCCAACCGAGCCGCCGGCCCGGCCGCGATTTGGCCGGCGGGGCCTCATCTGCTACACTGGTTCCGTTGAAACGACAGGAGATAGGTCATGAGACTTTTTGAATGCGGTTCACTCGTCCCCGGATGCGACTGGCATACGCGGGCCAATGACGACGCCGAAGTCGTCCGCCGCGCGGTCGAGCACATGCGCGCCGTCCATGGTGAGGCGATCATCCGGGAAAGCATGGTCGACCACATCAAGGAACGCATCGTCGACGAGAAGGCGGCCGACGCCGCCTGACGGGCAGCGCCCCGCAAGCCCCTTGTCGATCTGCCCCACCTTCTCCCCGCCGGGGAGAAGGAAATTGTCGGTGTGACTGGACGTTCCTGCTTCTAGGCCTTCGAAGGCTCTCCCTCCTGCCTGGCCAGTGCTTCCAGGCGGGCAAGCAGCTTGGTGCGGCCGTCATGAAAATTGCCCGCCACCCACGCGTCTTCGATCGCGCCGAGTACCGCGCCGACCTTCGGGCCGGCGGGAATGCCGGCGGCCAGCACATCCGCGCCATTCAGCGGGAAGGTCGGCTTGTGCCATGTCTCCGCCTTTGCGAGGAGCCGCTGGCAAAGCCCGGCAAAGGCGAGCGCCTGCGGATCGGCGAGCCCGCGGGCCCGGGCGGACGCGAGCGCCAGCTTCAAACGCATGGTCAGCCCCTCAGCGCCGTTGCGGTAGAGCAGCCGCTCGAACGCCGTCTCGGCGAGTTTCTGCGCGATTTCCGGCGCGCCTGCCCAATGGTCGAGAGTGGCCGCCTCGGCCCTGGAAAGGCGCAGGCGCCCGGCAAGCGCCTTCAGGCGCGCGCGGTCCGGCGGCACCATGGCGGCAAGGCGCAGCAGCGCGTCCGGCGTCCAGCCGAACGCCGTCTCGGCATCGATCAGGCCGGGGATCGCATCGATGCCCCATTTCTCCGTTTCGGGCAGGATCGCGGTAAGCACGCCCGCCTGCCGCATCCACAACAGCGCCCGGCCGGGATCGGGCGCGCCCAGCAGCTTCTTCGTCTCGGACCAGACCCGTTCCGCCGAGAGTTTCCCCAGCGTATCCTTCGCCCGCGCGCAGGCCTTCAGCCCCTCCGCATCCGGCCGGCCGCTGCCGTAAAGCGCGAAGAAGCGGAAGAAGCGCAGGATGCGCAGGTGATCCTCCGCAATGCGCGTCGCCGCATCGCCGATGAAGCGCACCGTGCGGCTCTCGATATCCGGCAGGCCGTTCACGAGATCGATGACCGTGCCGTCGTCGGTGGCGTAGAGCGCATTGATCGTCAGGTCGCGCCGCTCGGCATCCGCCCGCCAGTCCGTGCCGAAGGCGACATCCGCGCGGCGGCCATCGGTGGCGACGTCGCGGCGCAGCGTCGTCACCTCGAACGGCTTGCCGTCGAGGACCAGGGTCACCGTGCCGTGCTCGATGCCCGTCGGCACCGCCTTGATGCCGGCCGCCTTCGCCCGCTCGACCACCGCTTCCGGCCGCAACGTCGTCGCGATGTCGATATCGGCGACCGGCAGGCCCATCAGGCTGTTGCGCACGGCCCCGCCGGCGATGCGCGCCTCCCCGCCGTCGCTGTTGAGCAGCGCCAGCACGCGAACGAGCGCCGGATCGGCAAACCACGCCTCGCCCGAAACAGACGTCATGCATAAAGCCTTTCATAGATCACCCGCACGATGCCGGCGGTGATGCCCCAGATATTATGCCCCTCATAGGGCATGCGATAATAATGCCGCTCGCCGCCGAGCCAGATGCCGCTGCCCTGCTCGTGGTTGCGCGGATCCATCAGGAACGACAGCGGCACGTCGAAGACCTTCTCGACCTCCGCCGGATTGGGCGTCAGCTCGAACCCCGGCTGCACCACGGCAAGGACGGGCGTGATGGAAAAACCCGACAGCGCCTTGTATTGCGGCAGACGCCCGACCGGCTCGACGAAGCGGCGGTCGAGGCTGATCTCCTCCTCCGCCTCGCGCATCGCCGCAGCCTCGACGTTCTCGTCCTCGTCATCGACCGCGCCGCCCGGAAAGGCGATCTGGCCGGAATGTTTCCGCATGGTGGCGGTGCGCTGGGTGAAGATGACCCGCGCCTCGTCGCCATCGTCGACGACGGGGATCAGCACCGCCGCATCGCGCAGCTTCATGTCTTCGAGATGCGGAATGACGCCCGGATTGAGCAGGCTGTCGCCATGCTCGCGCCAGGTCCCCTCGCCGAGCGTCAGCATCTGTTCCAATGCCCGGCGGCGGAACTCGGCGGCGCTGTAGGGCGGAAAACTCATCGGGTGAGCGCATCCAGCTCGGCGGCCGGCATGATCGGGAAGACCACGCCGCCGGAGCGCACCGCGAACATGTCCGTCCCGTCGATCTCGACCGTCTCGCCAAGCGCGACCAGCTCGTACATCATCGCCCGCGAGACCAGGGCCTCCAGCCGCCCGCGCACGAGGAGATAGGGCTTCAGCTCGCTATTCCCGCCCGCGATGACGAAGCGCAGCGGGTGCTCCGGCCCCGCCTCCACCACATCGCCGACATTGGTGCGGAAGGTGAGCTTTTGCGCCTCCCCCTCGCCCGACGCATTCATCTCGACGGCGAGGAACGGCGCGTCGACGACCCGGATGCCGACCTTCTCGACCGGCGTCACCAGATAGGTCCTGCCGTCCTCGTCCTTGCGCAGGACGGTCGAGAACAGCCGCACCAGCGGCGCGCGGCCGATCGGCGTTCCCAGGTAGAACCAGGTGCCGTCGGCGCGGATCTCCATGTCGATGTCGCCGCAGAACGGCGGGTTCCAGCGCTCGACCGGCGGCAGGCCGCGCCCGCCGGTTTCCGCGCCGGCCCGTGCGATCAGCGCGGCCAGTCCCGCCGCATCGCTGCTTTCGCGAATTTCGCCCGTTGCCATTGTTCCGTCCCGGTTGAACCCTATCTCCGCGAGAGGCCCTTCTTCACGAAGAGGAAAGGGTGGATACACTCACGAGATAGTCATTTCGTGGCCGCTTGTCAGCCACGGGTGAGCTAATAAGCTTTCTATCTATGAAGCGGACGCGGCAAGACCACGATTCGCCGAAGATTTTAGGACCGGTAGTGGAGAGACCCATGGGCGTTCAGAATTCCCCCGAGGCAGGCCTGGACGAAAAGGCGGTGATCGCCGCCGCGGAACGGGCGCTCTCCGACATCGCGATCATCCGCAAGGAGGTGGCCAAGGTCATCTTCGGCCAGGAAAGCGTGGTCGAGCAGACGATGCTGGCGGTGCTCTCGGGCGGTCATGCCCTGCTCGTCGGCGTGCCCGGCCTTGCCAAGACCAAGCTGGTGGTCACCCTCGGCACCGTGCTCGGCCTTTCCTCCAGCCGCATCCAGTTCACGCCGGACCTGATGCCCTCCGACATCCTCGGCTCGGAGGTGATGGACCAGGATGAGAACGGCAAGCGCTCCTTCCGCTTCGTGCCCGGCCCGATCTTCACCCAGCTCCTGATGGCCGACGAGATCAACCGCGCCTCGCCGCGCACCCAGTCCGCCCTGCTGCAGGCCATGCAGGAATATCACGTGACGGTCGCCGGCCGGCCGAACGACCTGCCGAAGCCCTTCCATGTGCTGGCGACGCAGAACCCGCTGGAGCAGGAAGGCACCTATCCGCTGCCCGAGGCGCAGCTCGACCGCTTCCTGCTGCAGGTCGACGTCGACTATCCGGAACTTGCCGCCGAACGCCAGATCCTGCTCGAAACGACCGGCGTGCACGAGGCACAGGCGAGCGCCGCCATCTCGGCCGCGCGCCTGATGGAGATCCAGAACCTCATCCGCCAGATGCCGGTCAGCGAAAAGGTGCTCGACGCCATCCTGTCTCTCGTGCGCTCCGCCCGCCCCGGCAACGGCATCGCCTCCACCGACAAGCACGTCGCCTGGGGCCCCGGCCCGCGCGCCGGCCAGGCCATGATGCTCTGCGCGAGAGCCCGCGCGCTCTATGAAGGCCGCCTCGCGCCTTCCGTCGACGACGTTCTCGCCCTTGCCGAACCCGTGCTGCAGCACCGCATGGCCCTCACCTTCGGCGCGCGCGCCGAAGGCATGTCGGTTCGTGACGTCATTGCAGGCCTCGTCCGCCAGGCCGGCGGCTGAGCGGGGCCGATCACATGGCGACCGTCGGCCAGATCGTCCAACCGACCCCGACCCGCGAGGTTCTTTCGCGGGCGCAGGCCCGCGCCGCTCTCATCCCCGATTGCATGGTGGAGGCCCAGCGCCTCGCCAACACCGTGATCGCCGGCTGGCACGGTCGCCGCAAGCGCGGCATCGGCGAGAACTTCTGGCAGTTCCGCCCCTATGTCGACGGCGAGAGCCTGTCGCGCATCGACTGGCGGCGCTCGGCCCGCGACGACCATACCTATGTGCGCGACCGCGAATGGGAAGCCGCGCACACCGTCTGGGTCTGGGCCGATCTTTCTCCGTCGATGATGTACAAATCGACCTTCGGCAGCGTCTCGAAGGAAAGCCGCGCGCTCGTGCTCATGCTGGCGCTCGCCGAAATCCTCGCCCGCTCCGGCGAGCGCATCGGCTGCCCCGGCATCATGGAGCCGATCGCCGCGCGTAACGCCGCCGAACGCCTCGCCACCGCGCTGATGCACGCCGGCATGACCGGCGGTCTGCCGGAGACGAGCATGATCCGCGGCAACAGCGATATCGTGCTGATCGGCGACTTCCTCGATCCCGTCGAGGATGTCATGCAACGCCTCGCCCCCCTCGCCCGCCGGGGTCTCAGAGGCCATGTCGTCGAGATCGCCGACCCGGCGGAAGAGACCTTCCCCTATGTCGGCCGCACCGAGTTCACCGATCCCGAAAGCGGCCAGAAGCTCACCGCCGGCCGCGCCGAGACGCTGAAGGACGACTATGCCCGCGCCTATGTCGCGCGGCGCGAGACGCTGGCCGACAATCTGCGCCATCTTGGCTGGAGCTTCGTGCCCCACCGCACCGACCGCCTCGCCTCCGAGGCGCTGGTCGCCGTGCACATGTATCTCTCCGGCATGCCGGCGATGAGGACGGAGGGCCGCGGCCGATGAGCGCCTTTGCCTTCGCCTTTCCCGCCGTCCTCACCGCGCTGGTGCTGCTGCCGGTCATCTGGTGGCTGCTGCGCCTGACGCCGCCAAAGCCGCTGACCGAAGTCTTCCCGCCCTTCGCCATCCTCGCCTCGATCATGAAGCGCGAGGAGACGCCGGCGCAAAGCCCCTGGTGGCTGACGCTGCTGCGCATGCTGATGGCCGCCGCGATCATCTTCGCCATCGCCGACCCGGTCTTCAACCCGCGCACCAATACGCTGGCAAGCAGCGGCCCCCTCGCCCTCGTCATCGACAACAGCTGGGCCTCGGCCACCGACTGGCAGCAGCGCATCGACACGGCCTCGACGCTGATCGACGACGCGGAAAGCCGCGACGTGCCAATCTCATTGGTGCTGACCGCCGACCGCCAGCACGACGCCGTGCCGGTCGATGCCGCGACGGCGCGCAACCGCCTCGCCGCCGCCGAAGTCCGCCCGCTCCCGGCCGACCGCGCGTCGGCCGTCGCTTCGCTGCGCACCGCGCTCGACGGAACCGCGCCGGGCACCCTCGCCTTCATCAGCGACGGCATGGCGGGCGGCGAGACGGACGAGACGATCTCCGCGCTGCAAGCACTTTCACCGGCCGATTTCCGCCTGATCGCCGGCGACGGCGCCCCCGCCGTCGCCATCACCGCGGCCAGCAACGGCGCCGACGCGCTGTCCGTCACCCTCAGCCGCCTCGACGGCGGCCCGGCGCGCAGCCTGCCGCTGACGGCGCACGATTCGCGCGGCCGTCCCATCGCGACGGGCACCGCCGATTTCGCCGCAGGCAGCACCACGACGACCGGCACGATCACCGCGCCTTTCGAGCTGCGCAACGATTTCGCCCGCATCACCATCGACGGCCTCGCCAATGCCGGCGGCACGTATCTGCTCGACGACGGCTTCCGCCGCCGCCGCGTCGCCTTCCTCTCCGGCGAGGTGGTGGATGCCAGCCAGCCGCTGCTCTCGCCGCTGCACTACATCAACCGCGCGCTCGCCCCCTATGCCGACCTGATCGAGCCGAGCGTCGCCGACCTCTCCGTCGCCATCCCCGAACTGCTGGAACAGAACCCCTCCGTGCTGATCATGGCCGATATCGGCCGCCTGCCGGAGGACGTACAGGCCGAAGTTCAGCGCTGGATCGAGGCCGGCGGCATGCTGATCCGCTTTGCCGGCCCGCGCCTTGCCGCCGCTCCGGCGGACGATCCGCTCGTGCCGGTCATGCTGCGCAAGGGCGAACGCGCGCTCGGCGGCGCTCTTTCGTGGTCCGAGCCGCAGCCGCTCTCCGCCTATCCGGCGAACAGCCCCTTTGCCGGCATGCGCGCGCCGGAAGGCATCCTTGTCAAGCGCCAGGTGCTCGCCGAGCCGACGCCGGACCTTGCCGAGCGGACCTGGGCGAGCCTTGCCGACGGCACGCCGCTGGTGACGACCGGCCCGCTCGGCTCCGGCCGCCTCGTGCTCTTCCATGTCAGCGCGGAAACCGGCTGGTCCAACCTGCCGCTCTCCGGCGATTTCGTCGAAATGCTCCGCCGCACCGTGCAGCTTTCGCGCGGCGGCGGCGTCTCCACCGGCAACGGCGCCGAGACGCAGGGCCTGCCGCCCTACCGGCTGATGACGGCGAACGGCACGCTCGCCGCCGCCACCGGCGAGGCCAAACCCCTTGCCGCCGGCAACGCCACGAGGGCGATCGCCAGCTTCGACAACCCGCCCGGCCTCTACGGCACGGAGGACGGCTATGTCGCCCACAACCTCTTCCCGCCGGGTCACGAAATCCGCCCGCTCGCCGTCGCCGAAGGCGCCGCCGTCCGCGAGCCGCTCGCCGGCAAGGAGACCTGGTCGCTGAAACCGCACCTCTTCACGCTTGCCGCCCTCTTGCTGCTCGCCGACTGCGCCATTGTGCTCTTCATGGGCGGGGCCTTCGCCGCCGCTGCCCGAAGCGTGCCGAAGCGCGGCGCCACCGCCGCCCTGCTGCTGGCCCTCATGGCCGGCGCGCTGGCGGCGCTGCCGTTCGAAAGCCGGGCGGATGACGCAAAACCGGGCGACGAAAATATCCTGTCGCGGCTCGACACCACGCATCTTGCCTATGTCGTCACCGGCGAGGGCGAGGTGGACCGCATTTCCGAGCGCGGCCTAGCCGGCCTCACGGAATTCCTCACCTACCGCACCACGCTGGAGCCTGGCGAGCCGGTCGGCATCGACATCTCCAGGGACGAGCTGTCGCTCTACCCGATCATCTACTGGCCGGTGAGCGCCAGCGCCGAAATGCCCTCCAGCGCCGCGATCAGCCGCATCGACGCCTATATGCGCAATGGCGGTACGGTGCTCTTCGACACGCGCGACCAGTTCGTCTCGCTCGACGGCAGTTCGACGAGCCCGAACACCGAACGCCTCCAGGCGATCCTCGCCAGCCTCGACATTCCCCCGCTCGAGCCCGTGCCCACCGATCACGTCCTGACCAAGGCCTTCTACCTGCTCGCGAATTTCCCCGGCCGCTATGCCGGAAGCCCGCTCTGGATCGAGGCGGAGCTGGATCGTGCCGAGGACCCGAGCCGCCCGGCCCGCGCGGGCGACGGCGTCTCGCCGATCATGATCACCGGCAACGATTTCGCCGGCGCCTGGGCGGTCGACGCCAACGGCATGGCGCTGCTGCCGACCGTGCCGCCGGACGAGATCCAGCGCGACCACGCCTTCCGCGCCGGCGTCAACATCATGATGTACATGCTCACCGGCAACTACAAGGCGGACCAGGTGCACGTACCCGCCCTCCTCGAACGGCTGGGGCAGTGACATGACCCTGCAATTCTCCCCCTTCCTGCCCTGGCTCGCCATAGCCGCGATCGGCCTTGTCGGCCTTGCGCTTGCCGCCCTCGGCTTCTGGCGCGGCCTGCGCGGCGCCGTCATCCGCGCGCTGGCGCTCGCCCTCCTGGTCTTCGCGCTCGCCAATCCGGTCTTCCTGCAGGAGGACCGCGAGGCGCTGTCGACCGTCGTGCCCGTCATCGTCGACCGCAGCCAGAGCCAGGACAACGAGCAGCGCACCGCCCAGACCAACGCCGCACTGGAAGGCCTAAAAGAACGCTTCGCCCGCTATCCCCGCATCGAGCCGCGCATCGTCGAAGCGGGCGACGACGGCACGTCGGACACGCCCTCCACCCGTCTCTTCGACGCCCTCAACGCGGCGATCGCCGATGTGCCGCGCTCGCGCGTCGGCGGCGCGATCCTCCTCACCGACGGCCAGGTGCATGACATTCCGGAGGCTTCCGCCTTCTCCAGCTTCGAGGCGCCGGTGCACGCGCTCGTCACCGGCCGGCCGGACGAGTTCGACCGCCGCATCGAGATCGTCAGCGCGCCGCGCTTCGGCATCGTCGGCGAGCCGCAGGAGCTGAAATTCCGTGTGGTGGACGACGGCGCCGGGCCCGGCGACACCGCCCGCGTGACCGTGCGCCTCAACGGCAACGAGATCGCCTCGGAAATCGCGCAGCCGGGCACCGAGCAGCCGCTCCGCTTCACCGTGCCGCGCGGCGGCAACAACATCCTGGAATTCGAGGTCGAGCCGGTCGAAGGCGAGATCACCACGGCGAACAACCGCGCCGTCCATGTCATCGAGGGTATCCGCGAGAACCTGCGCGTGCTGCTGGTCTCCGGCGAGCCGCATGCCGGCGAGCGCGCCTGGCGCAACCTTTTGAAGTCCGACACCGCCATCGACCTCGTGCACTTCACCATCCTGCGCCCGCCGGAAAAGCAGGATGGCACGCCGATCAACGAACTCTCGCTGATCGCCTTCCCGACGCGCGAACTGTTCGTCGACAAGATCAACGAGTTCGACCTCATAATCTTCGACCGCTACCAGCACCGCGGCGTGCTGCCGATCCTCTATTACGACAACATCGCGCAATATGTCGAAAACGGCGGCGCGCTGCTGATCGCCGCGGGACCGGAACATGCCGGCAACGATTCCATCGCCGGCACGCCGCTCTCCGTCGTGCTGCCGGCAAACCCGACCGGCGCGATGAACGAAGCCGCCTTCTATCCCCGCCTTTCGGACGAGGGCAAGAAGCACCCCGTCACCCGAGGCCTCGAAGGCGCGAACGAGGAGCCGCCCCATTGGGGCCGCTGGTTCCGCACCGTCGACGTGCAGCGCCCGGACGGCAATGTCGTGATGGAGGCCAATGACGGCAAGCCGCTCCTCGTGCTGAACCGCGCCGGCAAGGGCCGCGTCGCCATGCTGCTTTCCGACCAGGGCTGGCTCTGGGCGCGCGGCTTCGAGGGCGGCGGCCCGCATGTCTCGCTCTACCGGCGCACCGCCCACTGGCTGATGCAGGAGCCGGCGCTGGAAGAGGAGGCGCTGACCGCGCGCACCTTCGGCCGCACGCTCCAGATCAACCGCCAGACGATCGGCGACGCACCCGGCGAGGCGACGCTGAAGCTGCCCTCCGGCGCGACGCAGCAGGTGACGCTGAGCGAGGCCGAGCCCGGCCTCTACCGCGCCGAGGTGCCGACGGCGGAGACCGGCCTCTACGAGATCACCAACGACGATCTCTCCGCTCTGGTGCATGTCGGCGCGGTCGACGCGCCGGAATTCAAGGCGACGATCTCGACCACCGAGAGCCTGAAGCCGCTCGCCGACGCCACCAAGGGCACGGTGCGCCGGCTGGTCGATGCGGAAGGCGAGACGGTTTCCCTGCCGCCTCTGCTGCCGGTGTCGGGCCAGGTGCGCACGGTCGACGAGAACCGCCTGTCGCTGCGCATGACGGACGAGACGGTGCTGAAGGGCATCAACTCGCTGCCGCTCTTCGCCGGTTTCGCCGGCGTCGGCCTCCTGCTGCTCGCCTTCTCGGCCATGTGGTATCGCGAAGGGCGATAGTCCCTCTGGCGTCGCGCCCGCCGTTCGGCTAGTCTGCCCGCACGGCCGGAGGCGGCCGGCAGACCCGCGCCTTTTCAAGGCATGGCGAACGCCTCCCTGAAAACCTTTCACCACCGTTCATCGTTGGCGAAGGCGTCGGCAATGCGGGCACTGACGAAGACTTCGCCTTGAGACGAGGAACGGACATGCGCGATTTTCGCGACGCAAAAACCATGGCGAAAACCCTGCGAGAGGCGCTCGCCGCCCGCACCATCGAGATCACCCACAGCGAAGCCCTCGAAATCGTCGCCCGCCAGTTCGGCGTCGAGACATGGAATATCCTGTCCGCCAGGATCGAGGCCAAGCCGGCGAACGGTATCGAATTCGAGCAGGCGGTGCCGATCGTGCGCATCTTCGATGTGCCGAAGGCGCACGAATTCTATCTCGGCTTCCTCGGCTTTACCGTCGATTGGGAGCATCGCTACGGCGAGAACTTTCCGCTCTATACGCAGGTCTCGCGCGGCGGCCTCAGGCTGCACCTTTCCGAACATGCGGGCGATGCGACGCCCGGCGGCAACATGGTCGTCTACATGAAGGGCATCCGCGCCTTCCAGAAGGAACTGATCGGCAAGGACTACCGCTACATGAAGCCGGGGCTGGAGGACGAGGGTTCGCGGTTGGAGGTGACGGTGACGGACCCGTTCAACAACCACATCCGCTTCATGGAGTTGAAGGACTGAGAAAGCCCCTCATCCGACTGCCGGCACCTTCTCCCCGCAAGCGGGGAGAAGGAAAATGCCGCGCCGCTTTCCTGAAAAGGGTAGCTCGATGGACAGGAGACGTTGCCAAGCCTCTCCTTCTCCCCGCTTGCGGGGAGAAGGTGCCGGCAGCCGGATGAGGGGCGCTTCTTAAATGCCGGCAGCAGTCCCCTCGTCACACCGCCACGCAATCACCCCCTTCAGCCGCTCATGCGTATCGACCGCAAAGGGCATGACCAGCACGCGGGCGGGATCGACGGGGCCGGGAAAGGTCAGCGCGTTCCAGGCGACCTTCTCGAAGCCGAGCGGGCCGTAATAGGGCGGATCGCCGACGAGCACGACGGCTTCCGAGCCCTTGCGTTTTGCGGCGGCGCAGGCGATGCGCAGGAGCTCCCGGCCGATGCCCCGGTTCTTGTGCGAGGGCCTGACGGCGAGCGGGCCGAGAAGATGTCCCTTCACGCCGCCCGCCAGGACCGGCGTCATGCGCACCGAGGCGATCGTCTCGCCGTCATCGGTACAGATGAAGGACAGCGACAGGTCGTGCGGCCCCTGCTCGCGGATGCGCGCAGCCGCGCGGACATGCCGGCCGGGGCCGAAGGCTTCTTCGTTGATATGTTCGATGGCCGCGTCGTGGGAGGCATCTTCCGTCAGGTAGACGAGGTCGTGCTTGAGCATGTTCATGGATCGGGGAACCGGAGACGAAACGAGGGATGCGGGGGATCGCGCCGCCGCCAGGGGGCGCAGCAGGAGCATCAGCGTCGTCGTGGGGTTCCGGTGTAGAACATGCGCGTTTCGTCTTCCCTGCCAGCGTGAGCGCCGGTGCTGGTCTGCGCGGATAGCAGAAATTTCGTGTCTGTCAAAGAGCAAAACGCACTGTTCATCAAAATGCACCTATCCACGTCCGGCCCATACGCTCACTATGGCCGTACGTTTTGGCCGCGAAGGCCGCAGAAGGAGACCATCATGGGCATGCTCGTGGACGGCGTCTGGCATGACGTCTGGTATGACACGAAATCGACGAAGGGCCATTTCAAGCGCGCCGCCTCGCAGTTCCGCAACTGGATCACGCCGGATGGCGCCCCGGGGCCTTCGGGCGAAGGCGGCTTTGCCGCGGAGGCGGGGCGCTACCACCTCTATGTCTCCTATGCCTGTCCCTGGGCGCATCGCACGCTGATCTTCCGCAGGCTGAAGAGGCTGGAGGACCTGATCACCGTCTCCGTCGTCGATCCGCTGATGCTGTCGAAGGGCTGGGAATTCAAGGGCGAGAACGGCGGCACGCTCGATCCGCTGTTCGGCGCCGCCGCGCTCCACGAAATCTACCAGAAGGCCGATCCGCACTATTCCGGCCGCGTCACCGTGCCCGTCCTGTGGGACAAGAAGCAGAACCGGCTGGTCTCGAACGAATCGGCCGAGATCATCCGCATGTTCAATTCCGCCTTCGACGGCCTCACCGGCTCGCGCGACGACTACTATCCCGAGCCGCTGCGCGCCGAGATCGACGCCCTCAACGAGGCGATCTACGACAGCGTCAACAACGGCGTCTACAAGGCCGGCTTCGCGACGACGCAGGAGGCCTACGAGGCCGCCGTGCAAAGGCTCTTCGAGATGCTGGACCAGCTCGAAGAACGGCTTTCGAAGAGGCGCTATCTCACCGGCGGCCGCCTGACGGAGGCCGACTGGCGGCTCTTCACCACGCTGGTGCGTTTCGATCCGGTCTATGTCGGCCACTTCAAGTGCAATATCCGCCGCATCGCCGACTATCCGAACCTTTCCGGCTACCTGCGCGACCTGTACCAGGTGCCGGGCGTCGCCGGCACGGTGAACATGCGCCACATCAAGGAGCATTATTACCGCAGCCACACGACCATCAACCCGACGGGCATCGTGCCGGTCGGCCCGGAGCTCGACCTGACCGTGCCGCATGGCCGGGATCGGCTGAAAGCGGCCTGAACCTACCAGACGTCCGAAAACGGTGCCCGGCCGGCAAGCTCCTCCAGCCGCCTTCGGGTGGCGGCGGTCGTGTCGGCCGGCAGCGCGTCGAGCGCGAAGAAGCCGGCCTCGACGATCTCCCGGTCCTTCAGGCGCGGCGCCGACTGGGTGACGCCCTCGCAGCGATAGAGGAGGACATGGTCGCGCCTGCTGGTCTGCCGGTTGAAATAGACGTGCAGGAGCCGCGGCGGCGCCCCCAGGACGAGGTTACCCTCCTCCCGCATCTCCTTGGCCAGCGCCTCCAGCGCCGTCTCGCCGCGCTCGATGCCGCCGCCCGGCAGGTGCCAGCCGGGCACGTAGCTGTGGCGCACGAGGAAGAGGCGGCCGGCCTCGTCGAAACAGGCGGCGCGCACGCCCATCGTCATGCCGCGCGAAAGCGCGAAATAGCCGTGCAGCACGCGCGTCGCGAGCCGCGTGAGGCGGCTGCGGGTCGGCGGGGCGGCGGGCTTGTGCTGGTCCATGGCGGCACTTCGCCGGAAGCGTTCGGCCAAATCAAGTCTCACCGCGCCAAAGCCCAGGGAATATCCACGCCTTGCGTTCCCCTTGCGCATCTTATGCTCTAAGGAAGGATATGTTCAGACTTGCCCATATATCGGACGTCCATCTCGGCCCGCTCCCCGCCCTCACCTTCCTGGAGCTTTTTTCCAAACGCATCACCGGCTTCGTCAACTGGCATCGCAACCGCCGCCGGCACCTCTTCGCCAACACGCTGGACATCGTGCTCGACGATATCGAGCGGCGCGATCCGGATCATCTGGCGATCACCGGTGACCTCGTGAACCTCGCCTCTTCGCTGGAAATCGCGGCCGTCAAGCACTGGCTGGCAGAGGCGGGCACGCCGGAAAACGTCTCGGTGGTTCCGGGCAACCACGACGCCTATGTGCCGGGCGCCTACGAAAAATCGACCAGGGCCTGGTATCCCTACATGCGCGGCGACAACGGGCCGGCCGAATGGCATGACGACTTCCACGTCTTTCCCTATATGCGGGTGCGCGACCAGGTGGCGATCATCGGCTGCTCGACGGCGGTCGCGACGCCGCCCTTTGCCGCATCCGGCTATTTCGGCAGCCGCCAGGCCCGCGAGACCGTCAATCTCCTGCGGGCAGCCGAGGAGGCCGGCCTCTTCCGCGTCGTGCTGATCCATCATCCGCCGATTCGCGGCGCGACCTCGTTCCACAAGCGCATGATCGGCATCCGCCGCTTCGCCGCGACCGTCTCGACCGGCGGGGCGGATCTCGTGCTGCACGGCCACACCCACCTCAACACCGTGCACTGGCTGCCCGGACAGGCAAAGCAGATCCCGGTCGTCGGCATCGCCTCCGCCTCGCAGGGGCCGGGCGGCCACAAGCCGCCCGCCGGCTACAACCTGTTCTCGATCTCCGGCGCGCCGGGGAACTGGAACGTGATGCGCGAGCGATACGCCCTGACGCAGGACGGCCTGGCCCTGTCTCTCGCGGAAACCACGCGGTTCTGAAAAGCGCGAATAAAACCCCTCCTTCGCCCGTATCATCTTCTTAGAGCGGCCCGCCCTCCAGGGTCACCAGAGGGCCGGCCCGCTCCCGGACGGCCAGCGCCAGGCAGGCGAACGATCGAGAGGGAACCCATGACCATGCTCCGCCACACCATGCTGCTTTCATTCTGCGCCGCCGTCTCGCTGACGGCGCTTTCGGCCGCGCGTGCCGCCGATTCCGACACGACGACGCCACCGGTCGCGACCGAGACGACGACGACCTGCACCGACGGCAAGATCTGGAACGACGAGAAGAAGGAATGCGTCGCGCCGGAGGACCTGAAGCCGGCCGAGGGCACGGCGCCCGAGGACGAGGCCAAGGAGGAAGAACAGAAGAAGACCGAGCGCACGATCGACGACAAGCTCTACGAGGCGGCGCGCGAATTCGCCTATGCGGGCCAGCATGAGAACGCGCTGCGGGCGCTGCGCGCGGCCTATGACCAGGAGGACCCGCGCATCCTCAACTATATGGGCTACAACACCCGCAAGCTCGGCGACATGGCGCTGGGCATGACCTACTACGAGCGGGCGCTGCAGAAGGACGAGAACTACATCCTCGCCCGCTCCTATATGGGCCAGGCCCTGCTCGAACAGGGCGATGTCGAAGGCGCCCGCGTCCAGCTCGTCGAGATCCGCGACCGCGGCGGCGAGAATACCTGGGCCTACCGTGCGCTGCTTCAGTCGCTCGGCGGCGAGCGCACCACTTACTGACACATGGTTGGCGACGCCGTGCCAAAACGGCACGGCGCGGGCCAACAGGGGATCAATCTTGGAGGGAACGCGGGAAACTGCGCTCCCGGATGCCGTTCATGCTTGCAGACACTAGGAAGAATGTTTCATATCAGACGGTCGCCGCCCGCCCGGCAGCGAATAGAGTTTTGATCCCGAACGTTTCCTTGGAAAAGCAATGCGTCCGACGGCAGAATCGAATGAGTTCCGGCGAGAACTGGTCAATTTGCTGCCAAAGTTGCGCCGTTTCGCCATGACGCTGACGCGCAACGGCAGCGATGCCGACGACCTCGTACAGGAGGCATGCGAAAGGGCCATCACGCGGAGCCATCTGTGGAACGGGGAAGGCCGGCTGGAAAGCTGGGTTTATGCCATGACGCGCAATCTCTGGGTGGACGAGATCCGCAAGCGAAAGGTCCGCACAGGGTCCGGCACGGTAGATGTCGCCGAGCAGGATAGCCTGCATATCGAAGCGTCAGCCGACAAGGCGGTCTATGCCAAGCAGTTGCACAAGTTGATCATGACCATGCCGGAAGGTCTTTCGAGCGTCTTTCTCCTCGTCAATGTCGAAGGCCACAGCTATCGGGAGGCGGCGGATATTCTGGGCATACCGATCGGCACCGTGATGAGCCGGCTCTCGGCCGCCCGCATCCGCCTTGCGGCCATGATCTCCGAACAGATGGAAAGGAGGGCCTGATGGTGGAGAGCACACAGGGTCTTCCGCTCGAAGTCCGCCTGTCGGCCTATCTCGACGGCCAGCTGCCGGAAGCGGAAATGGACGAGATCAACGCGATCCTCGCCGAGAACGACGATGCGCGCATGGTCTTCGAGAAGCTGAAGCTCGGCAGCGAGTTCGGCGCCCGCGCCTTCGACAAGCTGCTGCAGGAGCCGATCCCGCTCGATCTGGTACGCAACATCAAGGAGGCCGGCAAGAAGGACGACGAGCCGTCGCCGGCAGGTTTCGCCGCCATTCCGGTCGCCGCTGCCGCCCCGCGCCGTCCCTCGGCCTTCTGGCCGAAGGCACTCGCCGCCTCGCTCGTATTGTTCCTTGCCGGCGGCGCCGCCGGCTATCTCGTCGGCGAACGGCAGCACGGCGTGTCCCGGCTCGCCTCCAACCAGTTCGCTCCTGCCCGCACCTGGCTGGATGATATTGCCGACTACCATCGCATCTATGCCCGCCAGACACGCCATCTCGTGGAAGTGCCGGCAAGCGAGAAGGAGCATATCGTCGAATGGCTGACGGCCAGCACGGGCGTGCCCTTCACGCTGCCCGACCTTTCCGACCAGAACCTGACCTTCGAGGGCGCGCGCCTGCTGGTCGCCGGCGGCAAGCCGGCCGCCCAGCTTCTCTATCGCAATGCGCAGAACGAGGTCTTCGCCATCTGTTTCGTCCAGAGCGATCCGGTCGAAACCGTCACGGCCCTTGCCGAAAGCATGCGCAACGATATCGGCCTCGTCTCCTGGCAGAAGGGCAGCGCGTCCTATGTCGTGGTCGGCCCCTCTGCCGATCCGGCCCTCGAGCGCATCGCCGAGACGGTTTCCTCGACGATCTGAGCATCCGCGCAACAGGCGCCGCAGATCACGGACACCCAAAAGCCCGACAGCATCGCTGCCGGGCTTTTTCTGTTCCGGGATCGTCGCGGCTCAGCCGCGGACGGCGAGCACGCGGTTGGCGGCCGAGACGATGGCTTCGAGCGAGGCCGTCACGATGTTCGTGTTGATGCCGACGCCGAACAGCTTGCCGCCCGGATGCTCGACTTCCACATAGGCGATGGCCGCCGCGTTGGAGCCGTGCTGGAGCGAGTGCTCGGAATAGTCCGCCACCGACATCGGGATGCCGAGATAGATCGACAGGGCATTGATGAAGCCGTCGATCGGACCGGTCCCCTTGCCTTCGATGCGCTTCATCTCGCCGCCATCGGTGATCTCGGCGGCAACGATGCGCGTGCCCTTCTGGCCTGCGTCGTCCGGATAGGTGTGGTGGTCGACGAAGCGCAGGCGCGTTCCGGGCTGCGTGACGTAGCGCTGCATGAAGCTTTCATGGATGCGCTTCGACGGCAGCTCCACGCCCTCTTCGTCGGTGATGCGCTGGATCTCCTCGCGGAACTCCACCTGGAGGCTCCGCGGCAGGTTGATGCCGTAGTCCTCCTGCAGGATATAGGCGATGCCGCCCTTGCCGGACTGCGAGTTGATGCGGATGATCGCCTCGTAGGAGCGGCCGACGTCCTGCGGGTCGATCGGCAGGTAGGGCACTTCCCAGATCGGCTTGTTGGCTTGCCTGATGGCCTTCATGCCCTTGTTGATGGCGTCCTGGTGCGAGCCGGAGAAGGCGGTATAGACCAGTTCGCCGACATAGGGGTGGCGCTCGGGAATGGCCATCTCGTTGGAATATTCGTAGACCGCCTTGATGCGCTCGATGTCGGAGCAGTCGAGCTTGGGATCGACGCCCTGCGTGTACATGTTCAAGGCCAGCGTCACGACGTCGACATTGCCCGTGCGCTCGCCATTGCCGAACAGCGTGCCCTCGACGCGGTCCGCGCCGGCCATCAGCGCCAGTTCCGTGGCGGCGATGCCGGTGCCGCGGTCATTGTGCGGGTGCAGCGAGATGATGACGTTCTCGCGGTTGTCGATGTTGCGGCACATCCATTCGATCTGGTCGGCATAGATGTTTGGCGTCGCCATCTCGACGGTGGACGGCAGGTTGAGGATCAGCTTGTTGTCCGCCGTCGGCCTGACGATCTCGACGACCGCGTTGCAGATCTCCAGCGCCACTTCCAGCTCGGTGCCGGTGAAGCTCTCCGGCGAATATTCGAAACGGTAGCCGCCGCCGGCCTTGGCGGCCATGTCGGTGATCATCTTGGCGGCATCGGTGGCGATCTGCTTGATGCCGGCGACGTCCTTGCCGAACACCACGCGGCGCTGCAATTCGCTGGTGGAGTTATAGAAGTGGATGATCGGCTTGTGCGCACCTTCCAGGGCCTCGAAGGTGCGGGTGATCAGCTCCGGCCGGCACTGCACCAGCACCTGCAGGGACACGTCCTGCGGCACGTTGCCCTCCTCGACGCACCAGCGGGCGAAGTCGAAGTCGGTCTGCGAGGCGGAGGGAAAACCGATCTCGATTTCCTTGAACCCCATGTCGAGCAGCAGCTGGAACATGCGGGCCTTGCGGTCGTGGCCCATCGGGTTGATCAGCGACTGGTTGCCGTCGCGCAGGTCCACCGAACACCAGATCGGCGCCTTGGTGATCGTCTTGCTGGGCCAGGTCCGGTCCGCAATGTTGATCGTCGGATAGGCCTGGTACTTGACGGGCGCCTCGGGCATGCCCTGCTTGGGGGAATGGGTCTTCAAAATCATCGTCTTCGTCTCTTCGTCGTCCCGGCATTCGCGAAATGCGTCATAGCGCCTAACGAGGGCGAATGCACCGGAATTCATGCGTAGGGGTGAAACGAGGAGCTATCGCCGGACGGGCTTTTCGGCCGCCGGGCGCTCCTCAGCGAACCCGGCAACCGCGCGTAAGGCCGAGAAGAAGAAGCGAGGAGAAGCCGCGCGAACGCTCGCGGACAGCTGCGCTGCCGCGGGAAACTCGTTCGATGATCTGTGCGCTGGTCTTCAACATGAGGCGTCTATACCGGCGGGCGGGAGAAAGCGCAAGCACCTCCAAAGAAAAAGCCCTCCGCAACGGGAGGGCTTCGCTTTTCTGCGAGGTCCGCAAACCTCTCTTTCGTCATGCTCGGGCCTGACCCGAGCATCCACACCACACCCGCCTTGTGGATCCTCGGGTCAGGCCCGAGGATGACGGAGAGGGTGGGGCAAGCGGCTGGAAAACCTCAGATATCCGCCTGCGAGGTCACGATGCGCGAAACGAGGCCGTAGCCCTTGGCTTCCTCGGCCGAGAGCCAGTAGTCACGGTCCGTGTCCTTGGCGATCTTCTCGATCGGCTGGCCGGTGGCGTCGGCGAAGATCTTGTTCAGGCGCTCGTTCATCTTGATGATCTCGCGGGCCTGGATCTCGATGTCCGACGCCATGCCACGGGTGCCGCCCGACGGTTGGTGCAGGAGGAAGCGGGTGTTCGGCAGGCAAAGGCGCTGTTCCTTCGGCGCGGCGACATAGATCAGCGCACCGGCCGAGGCGACCCAGCCCGTGCCGATCATCCAGACCTTCGGCTTGATGAACTTGATCATGTCGTGGATCGAATCGCCCGATTCGACATGGCCGCCCGGCGAATTCACGTAGATGCGGATGTCCTCGTCGCTGGCGGCGGCGAGCGCCACGAGCTGCGAGCAGACCTTCTGCGCCAGTTCCTGGTTGATCGGCCCGTAGATGAAGATCGAACGCGACTTGAAAAGATTCGCCTCCGTTTCCTTGCCCAGGGGCAGTTCCGTCTTCTTGTCGTCTTCGTCGCTCATCCAAAGTCTCCGGATTGCTCGTCAATAGTCCTGTCGCTGTCAGATAATGCGACTCACTGGCCAAGACAATGCAACAAAACCGATAAGGGGCGATAGAGCCTCGCCGCGCCACCGGAAAACAGGGTAAATGCGCCCGGCGCGTTGCGCACTTTGCGTATGGACTTGGCGCCGGCACCGCTCCTACGATGCCGGCCTTATCGACAAAGGCGCCGGCTGCTCCCCAAGGCCGGCGGAACAGGGGACATCATGATCAGACGCATCCCGCTGGCGCTGGCCGCGCTCGCCGCCACGGCCGCACCGGCCTTCGCCCACCTCAATCCGGACGAGCACGGCTCCTTCATGGCCGGGTTCTCGCATCCGCTCTTCGGCCTCGACCATATCCTCGTCATGGTCGCCGTCGGCCTCTGGGCGGCGCAGATCGGCGGCAAGGCGCTCTGGGGTGTGCCGGCCGCCTTCGTCGCCACCATGGCGATCGGCTTCGGCCTTGCGCTTGCGGGCTTCGATCTGCCCTTCGTCGAGCCGGCGATCCTCGCCTCGGTCGTCGCCCTCGGCCTGCTCGTGGCCATGGCGGTGAAACTCGACACGGCGGCCTCGGCCGCGATCGTCGCCGTCTTCGCGCTCTTCCACGGCCATGCCCATGGCGGCGAGCTCGGCAGCGCCGGCGCCCTCGAATTCGGCGCCGGCTTCGTCGTCGCGACGGCGCTGCTGCACGTCGCCGGCATCGGCCTTGGCCTCGGCATCGCGCGCCTTTCGGGCGGCGGCGCAGCGGCGCGCATCCTCGGGGCCGTCACGGCGCTCGCCGGCCTCGTGCTCGCCTTCGGCTGACATCCGGGGGCGGCGGAAGAACCGCCGCCTTCACCCCCGCCCGCGATAGGGCTGCACGCCCTGCTCGGGGATCCACACGCCCTTCGGTGCATCGCCCGTCTGCCAGAACACATCGATCGGAATGCCGCCGCGCGGATACCAGTAGGCGCCGATGCGCAGCCATTTCGGCTCCAGCAGCCCGACGAGCCGCTTGGCGATGTCGATGGTGCAGTCCTCGTGGAAGGCACCGTGGTTGCGGAAGGAGTGCAGGTAGAGCTTCAGCGATTTCGATTCGACCAGCCAGCCGTCCGGGATGTAGTCGATGACGATATGCGCGAAATCCGGCTGGCCGGTCATCGGGCAGAGCGAGGTAAATTCCGGCGCCGTGAAGCGCACGACGAAATCCGTGCCTCCATGGTTGCTCGGCACCTTCTCCAGAACGGCAGTCTCCGGGTTGGACGGCAGGTCGACCGCCTGGCCGAGCTGCGACAGTCCCGATACGTCAGTCTTGCTCATTGTGAACCTCTTCGATCTTCACCTTGATTCCATGCGCCTTTTCCGTCTCCGGCTCGACGTGGATGGCGATCTGCGCGCCGGGCTGCACGGCACGGATGGCATCCTCGAGCCGGTCGCAGATGTCATGCGCCTCGCCCACGGGCATTCGCGCCGGCACGACGAGATGGAAGTCGACGAAGGTCGCCGCCCCTGCCCTGCGCGTCTTCAGGTCGTGAACGCCGAGGGAGCCCGCGCCATGCGCGGCGATCGCCGCCTGGATGGCCTCGGCCTCCTCCGGCTCGACCGCATGATCCATCAGGCCATCGACCGAATGGGCGATGACCCTCCAGCCCTGGTAGAGGATGTTGAGCGCGACGAGCACCGCAAGCAGCGGATCGAGCACCGCATAGCCGGTGGCGATGGCGAGAAGGAGGCCGACGAGCACGCCCGCCGACGTGACCACATCCGACAGGATATGCTGCCCATCCGCCGACAGCGCCGGCGAGCGATAGCGTTTTCCCGCGCGAATGAGCGTGAAGGCCCAGGCCGCGTTGATGACGCCCGCAAGGAAGTTGATGGCAAGACCCAGTGCCGGCGCCTCCATCGGCGCGGGCGCAAGCACCGCCGGCGCCGCCTCCGCGACGATCAGCAGCGCCGCGACCACGATCAGCACGCCCTCCAGGACCGCCGAGAGATATTCCGCCTTGTGGTGGCCGAAGGGATGCGTCTTGTCCGCGGGTTTTGCCGCATAGGTGATCGCCGCGAAGGCGACGATGGCGGCGACCACGTTGACGCTCGATTCCAGCCCGTCGGAGAGGAGCGCCACGGAGCCCGTCACCCACCAGGCGATGAGCTTCAGCCCCATCACGAAAAGCGAGAGCGGAATGCCCCAGAGCGCCAGCCGCTTGACCCGATCCGAATTTTCCATGCCATTCTCCATGCGCATGCAACCGAGTTGCAAAAAGCCTGGTCCATCAACGCAAAACCGCGCGCACGGGGACGTGCACGCGGTTTTCTCTTGGCGTCGGTATCGGCCAGTTCGGCCGTTTTGTCAAAGCCTCAGGCGGCCTTTATCTTCGCTTTCTTGGAAAGGTGGGCGACCACGTTCTCGATCATCCGTATGCCGGCGTCCTGGCCGAGCGTCATGATCGATTCGGGATGGAACTGCACGGCGGCGACCGGCTCGCTGGCATGCTCGATGCCCATGATCGTGCCGTCCTCGCTCTCCGCCGTGATGATGAAATCGCGCGGCAGCGTGGCGGGGTCGGCGAAGATCGAGTGGTAGCGCCCGACCGTCACCTCGCGGCCAAGGCCGGAGAAGACGACGCCCGGCTCCAGCACGCGGATGCGCGAAGGCTTGCCGTGCATGGGAATGGCAAGCTGGCGCAGTTCCCCGCCATAAGCCTCGGCGAGCGCCTGCAGGCCGAGGCAGACGCCGAAGATCGGCAGGCTGCGCGCCCGCGCCTTCTTGATCGTCGCCTTGCAGTCGAAATCCTTCGGGCTGCCCGGGCCGGGCGAGAGCACGACGAGATCCGGCTTGATGCGGTCGAACACCTCTTCGGGAACCGGCGTGCGCACGGTCGTCACATTCGCGCCCGTCTGGCGGAAATAGTTGGCGAGCGTGTGGACGAAACTGTCCTCGTGGTCGACGAGCAGGATGTTCACGCCCGCGCCCACGGCCGCGACGTCGCGCTGCACCTTGGCGGAGTTGCCGGACTTGGCGTCGCGGATGGCTGCGATCATGGCGGAGGCCTTCAGTTCTGTTTCGGCTTCTTCTTCCTGCGGATTGGAATCATAGAGCAGCGTCGCCCCGGCGCGCACCTCCGCGATACCGTCCTTGATGCGGATGGTGCGCAGCGTGAGGCCCGTGTTCATGTCGCCATTGAAGCCGACCATGCCGATCGCCCCACCATACCATGCGCGCGGGCTCTTCTCATGCGCCTCGATGAAGCGCATCGCCCAGAGTTTCGGCGCGCCGGTGACGGTGACGGCCCAGGCATGCGAGAGGAAGCCGTCGAAGGCGTCCATGTCGTCGCGCAGGCGCCCCTCGATATGGTCGACCGTGTGGATGAGGCGCGAATACATCTCGATCTGCCGGCGGCCGATGACCTTGACCGACCCCGGCTCGCAGACGCGGCTCTTGTCGTTGCGGTCGACATCCGAGCACATCGTGAGCTCGGATTCGTCCTTCTTGGAATTCAGCAGCTTCAGGATCTGTTCCGAATCGGCGATCGGATCGTCGCCCCGCTTGATCGTGCCGGAGATCGGGCAGGTCTCGATGCGCCGGCCGGAGACGCGCACGAACATTTCCGGCGAGGCGCCGACGAGATATTCTTGGTTGCCGAGATTGATGAAGAAGGAATAGGGCGACGGGTTGATCGCCTTGAGGCGGCGGGAGATTTCCGACGGCTTGCTCTCGCAGCGCTCGAAGAACTTCTGGCCGGGCACCACCTCGAAGAGGTCGCCGCGGCGAAAACTCTCCTTGGCCTTGACCACCAGCTCGGCATATTCGCCGGGACGATGGTCGCCATGCGGCGGGATCACGTCGACGGTCTGGAACGGCTCCGGCGCGATCGCCTCGCCCTTGCCCTCCGTCGAAAGCCCGTCCTTGGCGAAATCGTAGCGGTCGATCCAGGCCTTGGCGGCATAGTGGTCGACGACGAGGATCTCGTCCGGCAGGAACAGCACCATGTCGCGCTGGTCGTCCGGCCGCGTCAGCTTCAGGTCGATCGCATCGAACTGGAAGGCAAGGTCGTAGCCGAAGGCGCCGTAGAGGCCGAGGCTGGCATCCTGGTCCGAATGAAAGAGGTCGGTGACGGCGCGCAGCACCGTAAAGACCGTCGGCATCTTGGAGCGCTCTTCCTCGGTGAAGACCCGGTCGGGCAGCTTCACCTCGAGATCGAGACGGTTTTCCGTGCGGGCGCCGAGCGCGAGTTCCGGCACGTCCGCCAGGCGGTCGGCGATGAGGGAAAGCAGCACCGTGCCGCGGGCATTATAGGCCTCGATCCAGACGGCGCGGCCGAAGGAGGAAATGGCGAGCGGCGAATCGACGACGGCGGTGTCCCAACGGGTATAGCGGCCGGGATATTCGTAGTTCGACGAGAAGACCGCCCCGCGCCGTTCGTCGAGCTTGTCGACATAGGCGGAAATCGCATGCGCATAATCGGCGGCGCGGCGGCGGCGCGTGACGGTCACCCCGCCCTTCGTCTCGTAGGCTTCGGCGCCGTCTTCCAGGATTTTCGTGGCCATTCCCCAGCTCCGTTTCAGGCCCGCTTCGCTCAAGACGGCCCAAAAGAAAAAGCCGCCTCGAAGGTTTCGGGCGGCTTGTCGTCTCAATCACGCATGACTGGTCAAGGCCGCCTCAGCGAGCCCACCACCAGCCAGCGATGATGATCATCTTTTCCATGAGCGGAGTGTTAGCGTGAAGTGCGGGCGTGCGCAAGACCGATTGCGATCGCCCCGATACCGCTTTCCGGATGTTGCGCCTCCGCATCACCGGCCGTTGCGCTTGCTGCGCGAGGAAACGGCACGGTGAAACAATCTGTCAATATGGCGAATTTTCGCCATGTTCGGAAGTTTGCTCCTTTTGTGAGCGCATGCTAATGGCAGCGCCCCAGACATCGACATCAAGGCATGAAACCCATGGTCTCCATCATGGTGGAACAGTTCCGCGAAATGCAGGTCCTGCTCGCGGAAACGATCGCGGATTATGAAACGCCGGAGTTCAAGGGACTGGACGGCAGGATCGCCCGCGCCTTCGACACCATCTATCGGCACGACCCGCGCGATGCCGCCGAAGCCTGCACCATGGTGCGTTTCTTCCTCGACATCATCGAGGACAATGACAGCGGCGACAGCATCCATCTCATCCAGCGCGTGCGCACGATCATAAACGACTGCGCCGGCCGCTGTCCGCCGGCAATGGAAATCACCCACGGCGCGGGCATCTGACCGCTCAACCGGCAACCAAATCGGTTTTCCGGCGTTTCCTCGCTGATCTTGTCAGCCGGGAGACGGAACCATCGCCACGCTGCCTCGCCCAGACCGCTTCCGCGTTCCTTCGCCCCGTGGAAACAGGCCCGCTCCCGGTTTTCATGCAAAACCGCTGCGCATTTTCGCTGGGATTGTCCTGGCCCTCTTCGCCGCCGCCCTCATCCTGGCCGGCGCTGCCGACCTGCCGGAGGAAGGCCCACTTCCCGTCACACGGCCGGAGCAGACGGCCGGCGACGATGCCGGAAAGGCGCCGCCGGAAACGATCGAATCCGGGCAGAAGATGAAGGACGATGCGGAGAAAGCAAAGGAACGCCCCCGGGAGGACGACGGGCAGGAGGCTGCCTGCCGGGTGGCGCTGAAGGCCATCGGCGCCCTTTTCGAGGAGGCACCCGCCGTCGACGACGGCAAGGCCTGCGGCATCGACAGGCCCGTCCTGCTCGAGGGCCTGCCGGGCGGCATCAAGGTCGAGCCCGCGGCGACGATCCGCTGCGAGACCGCGCTGCAGCTTGCCCGCTGGATGGAGGGATCGGTGAAACCGTCCCTTGAGGCCGCCATGCCGGGCGAGGCCATCACCGTGCTCTCCCAGGCCTCGGCCTATGTCTGCCGCAACCGCAATGGTGCGGACGAGGGCAGGATTTCCGAGCATGCCTTCGGCAATGCCGTCGACATTGCCGGCTTTGCGCTGAAGAGCGGCAAGACCGTCACGATCCGCCCGGCGGACAAGGAGCCGACGCTGGAAGGCGCCTTCCAGCGCGCGATCACGGAGGCGGCGTGCCTCTACTTCACCACGGTGCTCGACCCCGGCAGCGACGCCGCGCACCAGAACCACCTGCATCTCGACGTGAAGGAGCGGCGCGGCGGCTACCGCTATTGCTGGTAGATGCGATTATATTTCGCCCCGCTCCTGAAAAGGCCGGGCGGCAGCGCCTATGTCAGGCATGGCCATTTGTGGCCATCCGCCATTCCCGCCCAACAAGGTTCCCGCCATGTCCATCACCCCCTACGACCTCTCCATCCCCGCCTTCCAGCGCGGTTTCGCCGTGCTTTCCAAGCTGCTCGACAAGGCCGAGGCCTTCGCCGAGGAAAGGAAGATCAAGCCGGAGATCCTGGTCAACGCCCGCCTTGCGCCGGACATGCTGCCGCTCGCCGGCCAGATCCAGCGCATGAGCGACACCGCCAAGGGTGCGGCCGCCCGCCTGACCGGCACGGAGGCGCCAAGCTTTGCCGACGACGAGACGACGCTCGCCGACCTGCGCGTCCGTATCGCGAACACCGTGTCCTATCTTGCCACCGTGCCGGAATCCGCCTTTAAGGGCGCGGCGGAACGCACCGTCGTGGTGAAGACGCGCGGCGGCGAGACGAGCTATGCCGGCAAGGACTATCTCCTCACCTTCGCCCTGCCGAACTTCTATTTCCACCTGACCACCGCCTACGCGATCCTGCGCCACAACGGCGTTCCCGTCGGCAAGCTGGATTATCTCGGCCGGACCTGAACGGGCCGAGCGGCGTACTGTTCCTCGGACCTCGTTGTTAAAAACCTCCCCCCAACCACCACCGTCATCCTCGGGCTTGACCCGAGGATCCATGTCACACGGCACGCCCTGGATTGGACGGGTGGATCCGCGGGTCAAGCCCGAGGATGACGAAGGAGAAGGCGCGGCTTGGGTGTCCAAGGCCCGATACGACGAAGCGACCAAGCGCCCGAAAGGGTCTTGCCTCGCCTCAGAACAACCCCTCGATGAACCCCTCCTCGTTGAGGAAGATCTTCTCCGACGACGGCACCTTCGGCAGGCCGGGCATGGTCATGATCTCGCCGGTGATGACGACGACGAAGCCGGCGCCGGCCGAGAGGCGCACCTCGCGCACCGGCACCGTATGGCCGGAGGGCGCGCCGCGCAGGTTCGGATCGGTCGAGAAGGAATATTGCGTCTTGGCCATGCAGACCGGCAGGTTGCCGTAGCCCTGCTCCTCCCAGATGCGCAGCTGGTCGCGCACCGACTTGTCCGCGATCACCTCGCCGGCGTGATAGATATCCTTGGCGATGGTCTCGATCTTCTGGAAGAGCGGCATCTCGTCCGGATAGAGCGGCGAGAACTGCGACAGGCCGGATTCGGCAAGTTCCACCACCTTGCGTGCCAGGTCCTCGATGCCGGCCGAGCCGAGCGCCCAGTGACGGCAGAGGATCGCCTCGGCCCCGAGCGTCGCGACATAGTCCTTCACCGCCTGGATTTCCGCATCCGTGTCCGAAATGAAATGGTTGATGGCGACCACGACGGGCACGCCGAACTTCTTGACGTTCTGCACATGGCGGCCGAGGTTGGCGCAGCCCTTCTTGACCGCGTCGATATTCTCCCGGCCGAGATCGTCCTTCTTCACCCCGCCGTTCATCTTCATGGCGCGCACGGTGGCGACGATGACCGCCGCATCCGGCTTGAGCCCGGCCTTGCGGCACTTGATGTCGAAGAACTTCTCCGCACCGAGATCGGCGCCGAAGCCGGCCTCCGTCACCACATAGTCGGCAAGCCTCAGCGCCGTCGTGGTGGCGACGACCGAGTTGCAGCCATGCGCGATGTTGGCAAAGGGACCGCCATGCACGAAGGCGGGATTGTTCTCCAGCGTCTGCACGAGGTTCGGCTGCATGGCGTCCTTCAAAAGCACGGTCATCGCGCCGTCCGCCTTGATGTCGCGGGCGAAGACCGGCGACTTGTCGCGGCGATAGCCGACGATGATGCTGCCGAGGCGCTTTTCGAGGTCCTTCAGGTCGGTCGCAAGGCAGAGGATCGCCATGACCTCCGAGGCGACCGTGATATCGAAACCCGTTTCGCGCGGATAGCCGTTGGCGACGCCGCCAAGCGAGGCGACGATGTGGCGCAGCGCGCGGTCGTTCATGTCCATGACGCGCCGCCAGGCGATGCGGCGGATGTCGATGTTCTGCTCGTTGCCCCAGTAGATATGATTGTCGATAAGCGCGGAAAGCAGGTTGTGCGCCGAGGTGATGGCGTGGAAATCGCCGGTGAAGTGAAGGTTCATGTCCTCCATCGGCACGACCTGCGCATAGCCGCCGCCGGCCGCCCCGCCCTTCACGCCGAAGCAGGGCCCGAGCGAGGCTTCGCGGATACAGGTGATCGCCTTCCTGCCGATGCGATTGAGGCCGTCGCCGAGGCCGACCGTCGTCGTCGTCTTGCCCTCGCCTGCCGGCGTCGGGTTGATCGCGGTGACGAGGATCAGCTTGCCGTTCTTCCTGCCTTTCTGCGCGGCGATGAATTCGGCACTGATCTTCGCCTTGTCATGGCCGTAGGGCAGCAGGTGCTCGGGCGGAATGCCGAGCTTCTCACCGATCTCCAGGATCGGTCTTTTCTTGGCGGCGCGGGCAATTTCGATATCGGATTTCACGTCGGCCATGCGGTGTCGCTCCCTCTCGGCACAGCTACCGCAACCGGGTCTCCTCCCCTGACGGCGGTGCTTCCTTCATTATCTGCCGCGCCATTTCATCGTGAAGCCGGGGGCAATGCCACACCGGGTTTTGCCGCTTGCTAGACCAGAAACGACATGGGGGGATAAATTTGCGGCGAATAGCGAATAGCGAATAGCGAATAGCGAATAGCGAATAGCGAATAGCGAATAGCGAATAGCGAATAGCGAAAGAGATCGCGCCCCTATTCGCTATTCGCAACTCCCTATTCGCTCCCTACCGCGCCAGCACGTCGCGCATCTCGACGAGATTGGACCGCACGCGCAGGACATAGAAGCCCATCGTAGCAAGATGCGTCGGCATGATCCAGCCGTCCTCGCGGCCGTTGGAGATGATCGCCGGCTGGATGTTGAGGGCGGATCGCAGCTGCTTGATGCTTTCCGTCCAGAGCGGCTCGATGCCACGCAGCCTGATGACCGCATCGAAATCCGCGCCGGCGGCCGAAAGGATGCCGTAATAGCCGTAGAGCTGGCCATAGGCGAACCAGTAGCGGTCGTCCGCACGCGTATCGAACCAGCCGCCATTGTGGAACTCCGACCGTTCGCGAATGATCGCGGAGGTCGAGCCGATGTCGTTGGCGATGCGGTCGAGGAATTCGATCAGGTTGTCCGAACGGCCGTCGAAGATCGCCTCGCAGGATTCCAGCGCGGCGTTGAACTTGCGCAGGTCCGCCATCGCCGTGCGGTAATAGGTCGGCGTCGGCGTCTTCGGCAGCAGCGAATCCGAGCCGAAATACCAGGTCTCCTCATCGAACTGGATATTGCCGCGGGCCCGCTGGAGGTCGGCATTGATGCCAGAGGTGCCGCGTACGCGGCCGAGCGAATCGACGAGCTCGACCGCCGTGCGGCGGACCGCCTGGTTGATGCCGCGCTGGAACGAGGCCTTGTTGTCGAACCAGGGCGTACGGTCCCAGTCGAGCCCGAAAAGGCCGAGCTTGTAGAGCAGCATGGACGAAATCCAGGCATTCTGGTTGACGTTGTAGTCGATGAGGTCGGCCGTCACATCGACGATGGCCGAGCGCACGCAGGTCTTCGGCTCCGGCTCGGCGACCTCGCCCGCTGCCGGCGTGGTCGCCTGCCCGCCCGATGCGCTGCCGGCATCCTGCTTGCGCTGGGCGAGATTGTAGGCGTTCACGTAGTCCGGGCTGAAGCCGGTCCACATCTGGGTCTGCCAGATGAAATAGGCGTAGAAGCCGACAAGCAGGAGCAGGCCGATGCCGATCGGCCCCTTGATGATCCAGCCGCGCGCCCGATACCAGTTCGTCACCGTCATGAACGGCCAGAGGATCCAGGCGATCACGAGGCCGATGCCCCGGCCGATGGCCGCGAAGATGCGTTGGAAAAACGCGACGATCGGGTCAAGCATTAGGGTCGTCCTCTCTGATGCCGAAAAGTTTCCTGCGGAAGGCAGCCTTGTCCTGCAGATAGGTCCGCGTCAACGTCGCCACAACATAGGCGCGGAACTTTTCGCTGTAGTGTTCGTAGGCGGCGTAGAACCCCTGCTTGTCGAAGACGAAGCGGGAGACGAAATCATAAGGAACCATCTGTGAAATCAGGCGGTTGACCAGCCACTGGTCCGGATGCTCCGGCGCTGCGCGCACCAGCATGAAGCGCCGCTGCGGCGGCACTTCGGCGATCTTGATCTCCCCCGTCGATGCGAGCGTTCGGATCGCCTCCTGCAGGAAGGGATAGGTGCCGTCGCGCGCCATGAGCTCGGCATTGCGATGCATCCAGGTCTGCAGCCAGATGCGGTCTGCCTTTTCGAGATCGGCGGTCGGATCACCCCGGTTGACGAGGCCGACCACCGTCATCTCCGCCCGGTGCTGGAAGAGGCCCGACGGCTCCACCCAGGAGGCGCGCGGCAGTTCCAGCCGCTTCGTGGAGGCCAGGAAATCGAAGATACGCTTGTGGTCGTCGAGCGCGATATAGCTCACCTGCCAGGGCCGGGAACGGCGGAAGCCCGGCACGGTCGGGTCGCAGATGACCGTCGTCGTCTTGTCGTCGAGGAAGACGTAGACGCCGCCGAAATGGTTCGCCCAATAGGCCTCGTGGCGGAAGACGAGCTGGTCGGGCACCAGCGCGTTCTGGCGGATGTCGCCGGTCTGTTTCGCCAGTTCCACCATGCGGTTGAGCATGGCATCGTCCGCCCAGGCATTCGGCACGGTCTTCAGCCGGTCGACGAGGCCGCGCAGCTCCCCCGCCTTGCCGAGCATGTCCTCGGCCGACAGGACCTTGAAGCGCACCTCGTTGATCGAGAGCAGGTCGTCGATGTCGTTGACGACGGAAACGGAGTCCTCGATCTCGCCATAGAGCGCATCGCGGATGGTGATGGCGTTGATCGCCCGGGCGTTGGCCGAGAAGAACTCGTGCATCAGCGCCGCGGTGTTGGAAAAGCTTGTATGCACGACCGGCAGGTTCACCTGCTCCGGCGTCATGATGATGAAGCGACGGTTGACGCGGTTCGGATCGAGATAGTCCCGATCGCCGAGTTCGTCGGCGATCTCCGGCGAAAACCCCGTCATGTCGATGCGGAAGCTGGGAAGCGCCGTACGGCGCATGCCAAACCCGTCGAGCGCCTTGTTGTAGCGCTCCACCAGATGCGGCTCATCGACCGGCAGCAGCCGGCCATAGATCAATTCGGCTTCGAGGAGGCGTTTCATGCGTCTTGAATCACTCGCTTACCGGCCTTTTATTGTCTTCACCCCAGAAAAGATCATCGAGATCAACACGCAAGGCCTTGGCAATGCTCCTGAAAACCGAAATGCTGCCCTCCTTCTTGCCGGTTTCGATCTCGGAAAGATAGGCCGCGCTGATGCCGATGGCCTTCGCCAGGTCCTTGCTTGTCATGCCGCGGAAATCGCGCCAGACGCGGATCGGGCTCTCTCCGTCGATCAGCCGGTCGACGAATTCGGACGGAACCTTGAGATCGTCGCCCTCCGCGATGCGCCGTTTGGCTTCGTCGTAGGCGGCGACGTCCTCCAGCATTTCCGCCATCTCGACGAGCGCCTCGTATTCGGCCCGCGCGAGCACGACCATCTCTTCGCCGCCCGGCGTGGTAAATCTGGTCACCTTGTTCATCGCCCGCTTCCTTCAGTAGATGCTTCCGCGGCTATCGACTTCAAGCACATCAAGAACGTCGCCATTTGCATCGAAGATCACACGCCAGTTACCGACCCGCAATCTAAAGCCCGCACGTCCCTGCAGCTTTTTGACATTTGCTTTCTGCGCTGCAGGATCGGCAGCATATTGGTAAATCTTCCGTCTGATCTTGTCGGCTTCGTTTCTCGGTATCCGGGCCAGCGTCCTTAAAGCCGGTGCATGAAAGACGACCTGTTTCATGGACACTAAACCTCACCCGGGAAACAGGCAATAAAATTCGCTAACAGCTAATTTTTACCACCGTCCCTCCGCCTTCATCGTCTCGATCTCGCGGATCGCCTTCTCGCGCTGGCGTTCGCGGCGGATGATGTCGGAAACCGCCGCGTCGTCGGATTTGTCCGTGTAACGGAATTCGCTGTCGGCGTAGCGGTTGATCTCCTGGAGGACCATTTCCATGGTGATCGGGCCGCGCAGTTCCTCGATCATCGCCTTTTTCTCGTCGTAGCCCTTGTGCATGAAGGCGCCGGCAGTGGCGAACCAGTCGTCCGGCAGGTCCACGTCCATGGCGCGCATCTTAATCGCGTCGGTGATGTTCTTGATGGCGCGGCCGGTGAAGCGGGGCTCGGCGATCTTGATGCGATGGAGATAGGCGCCGACATCGGCGAGCGACTTGATGGCGCCGTGCTCCTTCTCGTGCATCTCCCAGACGGCGAGAAGGCCCTCTTCCTGTGGTTTTGCATGTTGTCCGTAGGAGGTGGAGACGGCACGCTTGATCTCCTGGCCCTCGAAGAGCGTGTGCGCGCCGAGTGGGATCGAGTGGTTCTTGCCGACCAGCATGGCGAAGATGTCGATATAGTCGTCCTCGGTCTGCGGTCCGTCGACCAGCCAGCGGGCGCCGGCGCGCTGGCGCAGCGCATCGTCGACATTTTCCGGATAGTTGGAGAACATGCCGAAGGTGCAGTTGCCGCGCACCACGGTCGAGGCACCGGCAAAGCTTTCCATCAGCACCGCGGTCACCTCGTGCTGGCCGGCCGAGGCCCGGTCGTCCGAACGTTTCGCGGCGACCTGATCGACGTCGTCGATCGTGCCGAAGCCGATCGCCTTCGGGTTGATGACGTTGTTGACGAATTCCTTGCAGTTCTGGCCGGATTTGCCCTGGTAGGAGGAAATCTGGTCGACGCCGAAATTCTCATAGTGGAAGGCGTAGCCGGCGGTCTGGCAGTAGTCGTTGACGAGGCCGGCGAGCATTTGGATGAGGATCGTCTTGCCGGTGCCCGGCATACCGTCGCCGATGAAGGTGAAGAGGAAGCCCCCGAGTTCAACGAAGGGGTTGAGCTGGCGCTCGAAATCATAGGCGACGAGCATCTTGGCGAGCTTCATCGCCTGGTATTTGGCGATGTGGTTGCCGATGATCTCTTCCGGCTTCTTGAAGGTCATCGTGAGCGGCTTGCGCTTCTGGCCGGGCGCGACGTCGAAGCCGGAGAGGGTGAAATCGTCCTGCTCGATGCGGATATGGGCATTCTCGAAGCCGGCAAGGCCGGTGAAGCGGGCGCGGCGGCTGATCAGCCCCTCGATGGCGACGCGAGCGAAGGCCCGGGCGCGGGAAACGAGCGCCGCATCGTCCGGCGCGCCGGCAATCGTCCGGTCGAGGCCGGCGACCATGCTCTTCAGCGCGTCCTGCAGCGTGTCGAAGAGATAGTCCGGCTCGCCGCCGTCCTCCACCGGTTCGCCCTCGCCCGGCAGCGTCGCGCCGAGATAGGCGGCGAAGGTGAAGGCGGCGATATAGGCGGAGGCGGAAAGCAGCGCCTTGAACTGGTTCGCCTCGTCACCCGCCAGGGGCGAGGCGAGATTGCGCGATTGCAGGCCTTCGAGATTGGTCTGGCGGGAAAAGGCATCCGTCACCGCCAGGGCGACCTGAAGACCACGGCGGGAGCGGAAGAGCACGGCATGCTGCTGCGGCGAGAGCAGCGGGTCGGCGGCGCGCACGGACTGGATGGTCCTTGCCAGTTCCACCTCGCGCGTGCGCCGCGCGCCGGCGGTCGAGACCGTCGACACAAAACGCCGGCCGGTGCCGGCAAGCGCGGTGCCCTGCCTGCCGTCGTCGCTTTCGAGGATGACGAGTTTGGTGACGAGGCTCTGCGCCGTCGCCTGGTGCTTGGCGATATCGTCTTCGTGGATCGTCGTCAGTCCGGCATTGAGGCTCATCGGTCTCAGTCCTTCTGATGGCTCGGCGGCAAAAGCCACCGAGGGATTTGGGCTCCGTCAGGAGCGGTTTGCCGCCGGTCTCCCCGAAGCATCCGCGAGAACGCGACGGGTGGAGCGTGAAAGCGGCCGGCGGATCGGCGCCCGCCTGGCCGGGCGGATGTTCACCCTTCGCTGATCACCTGGTTTCCCGAGATCACATGCACCTTGTAGGCGCCGAAAATGCCGGCGGTCTCGCCCGCGGCATAGAGCGCCTGATAGGCATCGTGCGGCACCAGCGCGTGTTTCTCATAGGCGCTGACGCCCATGCGGGCGGCCTCGAGATCGTCGGTCTCGATATGGAACTCCTCCTGCGCCGGGGTGGAACTCCAGAAACCCTTCTTCGCCGGGCGCTCGGCCTTGGAGAAGACCTCCTGCACGGTCCAGGTCAGCAGCCAGGCGTTTTCCGGCTTCCGCACCTTGGAAAGGATCTCGTTGACCCGCTCATTGTTCTCGGTGATGCCGGCCGAATAGAACGGCCCCAGCACGATGCGGCGCAGCTGCTTGGGATGCAGCGTCGGAAAATCCCGGTCGAGATTGGTGGCGATCGTCGCGGGGGTAAGCGAATAGGCGCTGTTCTTCAGCGCGAAATCGTCGAAGCGGCTGGCGAGCTCGGGATTGAGCAGGCCGCCGACCGGCAGCGGGATGTCCACCTCCGGATTGAGCTTGCCGTCCTTCGTCACCAGCATCTTGATGACGTTCTCGCTCGAATCCTCGATCGTCGCCATGTAGACCATCGGCAACGTCGCCGTGCCGTCGAAGGCGCCCCAGCACACGACGTAATAGGGCCGCATGGTCTTCGGGTTGACGGCGACGCGGATCGTCTCCGGCAGCACGAAGGGCGAGAAGATGTCGCCCTTGCCGATCTGCTCCAGGTAGAGCCGCTCGGCCATGCGCGCCTGGAGATCGCCCGGGAACGCCTTGTGACGCAGGATGAAATCCGCCATCTCGCCGCGCAGCTGGTCGGCATTCGGGATCGCGGCAAGCCGCTTTTCCGCGCTCTGCCGGTCGTTCTCCAGTTCCAGCACGTTCTGGAACACCGGAAAGCCGCTCTCGGCGCGTGAGACGCGGAACTGCTGGACGAAGCCGATGCGGTTCTCCCAGCAGGCGAAGGAGGCCTTCAGCCGGGCAAGGTAGGGCACGACGATCTCGCCCACCACGCTGTTGCGGTAGAGCGGCGAGTTGCGGTCGGCAAGGAAGATCTCAAGGCCGCCGAGGGCGGCGCGGATGGTGGAGAAATATTGTGCGACGGCGCTGTCGGCGGGGGCGTTCATGGCGCATCCTCACTGGCACTCCAAGACTGCCCCTCATCCGGCCTGCCGGCCACCTTCTCCCCGTGAACGGGGCGAAGGAGATATGCCGCGCTGGTTTCCTCAGCCAATACCCATTCGTGGGGCAAGTCCCCTCTCCCCGCTTGCGGGGAGAGGGTTAGGGCGAGGGGCAATGGCATGCCTGCGACCATCACTGCTTCACGTAGTTCGCGGTGTTGTGCTTGTCCATGACAGCCTGGAAGCGCCGGGCGAAGGCGTCGTCGGCGAGCTTCTTGCGGCGCTGGATGTCCTGTGTCGCCAGCATGTTCTTCTCGTGCATTTCGAGGAGATCGCCGATATGGCGCTGGGCGGCCGAGCCGATGCCGGCCATGGTCTCTTCCGCGGCCGTGTCGACCTGCGAGCCGAGCGTGTTGATCTTGTGCGCCACATCCTGCTGCGCGGCGGTCTTCAACGAATCCTCCAGCGCCTTGTAGAGCACGATGCGCTGCTCGGTATCGATGGTCAGCTTGTTGATCAGCGTGTTCTGCGCGGCGATCTGGTTGTTGAGCGAATCGACGAAGGTCTGGAACATCGAGGTGTAGCGTTCCAGCGTCTGGCTCTCGGCAAGCAGCTCCTGCTCCTTCGCCTGCATCTGGTTGTATTCCGTCGCCAGCGCCGAGCGCTCGCCTTCAAGGTCCGTGCGGGTCTTCTGGTCCGTCGAAGCGGCGATGCGGTTCTCGAGATCCATCAGCAGCGGGTTCAGTTCCTCGATGCGCTTCTGGGTGGCCTCGAGATTGGTCATCGTGCCCTTGCGCCGCTCGATCACCTGCACGAGGCTCGCCTCGGAGGTCTTGTAGCGCTGGTCGAGGATCGACTTCTGCTCCTTCAGGATGCCGACGATCGTGTCGGACTTGGAGAGAAGTTCCTGCAGGTTGCCGGCGAGCGACATGTTGCGCACGCGGTCGGTGCGCATGCGCTGCATCTTCTGCTTGGAGAAGATGCCGATGAACTTCTCGTAGCCCGTATAGCTCTTCATGCTCTCGAATTCGGTGCCGAAGATGTTCGTCGCATCTTCGAGGCCGATAATGAGGTCGGCGATATTGCCTTCCATCACGCGCTGCTGGGCGATGACGTCCTGGATGCGGGCGTTCTCGATGTCGAAATTGACATCGCCGAGCTTGGTGTCCGCCTTGGCGAACTGGTCGAGCACGGTGCTCGACTGCTCCAGCTTGCTGCGCATCTGGTTGACGACGCTGCGAGTCTTCTCGATTTCCGCATCGAAGTTCTGAAGTGTGGCCATGCTTGTCCCCTTGAAACTCTCCACGGCAGACGTCTGCGCCGCCCGATTTATTCCATCGCGGCAACACTATACGATTTCAGGCAGATAGGAACCTGCCCGCCGCCTCTACCGAACAAGATGTGGGACGGCACGGACCGCCCACAAGAGCGGTGCCGAAAATTTCGGTGGCGGCTAATGGCCCGCCGGCGCTTTCAGATAGGCGATGAGGTTGGCGATATCCTCGATCTTCCTCAGTCCCGCAAAGGCCATGGCGGTGCCCGGCACCATGGCCTTGGGCGACATCAGATACTCGGCGATCAAGGCCTCGTTCCACATCTTGCCGCCCTCGGCGAAGGCCGTCATGGCGGCGGAATAGCGGTAGTCGCCGACGGAGGCGACCGGCCGGCCGACGATGCCGGCGAGCGTCGGCCCGACGCGGTTGACCGGCTCGGTCGAATGGCAGGGCGCGCATTTCTTGAAGACCGTCTTTCCCGCGACGGCGTCGCCCTCCGCCAGGGCGGGGGCGGCGAGACAGAGGAACGCGGCGGCGGCGGCAGGAAGTCGTTTCATCATTTGTCCCCTCGCCGCCCGACGGCCGTCAATCGGCGTTCATGATGTCGTCCCAGTGGCGGCGGCAATAGGAAACGTACTTGTCATTGCCGCCGATTTCCACCTGCGCGCCTTCCCGCGCCACCTTGCCGTCGGCGCCGAGCCGGACGACCATCGTCGCCTTGCGGCCGCAATGGCAGATGGTGCGCACCTCGCGCAGCTCGTCGGCGATGGCGAGCAGCGCTTGCGAGCCGGGAAAGAGCTTGCCCTGGAAATCGGTGCGCAGGCCGTAGGCCATGACGGGGATGTGCAGCCGGTCGGCGACGCGGGCGAGCTGCCAGACCTGCTCCTCGGAGAGGAACTGAGCCTCGTCGACGAAGACGCAGGCGATCTCGCCGCCGCCGTCGCCATTCAGTTCCTCGACATGCTTGTAGAGGTCGTCGGCATGGTCGAAGGCGATGGCTTCCGAGGTCAGGCCGATGCGCGAGGAGATGCGGCCCTGGCCCGCGCGATCGTCGAAGGAGGCGATCAGGATCGCCGTGCGCATGCCGCGTTCGCGGTAGTTGTAGGACGCCTGCAGGAGCAGCGTCGACTTTCCCGCGTTCATCGTCGCGTAACTGAAATAGAGCTTAGCCATGATTTTCTCCGTCCCCGCCTCATGGCCCGGCAGGGCGCGATTTTCCAGTCGAAAAGGCCGGAAAACCACAGAAAACCGCGCGGCCCGCCTTCTGCGACATCCATGTGCAAAATTGCGAACAGGTCCGAAATTTATTGGACGTTTCAGGGGCTTCCGGCTACGCCAAGATGCTTGAAAGCATATCGTTTTGATGATTGGCTAAACCATCAGTTATAAGGGGAGCAATAAAATGAAGTCTGCATCGCCATTCAAGACCCTTCTTGCCGCAGCCGTCTCCGTCCTCGCGCTTGGCGCCGCCAACGTCTCGGCCGCCGAAGCCGAAAGCTGTGGCAAGGTTCGCTTCTCGGACGTGGGCTGGACGGACATCACCGCCACGACCGCCACCGCGACCGTTCTGCTGAAGAGCCTCGGCTACGAGACCGAGGTGACGGTCCTGTCCGTTCCGGTGACCTATACATCGCTGAAGAACAAGGACATCGATGTCTTCCTCGGAAACTGGATGCCCACCATGGAAGCCGACATCAAGCCGTTCCGCGAGGACGGCTCGGTCGAGACCGTGCGCGAGAACCTGGAGGGCGCGAAATACACGCTCGCGACCAATGCCAAGGGCGCCGAACTCGGCATCAAGGACTTCGCCGACATCGCCAAGCAGAAGGATGCGCTCGGCGCCAAGATCTACGGCATCGAGCCGGGCAATGACGGCAACCGCCTGATCATCGACATGGTCACCAACAACAAGTTCGATCTGTCGGGCTTCGAAGTGGTCGAATCCTCCGAGCAGGGCATGCTGGCCGAAGTCGCCCGCGCCGAGCAGGAAGGCACCCCGGTCGTCTTCCTCGGCTGGGAGCCGCACCCGATGAACGCCAACTTCAAGCTGACTTATCTCACCGGCGGCGACGACGTCTTCGGTCCGGATTTCGGCGGCGCGACGGTCTACACGAACGTGCGCCAGGGTTATGTCGCCGAATGCCCGAATGTCGGCAAGTTCCTGCAGAACCTCAAGTTCACGCTGGAAATGGAAAACCAGATCATGGGCAAGATCCTGAACGACGGCCAGGATCCGGAAACGGCCGCCACCGACTGGCTGAAGGCCAACCCGGCCGCCGTCGAGCCGTGGCTTGCCGGCGTCACGACCAAGGACGGCAGCGGCGAGGCCCTGCCGGCCGCGAAAACGGCACTCGGTCTCTAACAGGGAAGAAGGGGAGCGGGGAGGAGACCTCCCCCCTCCTCAGGTTGTTGACAGACCTCACCTCTCCCGCTGCCGTCATCCTCGGCCTTGAGCCGAGGATCCACATACCACGACGGCGATGGATGCTCGGGTCAAGCCCGAGCATGACGGCGGAGAGGTTTTCGGAACTTTGTCAGCGCTCTGTGGGCGAGAAGGAAACTTTCCCGCCCTTACTTCCCGCCGATAGTCGTTGCATCGTCAACCTCCAGACTAAGGCTTGCTGCCGTGGATTGGCTCACCGTCTCCAAAATTCCGATCGGCCCGATCGCCAAGGAAGTCGTCAACTGGCTGACGACCAACGGCAAGGGACTGTTCGACTTCCTGAAGGTCTTCCTGCAGGCCGGCATCGACGCCGTGCTCTTCCTGCTGCAGGGTCCGTTCTCCAGCGCCGGCGGCAGGTTCGGCTATGCGCTGTTCCTCATCGTGCTCGTGACGGGTCTCAGCTGGTGGTTCCGCCGCTCGATCGGCGTCGCCGCCTTCACCTTCCTCGGCCTCCTGCTCATCGTGAACCAGGGCTACTGGAAGGAGACGACGGAGACGCTGGCGCTCGTGCTGGCGGCGACCGGCGTCAGCATGGTCGTCGGCGTGCCGCTCGGCATCGCCGCCGCGCGCCGGCCGTGGTTCTATTCGATCCTCCGGCCGATCCTCGATCTCATGCAGACGATCCCGACCTTCGTCTATCTCATCCCGGCGCTGATCCTCTTCGGCCTCGGCATGGTGCCGGGCCTCATCGCCACGGTGATCTTCGCCATCCCCGCCCCGATCCGCCTCACCCGCCTCGGCATCATCTCGACGCCGCCTTCGCTGGTGGAGGCCGCGCAGGCCTTCGGCGCGACGCCCGGCCAGGTGCTGCGCAAGGTCGAGCTGCCCTATGCGACGCCGCAGATCATGGCGGGCCTCACCCAGACCATCATGCTCTCCCTGTCGATGGTGGTCATCGCCGCGCTCGTCGGCGCCAAGGGCCTCGGCGTTCCCGTGGTGCGCGCGCTCAACACCGTGAACATCTCCATGGGCTTCGAGGCGGGCCTGTGCATCGTGATCCTCGCGATCATCCTCGACCGTCTCTTCCGCGCCGCCGATGAGGGAGACGCCAAATGACCGAAACCGTCGTCTTCAAGAATGTCTCCATCATCTTCGGCGACAGCCCGCAGAAGGCCCTCGCCATGGTCGATGCGGGCAAGACCCGCGACGAGATCGGCGCGGAGACCGGCCTGGTGCTCGGCGTGGCCGATGCCACGCTGTCGATCACGGAGGGCGAGATCCTCGTGCTGATGGGCCTTTCGGGCTCCGGCAAGTCGACGCTGCTGCGCGCCGTCAACGGGCTTGCCCCCGTGGTGCGCGGCGACGTGCAGGTAAAGGCCGCAAGCGGTTCGGTGAACCCCTATACGGCAACGCCCAAGGCGCTGCGCGATTTCCGCATGCACACGGTCTCGATGGTGTTCCAGCAGTTCGCGCTGCTGCCCTGGCGCAGCGTTGCCGACAATGTCGGCTTCGGCCTGGAGCTTGCCGGCGTGCCGGATCGCGAGCGCAAGGCGCGCGTCGCCGAACAGCTCGAGCTCGTCAACCTCGCCAAATGGGCGGACCGCAAGGTGAACGAGCTGTCGGGCGGCATGCAGCAGCGCGTCGGCCTTGCCCGCGCCTTCGCCACCGGCGCGCCGATCCTGCTCATGGACGAGCCGTTCTCCGCGCTCGACCCGCTGATCCGCACGCGCCTGCAGGACGAGCTGCTGGAGTTCCAGCGTCGGCTGAAGAAGACCATCCTCTTCGTCAGCCACGACCTCGACGAGGCCTTCCGCATCGGCAACCGCATCGCCATCATGGAAGGCGGGCGCATCATCCAGTGCGGCACGCCGCAGGAGATCGTCAAGAACCCGGCCAACCAGTATGTCGCGGACTTCGTGCAGAACATGAACCCGATCAACATGCTGACGGCCGGCGACGTGATGCAGCACGGCGCTTCAAGCAATGGCGGCGTGACGGCGACCGCGGCACCGCAGACCCCGCTCGTCGACATCCTCGACGCCATGGCCCGCACGCCGGGCAATGTCGGCGTCGTCGACAACGGCACGGTCGTCGGCACGATCAACGCGCAGGATATCGTGAACGGATTGACGCGGCACCGCCGGCGGGGGTGACGGTTCGCCCCGAACGGATTAGATAGAGCAGCGCCCGCAACGGGCGCTGCTTTTTCATGGAAGGACGGGAGCAAGACCATGACCGAGAAGGACAGGCCGAGCGTCCTGCGCGAAACCGATGATGACGCGCGGCGCCTCGCCCGCACGCTGCTGCGCTCCGCCCGGAGCTGCGCGCTTGCCGTCATCGAGCCGGAAAGCGGCGCGCCCTTCGCCAGCCGCACGCTGACGGGCACCGACACGGACGGCACGCCGGTCATCCTCGTCTCCGCCCTTTCCGTCCACACCCAGGCGCTCCGGCGCGACCCGCGCGCCTCGCTGCTGGCGGGCGAACCCGGCAAGGGCGATCCCCTCGCCCATCCCCGCCTGACGGTGCTCTGCGAGGCGGAGGAAGTGGCCCGCGACAGCGCCGCGCATGCCGCGCTGCGCGAACGCTTCGTCCGCCGCCACCCAAAGGCGAAACTCTATGTCGATTTCCCCGATTTCGCCTTCTTCCGCCTCGTGCCGCTGCGCGCCCATCTCAACGGCGGCTTCGGCAAGGCCTTCGTTCTGACGGCGGACGACCTCATGATTCGCTCCCCGGCCCGCGGCGCGCTTGCCGAGATGGAAACCGGCGCCGTCGAGCACATGAACAGCGACCATGCGGAAGCGGCCGGCATCTATGCCCGCCACTATTGCGGCGCGCAGGACGGCGACTGGATCATCGTGGGGCTCGACGCCGCAGGCATCGACCTTGCCAGCGGCGACAAACTGAAGCGGCTGGAATTTTCACGCGAACTTGATCAGGCCACGGAACTTCGCGGGGAGCTTGCGCGTTTGCTTCGGGAAGCAAGGGCGGCGGGCTGAACCGTCTGCATTTGCGCGAAATCCGCTTGCCGCGCCTTTTTCGATAGGGAAGGCGCCTATCGCTATACGTGCAGGATACCCCCATTTCTGGCACTTGATGAGGGGTATTTTGTTTATATGCTAACAAGCGGATTCAAAAAATTACTTAATTTGAAGCGGAAACGCCCAAAGGAGTTTCAGATGGACAAGATTTCAGACGCAGAGCACGCGCAGGCCGAGGTTGCATCCGACTTTCTGTCCGCCATGGCCAACCCGAAGCGCCTGCTCATCCTGAAGGTCCTGGTCGAAGGCGAAATCGCCGTCGGCGCCCTCGCAAACCAGGTCGGTCTCAGCCAGTCGGCCCTATCGCAGCACCTGTCGAAGCTGCGGGCGCAGAATCTCGTCACCACGCGCCGCGATGCCCAGACCATCTATTATTCCAGCAAGTCCGATGCCGTGCTGACCATTCTCGACGCGCTTGAGCGCATCTACAGAGCCCCCGGCAACGGGGCGTCGGAAAAGAAGCTTCGCATCGCCTGATCGCCTCCCCGCCTATCCCGATCGCGACGCCCCGGCCGGAATCCGGGGCGTTTTGCATGGAATCATCCGCTTGACGGCCCCGGGCGCCTTGATACTTTGACCAGCGGGTAAAAATTCCATCCGCAGTGCCCGCCGGGACGGCCCCCGCATTAAAGGCCCAGCATTTCAAGGATCACGGAGAGACCGCATGTCCAACCGCCTCAACACCCCCAACGACCTGCGTGCCTTCTGGATGCCGTTCACGGCAAACCGGCAGTTCAAGAAGGAACCGCGCCTCTTCGTCGGCGCCAAGGACATGTATTACACCACCCATGACGGCCGCCAGGTGCTCGACGGCACGGCGGGCCTTTGGTGCGTCAATGCCGGCCATTGTCGCCCGAAGATCACCGAGGCGATCCGCGAACAGGCCGGCGAGCTGGACTATGCGCCCGCCTTCCAGCTCGGCCATCCGAAGGCCTTCGAGCTCGCCAACCGCCTCGTCGACATCGCGCCCGAGGGCATGGACCATGTCCTCTACACCAATTCCGGCTCCGAATCGGTCGAGACCGCGCTGAAGGTGGCGCTCGCCTATCACCGCGCCAAGGGCGACGGCGCGCGCTTCCGCCTGATCGGCCGCGAGCGCGGCTATCACGGCGTCAATTTCGGCGGCATCTCCGTCGGCGGCATCGTCGCCAACCGCAAGATGTTCGGCACGCTGCTGACGGGCGTCGACCACATGCCGCACACCCATTTCCCCGACAGGAACGCCTTCTCGCGCGGCGAGCCGGAACACGGCGGCGACATCGCCAGCGAATTGCAGCGCATCATCACCCTGCATGACGCCTCCACCATCGCCGCGGTCATCGTCGAGCCGGTCGCCGGCTCCACGGGCGTGCTCATCCCGCCGAAGGGCTACCTCCAGAAGCTGCGCGAGATCTGCACGCAGCACGGCATCCTGCTGATCTTCGACGAGGTCATCACCGGCTTCGGCCGCCTCGGCGCACCCTTCGCCGCGCAGTATTTCGACGTGAAGCCCGATATCATCACCACCGCGAAGGGCCTCACCAACGGCGTGATCCCGATGGGCGCCGTCTTCGTGACCTCCGAGATCCATGACGCCTTCATGAACGGCCCGGAGCACATGATCGAGTTCTTCCACGGCTACACCTATTCCGGCAACCCGATCGCCTGCGCCGCCGCGCTCGGCACGCTCGACACCTACAAGGAAGAGGGTCTCCTGACCCGTGCCACGGAACTCGCCTCCTATTGGGAGGAAGGCCTGCATTCGCTGAAGGATTGCCCGAACGTCATCGACATCCGGAATGTCGGCCTGATCGGCGCCGTCGAGCTCGCCTCCATCGCCGGCGAACCGACCAAGCGGGCCTTCAATGCCTTCCTCAAGGCCTATGAGAAGGGCCTTCTCATCCGCACGACGGGCGACATCATCGCGCTCTCCCCGCCGCTCATCATCGAGAAGCGCGAGATCGACGAACTGTTCGGCAAGCTGCGCGAGGTGCTGCAGAACAACATCTGATCCGGACGATCCGGCGGCGGTATGGCGGCTTCGGCCGCCATTTCCGTTCGCGTCAGAGCCGCCGCAGCCGTCCGGAATAGTGCACGACCTCGCCGATGACCGGCAGCCCGATCGGCACGTCGAAGCAGAAATCCTCGCCTTCGGCCCATTCGCGCGCCGTGCTGCGCGGCGCCAGCGCCAGCGGCATCGGAAGGCCGAAGACGGACCATCCACGCATCACCATCGCCAGGCCGGAGGCATCCACCGGCAGGTCGAAGGAAAAGCGCATCGGCCCGAACCGCTCGACAAGGCGTGCGCCGCTCTGGCTGAGTTCGCTTGAAAAGACATGGCCGGAAAAATCCCGCGTCCAGCACTCGACGCCATCCCTCTCCTCGAAGGAAACGTGCAGGTCGTGCTCGCCCTCCGGCGGAAAGCGCATGACGGCACAGACAAGCCGCGCCAGACGCGACCGTCCCCGCCGCACGCGTCCCCAGCCCGCGGCCCCGGCATCGCCGACAAGGTCGTGCATGTCCCGCACCGGCTGCGGCATCGTGCCGTAGACCGCACCGATGACACGGCGGTAAAGCGGCACATAGGGCAGGCTCTCGATCGCCCGATGGAGGGCGAGCCTTTCGAAGTGGGGAGCGAATTGCGCAAGGCTCATCTCGCCCGCCGCCGGTCGCGCGCCCGGCGCAAGGCGTCCCGCCGCGATGGCATCGGCCGCGACATGGGCGGCGATCGTCGGGATCTCCGGGCCGTCGCCATTTTCCGCGATCAGCGTCCAGCGGCGGAGGACCGGCGCCCCCTCGAAAAATCCCTTCACCTCGATCACCATGGCGGAACGATCCGTGCCGAAACGGGCGCTCAGCTTCTGCAGCGGCAGCAGCCATCGAGCGAAGGGCGAAAGCGAGCCCGGCCATCCCCATTTCACCGGCCAGCTCAAGAGCCAGAGCGTCAGCAGCTGAAAGGAGAATTCCGGTCCCGCGCGGAAAATGCTCGCCGGCCGGCCGGGCAGCGCCGCCGGAACGATATCGTGATCCGGCACATCCGCAAGCGCCACCAGCCGCCGGATGGGCGGCCGGCCGGCAACAGCGTAGTCCTGCCGGCGCAACCGGTGCCAGCCCGTCTCCTGCCGCCAGCGCCCGCCGCGCCAGAGGCGCACCGGCTTTCCGACATAGCTGAGGATCGCGGCCGCCACGGAAGCGCCGGCCGTCGCGCGGTTCGAGGCGCTGATCGACATCTCGACCGAGCACACCCGCTCCATGTCCCGTGCCAGCTCGGCAATGACCGCGCCCGAAAGCGCCGGCACGCTGGAGCCGCCCGAGACCACCACGACTCCGGCCGCCCGCGCCGCCGCATCCAGCCGTCCGACGCCGCAGACGAAGTCCCGCGCATCCGCAAGGTCGACATAATGCACCCCGCGCGCGATGCAGGCTTCCGCAACATGGTAGCCGCTGCCCTGAAAGGGTCCGGCCGCATCGATCAGCAGGAAGGGACGATGCGCCTCGAGCACGGGGCCGAGATCGCCGTTGCGATCGACGGCAAGCGCCGCTGCATTGGGCAAGCCTTCGGCGAGCCGCGCCGCCGCTGCCCTGTCGCGGCCCGCGACCAGCACCGCCCAGCCATCCGCCGCCAGCCGCCGGGACAGCCGGGACAGCCGGGCGCCGAAACCGCCATATCCGCCGAGAACGATGACCCGCTTCACAACACCCGGTCCGCATCCTCCGGCGCGGGGATCCAGCACGCGTCCCGTCGCCCGAACACCCGGTAGCGGTTGCGCGCCAGCCAGCGATAGGCGGGATCGCGCAGGAAGCGCGGGATGAACCGCAGCGCGGACAGCGCCTTCCACGGCCAGCCGAGCCCGGCATAGATCGCCAGCACCGCATCACTGTCCTTGAGCAGCCGGTCGCCATCCACGACGATCATCGATTCGGGATCGGCCGGATCGATGCCGAAGCGGCGATAGAGCGCTGCGCCGACCGCATTCTGCATGGAGGCAAGACGGAACCGCCGGGCGCGATCGTGCCGGAGCACGAATTGCGCATTGGCCGAGCAGAGAATGCACTCCGCATCGAAGACGATGATCGGGCCTGCCGCGTCGTTCCGGGTCATGTCCTCAACATAGGATGGCGGCGATGCGCCATCAATCCGCAACCGCCGGAGAAAGCCGCTTTTCATAGCGCCAGACCTCCAGATCGAAAGCCCCCTCCGTCGTGTCCAGCCGGTGGACGACGGTCGCGGCAAGGTGCCAGCCGCATTTCTCGTAGAAGCGGGCGGCGCGGTGGTTGCCGATCGCGCAGGCGAGCCAGGCGGTCGCCACGCCACGGGCGGCAAGGCGTCCTTCGGCATCCGCCACGAGCGCGGCGGCAACGCCCCTGCCGCGCCCTGCCGGCGCCACGAAAAGCTGGTCGAGCTCGTCATGCCGGATGGCGCAGAAGCCGAGCGGTGCGTCCGGATCGCCGATCACGCGCACATCCGCCAGCATGGCCGACAGGCGATCGGCAAAACTCTGCCGCGTGCGCAGGCTGGCAAGCGCCGCTGGAAGCACCGCCGCATGCGCATCCTGCCATCCGTCAAACCAGAGCTGCGCCAGCGCCGCGATCTCCGACGGTCCCGGTGTCCTCGTGGTCCATGCCGGCTGCATCCGCTTCTCCCTGAATGGCACGCCGCGATCTTTCAGTGCATGCCATTGTCGCAAGTCCGCTGCGTTCTTTCGCACGGCATGCTTTAACCGTGGCCGGATGGGCCTTGCAAGTCCGGCCCGTTTGAGGGCTATTCTGCGCGCCAGAAACCTTAAGGGCGAGCCCATGCCGACCACCACCCGCATAGCGAACGGCTTCCTGTCGATTGATGTCTCCTCGCTCGGTGCCGAAATGCAGTCGGTCACCACCCGGGACGGGGCGGAATGGCTGTGGAACGGCGACGCCACCTTCTGGACGGGGCGCTCGCCGGTGCTCTTCCCGATCGTCGGCAAGGCGCCTGACGATACGCTCCTCATCGACGGCGAGCCCCATGCGATGGCGCAGCACGGTTTCGCCAGGCGACGGGAGTTCTCGCTGGCCGCCGCAAGCGACACGCTGTGCCGCTACAGCCTGGAGGCCTCGGACGAAACCCGCGCCGTCTATCCGTTCGACTTCCTGCTCTCCGTCGAGCACAGCCTGGACGGCCCGACCCTCACCGTCGCCGCCGAAGTCGAAAACCGCGGCAGGACCGCCATGCCCTTCGGTCTCGGCTTCCACCCGGCCTTCCTCTGGCCTCTGCCCGGCGCGGCGGGAAGGCCGCATGCCGTGACGCTCGGCAATGCCGGGGAGCCGCGGCGCCAGCCGCTGGAGAAGGGCCTGCTGTCGCAAGGCCGCACGCCCTCGCCCTTTGCCGCGGGCCGGCTCCGCCTCTCCCCCGATCTCTTCGAGAACGACGCGCTCGTCTTCCCCGAAGGCGCGGACGACGACCTCGCCTACGGCGCCGAAGGCGGGCCGGCGCTGGCCTTCCGCTTCGAGAATCTGCCGAACCTCGCGCTGTGGACCAAGCCCGGCGCGCCCTTCCTCTGCGTCGAGCCCTGGCACGGCACGGCTGCGGAACTCGGCGGCTCGCGCGAATTGAGAGACCGTCCCTACACGACCGTGCTTGCCGCGGGAGCGCGCGCCCGCTTCGCCTTCACCGTCACCTTTCCCGCCTGAACGCGCAATTCGACGCGCCGGCCCTTCCCTCTTCCCGCCGCACCGCTAGAGTCTCCCCAATGGAATCGGGAGACTTCGCCATGACCGACTTGGAACGCTTCATCGATCAGGGGACCGGCCGGGAGCCTGCCGACATCGTGCTGAAGGGCGGGCAGTTCTTCGATCTCGTGACAGGCGACCTCGTCGCCTCCGACATCGCCATCTCGGGCGATCGCATCGTCGGCACCTGCGGCGACTACGAGGGCCGCGAGGAGATCGACATTTCCGGCCGCATCGTCGTGCCCGGCTTCATCGACACGCATCTGCACATCGAATCCTCGCTCGTCACCCCGCACGAATTCGACCGCTGCGTGCTGCCCTATGGCGTGACGACAGCGATCTGCGACCCGCACGAGATCGCCAACGTGCTCGGCACGGAGGGCATCGCGTTCTTCCTCGACAGCGCGCTGGAGACGATCATGGACATCCGCGTGCAGCTGTCGAGCTGCGTGCCGGCGACGCATCTGGAAACATCGGGCGCGGACCTGCCGATCGAGCGCCTGCTGCCCTTCCGCGACCATCCCAAGGTGATCGGCCTTGCGGAATTCATGAACTTCCCCGGCGTCATCCACAAGGATCCCGTCTGTCTTGCCAAGCTGGAGGCCTTCCAGGGCGGCCATATCGACGGCCATGCACCGCTGCTCTCGGGCAAGGACCTCAACGGCTATCTTGCCGCCGGCATCCGCACCGAGCACGAATGCACCACCGCCGAGGAAGCGCTGGAGAAGATCCGCAAGGGCATGCACATCCTCGTGCGCGAAGGCTCCGTCTCCAAGGATCTCTTGGCGCTGCTGCCGATCATCACCGAGCGCCTTTCGCCCTTCATCGCGCTGTGCACGGACGACCGCAATCCGCTCGACATCGCCGAGCAGGGCCATCTCGACTACATGATCCGCACCGCCATCAGCCATGGGCGCGCACCGCTCGCCGTCTACCGTGCCGCCTCGATCTCGGCGGCCAGGGCCTTCGGACTGCGCGACCGCGGCCTTGTCGCGCCCGGCTGGCGCGCCGACCTCGTCATCGTCGACACGCTGGAGACCTGCAAGGCCGAGATGGTCTTCTCCGCCGGCCGCAGGGTGGGCGATGCGCTCTTTGCGACGCGCCGACCCGTCGCGCCGGTCGGGCTCGACAGCGTCAAGGCGCGCCCGGTCAACGCCGCCCACTTCGCCGTGCCCGTCACCGATGGCGAAACGCCGGTCATCGGCGTCCTGCCGGGCAAGATCATCACCGAGCACCGCCGCTACCGGCTGCCCACCAAGGGCAACCAGACGACCGTCGATCTCGCGCAGGACATCGTCAAGGTCGCCGTCATCGAGCGTCACGGTAGGAACGGCAACCATGCCAACGGCTTCGTGCAGGGCTTCGGGCTGAAGAAGGGCGCCATCGCCTCGACGGTCGGCCATGACAGCCACAACATCTGCGTCGTCGGCGTCGACGAGGACGACATGGCGCTCGCCGCCAACCGCCTCGGCGAGATCAAGGGCGGCTTCGTCGTGGTGGATGGCGGCAGGGTTACCGGCGAGATCGCGCTCCCCGTCGCCGGCCTGATGAGCCTCGAACCCTACGAGACCGTCCGCGACACGCTGCACCACCTGCGCCAGGCCGCCTTCGCGCTGGGCGCGACGCTGGAGGAACCCTTCCTCCAACTCGCCTTCCTGCCGCTGCCGGTGATCCCGCACCTGAAGATCTCCGACCGGGGGATGGTGGACGTGGACCGGTTCATGCTGATGGGGTGAGGTTTGCCTTTCCGCGTTCGGCTCCTTCGCATAGAATAGACATGAAAGGAGCGCGACATGACGAAACTGGAGCAGATTGAGAAAAGCGTGTCTGAACTCAGCCCAGAAGAGTTCGACCGGTTTTCCGCATGGTTTGAAGCGCTTCAGGCGGAGCGGTGGGATCGGGACCTTGCCGAAGACACCGCAAACGGCACTCTGGACGAGCTCGCCGAACTCGCTTTGGCTGAATTCCGCAACAATCGGACACGCCCGCTTTGAAGCATCATGCCACGGACACGTTCTGAACGTGTTACGCGGCGGTGCCTTCTCATATACGCGAACAGGCCGACAGGAATTTCGCCCTCCTGAAAGCTAACCCCGCACACCCATCCCTGCAGCTCAAACCCGTTGGCCGCTTTTGGTCGGCCCGGGTGGGCCTTTCCTGGCGCGCCCTCGCCGTCAGGGATGCGGAGACCGACACTCTCGTCTGGTTCTGGATCGGCTCACATGCCGACTACGACCGGCTCGTCGGACGAAAACGGTAGAACGCTCCCAGAGGGGGAAATACTGGCAGACCGTGCTTCCGCACGGTCAGGAATTGCCGGAAACCCCTACAGCCGCACGCAGGCCATATCCAGCCCGTCCAGCTCGATCGTTCCGTCCTTCAGCTTCGCCCCGAAGCCGGGCACCGACAGCGGTGCGCCGAGTTTCAGCGACTTGGCCGGCACGAATTCGGCCTTTTCATGCGTCAGGTTGAAGACGAAAAGCAGTTTCTCGCCGCCCTTCTCGCGGGTGAAGGCGAGGATGTCGTGGTTGGAGTGCAGGAAGGACATGTCGCCGTCGTGCAGCGTCTCGTGTTCCCTGCGGAAGGCGAGCGTGGCCCGGTAGTGGTTGAGCACCGAGCCGGCGATCTTCTCCTGCACGTCGACGGCAAGCCGGGCGTGGTCCTGCGGCACCGGCAGCCAGGGCTTGCCGGTGCTGAAGCCGGCATGGGCCTCGCCGTGCTGCCAGGGCATCGGCGTGCGGCATCCGTCGCGCCCCTTGAAGGCCGGCCAGAAGCGGATGCCGTAGGGATCGCGCAGGTCCTCGAAGGCGAGGTCGGCTTCGGTGAGGCCGAGTTCCTCGCCCTGGTAGAGGCAGATCGAGCCGCGCAGGGTCGACAAGAGGGTGATGGCGAGCTTGGCGATGCGCTCGCGCTCCTCCGGCGCGCGGATGAAGCGGCTGACATGGCGGTTGACGTCGTGGTTGGAAAAGGCCCAGCAGACCCAGCCGTCCGTCACCGCGCGCTGGAAGCTCTGCACGCATTTGCGCACATGGTCGGCGGTGAAGTCCGGCCCGAGAAGATCGAACGTGTAGCACATGTGCAGCTTGTCGCCGCCGCTCGTATAGTCGGCAACGGTCTTCAGCGAGCGGGCGCCGTCGCCCACCTCCCCCACCGTCGCGCGCCCCTCGTATTCGTCGAGCAGCGCGCGGAACCGCTTGAGGAAAGCGACGTTCTCCGGCTGCGTCTTGTCGTAGCGATGGGTCTGCATGCCGTAGGGATTGACGTCCGGCGCATCGAGGCCGACCGCCTCGGGATCGGGCTCGTGGGGCGGGTTGTCGCGCAACTTCCTGTCATGGAAGTAGAAGTTCACCGTGTCGAGGCGGAAGCCGTCCACGCCGCGATCGAGCCAGAAGCGCACGGTCTTCAAAAGCGCCTCCTGCACATCCGGATTGTGGAAATTGAGGTCGGGCTGCGAGATCAGGAAGTTGTGCATGTAATATTGCTTGCGCACGCCGTCCCATTCCCAGCCCGGCCCGCCGAAGATCGACAGCCAGTTGTTGGGCGCCGTGCCATCGGGCTTGGGATCGGCCCAGACATACCAGTCCGCCTTGGGGTTGCTCCGGTTGGAACGGCTCTCGACGAACCAGGGATGCTGGTCGGACGTGTGCGAGATGACCTGGTCGATGATGACCTTGAGGCCGAGGCGATGGGCCTCCGCCAGCATGGCGTCGAAATCGGCGAGCGTTCCGAACATCGGATCGACGTCGCAATAGTCCGAGACGTCGTAGCCCATGTCGGCCATCGGCGACTTGAAGAAGGGCGAGAGCCAGATGGCGTCGACGCCGAGCGAGGCGATGTGTCCGAGCCGCTTCGTGATGCCCCGCAGGTCTCCCATGCCGTCGCCGGTCGTGTCCTGGAACGAACGGGGATAGACCTGATAGATCACCGCCCCGCGCCACCAGTCATCAGCCTTCTTGCGGGGCTTCGCCATGCTTTTTTCGCTCCGGTTTTCGGTTGTCTCCGGCAAGATGTAACGCGGCCCCGGCGGAGCGTAAACGGCCCGGGCCGCGATTTTTCGAAGGTTGACGCGGGGCCGGTCGATCGGGATGATGCCGGCAAATTCCATAGAGAAGGTTGACCCCATGACCGATGCCGTCACCCTTTCCCCGCAGGAAGCGCGCGACCTTGCCCGAACGGCGCTGATGCGCGTCGGCATGGTGGAGGCCGCGGCGGCGGCCCTCGCCGAGGCGACCGTGGAGGCGGAACTGGCGGGCAAGCCGGCCGTCGGCTTCAGCCATCTGACGGACTATCTCAGAAGTCTCGTGGACGGCAGGATCGCCGGCAAGGCCGAACCGCTCATCACCTCACCCGTGCCGGCCATCCTGAAATGCGACGCGATGGGCGGCGTGGCGCAGCACGGCTTCTCGATTGCGCGCGAAGAGCTTGCGTCGAAGGCGAAGACCTTCGGCATCGCCGTCTTCACCGTTTGCAACAGTTACACGACCGGGGAACTCGGCTGGTATGCGGCAAATCTCGCGAGCGAAGGCCTCGTCGCCCTCGTCGCGACCAACAGCCATGCCGTGCTGGCCGGCGCCGGCAGCCGCCATCCGGTCTACGGCACCAATCCCCTCGCCTTCGCCGCGCCGCGCGATGACGGCGGGATCCTGCTGATCGACCAGTCGTCGAGCGCGACCGCACTGGTCAATATCCGCGCCGCCGCCGCACGCAGCGAGCCCATCCCGGACACCTGGGCGGTCGATCAGGATGGGCGGCCGACGACCGATCCCTTCGCCGCCATGCAGGGCGCGCTGACCGCCTTCGGCGGCAGCCGCGGCGCCAACATCGCCCTCATGGTCGAAGTCCTAGCCGCGGGCCTTACCGGCGGCAACTGGTCGCTCGACGCCGCCGATTTCCAGGCCGGCGACACCTCACCGGGTGTCGGGCTGTTCGTCCTGGCGCTCTCGCCGCAGCTCTTCGCCGACAATTTTCCAGTGCGGCTGGCGCGGCAGGCGGACAGGCTGTCGACAGACCACAACGTGCACGTTCCCGGCCTCGACCGGGTGAAACGTCAGCGCGAGGCCGAAAGCGCAGGCATCCGCTTGCCGCAGCAACTCTTTGACAGTATTTCCTCTTTCCGGCGGAACTAGCCGGGAGGACCTTGGAACATGACGGCACGATTGCTCACGATCGGTGAATGCATGGTGGAACTGATGCAGGCCGAGGGCGGCCTCCTGCGCAAGAGCTTTGCCGGCGACACGTTCAACACCGCCTATTATGCCCGCCAGTACCTGCCCGACGACTGGAACGTCGACTATTTCTCGGCCGTCGGCACCGACATGATCTCCGACGAGATGCTTGCCTTCATGGATGGCCACGGCATCGGCACCGGATATGTCGCGCGCATCGAGGGCCGCTCGCCGGGCCTTTACATGATCCACCTGAAGGACGGCGAGCGCAGCTTCTCCTACTGGCGCTCCGTTTCGGCGGCAAAGCTGCTGGCACGCGACGGCGACCGGCTGCGCGCGGCCATCGACGCGTCCGACATCGTGGCCTTTTCCGGCATCACGCTGGCGATCCTGCCGGCCGAGGATGTCGAGACGCTGCTCGCCGAGCTGCGCCGCGCCAAGGCCGCGGGAAAACGCGTCGTCTTCGACCCCAACATCCGCCCGCGTCTTTGGGACGATGCCGAGCGCATGCGCGCGACGATCACCGCGGGCGCGCGCGCCGCGACGCTGGTCATGCCGAGCCTCGACGACGAGACGACGCATTTCGGCGATGCCGGGCTGGAGGAAACCATTGCCCGCTACCGCGCGCTCGGCGTCGACGGGCTTGTCGTGAAGGACGGCGCCGAAGGCGCGACCCTCGTCTTCGGCGAGAAACGCAGCCATGCGCCGTCCGCCAGGGTGGAGAAGATCGTCGACACGACCAGCGCCGGTGACAGCTTCAACGGCGCCTTCCTCGCCCGCCTCGCGACAGGCGCCGCACCGGAAGAGGCCGCCCGCTTCGCCGCCGATGTCGCGGCCGCGGTCATCCAGCATCACGGCGCGCTGGTGGCGAAGGACAAGCTGCCGGAGGGCTGAGGTCACCCGGGCAACGACTCCGGCCCCTCATCCGGCCTGCCGGCCACCTTCTCCCCGTAAACGGGGCGAAGGGGATATGCCGCGCCGGTTTCCCCAACTAATACCCGTTCGCGGGGCAAGTCCCCTCTCCCCGCTTGCGGGGAGAGGGTTAGGGTGAGGGGCAAACGCCATATCCGCCGAAAGGCAAAAGGGCGCTCAGCGCTTCTTCTTCGCCTTGTTCGCGAACGGATTGTCCGATGCGCGGAAGTGGATGCGGATCGGCACGCCCGGCAGGTTGAAGTCGTTGCGCAGGCCGTTCGTCAGGTAGCGGATGTAGGATTCGGGCAGCGCATCGGGGCGCGTGCAGGAGATCATGAAGCCCGGCGGACGGGCCTTCACCTGCGTCATGTATTTCAGCTTCAGGCGGCGGCCGGAAACGGCCGGCGGCGGATGCTGCGTCTGCTGCGCATCCAGCCAGCGGTTCAGCTTGGCGGTGGAAATGCGGCGGTTCCAGGTGCGGTCCGTGTCGATGACGGCCTGCATCAGCTTGTCGAGGCCGCGGCCCGTCTGGCCGGAAACCGGCACGGCGCGGATGCCGCGCGCCTGCGGCAGGAGGCGATCGGTCTTTTCGCGCAGATCCGCAAGAACGGCCTGCGGGTCGTCGATCAGGTCCCACTTGTTGAAGGCGAGCACGGCGGCGCGGCCCTCGCGCAGCACGAGGTCGACGATCTGGAGGTCCTGCTTCTCGAAGGGGATGGTCGAATCGAAAACGATGACGACCGTCTCGGCAAAGCGGATGGCACGCAGGCCGTCGGCGACGGAGAGCTTTTCCAGCTTCTCCTGCACCTTGGCCTTGCGGCGCATGCCGGCCGTATCGAACATCTTGATCGTGCGGCCCTTCCAGTCCCATTCGACGGAGATCGAATCGCGCGTGATGCCGGCCTCCGGGCCGGTCAGGAGCCGGTCCTCGCCGAGGAAGCGGTTGATCAGCGTGGACTTGCCGGCATTCGGGCGGCCGACGATGGCGACGCGCAACGGCTTCGTCTCGTCATATTCCGGCTCGAAATCCTCGTCCTCTCCGGCGCCCTCGGCAGCCGCCTCGGCGCGCACGTCGACATCGGTGACGGCCTCGTCGTCCTCGGGAAAGGCACGGTCCTCGCCGATCGCCGCGACGATGGCGTCGCGCAGGTCCAGCATGCCCTGGCCGTGCTCGGCGGAAATCGGCGTCGGCTCGCCAAGGCCGAGCGTGAAGGCATCGTAGAAACCGCCGTCGGAGCCGCGGGCCTCCGACTTGTTGGCGACGAGCACCACCGGCTTGCCCTTGCGGCGCAGCATGTCGGCAAGCGCCTGGTCGACCGGCGTCAGGCCCATCTTGGCATCGACGACGAAGAGCGAGAGGTCCGCCTCGTCGATCGCCGCCTCCGTCTGGGCGCGCATGCGGCCCAGCAGGGTATCGGGCGCGGCCTCCTCGAGGCCGGCCGTGTCGATGATGCGGAATTTCAGGTCGACGAGCCGCGCATCGCCGGGGCGGCGGTCGCGGGTGACACCGGGCGTATCGTCGACAAGCGCGAGCTTCTTGCCCACGAGCCTGTTGAACAGGGTGGACTTGCCGACATTGGGGCGTCCGACAATGGCGACGGTGAAGCTCATGGATGTGTTCCGTTTCGGTGGCCGGCTAAAGCAATTCCGGTAAAAGGGCGAAGCGGTCTTTCATCCGGAACTGCGTCAAAAATGATACGAGATCAGGAGGACAGCTTGCCGCTTGCGGCGATCAGGTCAAGCAGCATCTGCGCCCGGTTGGCGACGTTGCGCGGGCTCTCGTTGTCGGAAAGGATCGCGTCGAACCATTCCTTGGCGCGCGCATAATCCTCGTGCTTGTAGGCGGAGAGACCGAGAACCTCGCGCGCGGAATGGCGCAGCGCGCTTTGCGGCGTCGCAAGCTGCTCGGCTTCGGCGGAAACCTGGTCGTAGGTGCCGGTGTCGACGAGCAGATAGGCGGCGCGCAGGCGCGCGGCATCGCGCAGCGCCTGTGGCACGGAACCATCCTTGGCGATCGCCGTGAAGGCATTGACGGCGCCCTGCGCGTCCGTCGTCGCCAGCAGCGAGGCAGAGCGCATGCGCGCCAGCACCGGATAGGAGCCGAAGCCGTCCTTCTCCAGCGCGGTCAGCGCGGCGAGCGCCTCCTCATTCTTGCCCTCGCGGGCAAGCGTCAGGGCGGCCAGGAAACTGTCGCCGGCGGCCGAGGCCTCGCTGTCGCGCCAGTAGTCGTAGCTCACCTTGCCGATCGTGCCGAGGACGACCAGGACGGCGGCGCCGATGAAGATGCGACCGAAACGTTTCCAGACCAGACGCATCTGGTCGGAGCGCAGTTCCTCGTTCACCTCGCGGATAAAGCTGTCGTCCTGATTTGCCATGTTCTGCCCGGCTCGAATTCACGCTTAAAGTTAGCGCCTTCTACCCCATTTTGGCGGCGTTGTAAGGGGGCAGGCGCGAAAAGCCGGGGATCAGGCGATGATCACGGCAGGGGTGGAACACCGATCACCCATTCGTGAAGCTTGAGGACGATCGCCGCATAGAGCGCAAGGCCGACGACGACGGAAATCAGATCGTATTTCGCCGAAACGAAGACCGGCAGCCTCGTCTCCCCGGCCGCGATGCGCTTCTTCAGCGTGATGCGCAGGATGACCGCCCAGGCGAGGATCGTCACGAAGAGCAGCACCGAATAGCTCTCGCCATTCGCCAGGAGATGGGCCAGCGCCCAGATCTTGATGGCGACGAGCAGCGGGAACTTCAGCTTCGTGCGGATATGCCCGGCCGGCAGAAAGCCGGCGACGAGACAGATCGAGGCGATCAGCATCAGCGTCAGCGCGATATGCGACAGGAAGGTCGGCGGGAAATAGAGCATCTCGCCGCCATTCTCGCGCGCATCGACGAAACCGTAGGCGATGAGCGCGAGGCTGAGCAGCGAGACGATGCCATGCAGCGCCATCCAGCCCGGCTTGCCGAGAGCGGCGATGCCCGCATTGCGCAGGCCCGGCGCGAAGGGGCGCAGAAGATGGGTGACGATGAAAAGAACAAGACCGGCGATGAGCAACGTCATGAAAATGCCCCTTGAAGAAAAGACGGCCCGCGGCCGTTTCCTCTGGAATAGCCCTCGCACGGCGACAATTCCAGCCCGATCAAAGGATTGCCGCATTCGCGAACCATGAAAACCCCTTTGCAAATTGTCGCGGGTAGCCATGTCGTCTTCAGTCTCGTTCCGGATCGTCCTCCTTCCCCTCGCCGCCGCGCTCGCCGCCGGCCCGGCCCTTGCCAAGGACGACACGATCGAGACCGCTAAGCGCAAGCAGCTCGTCATCGTCTCCTTCGACGGGGCACACGACAACCTCCTGTGGGAGAAGAGCCGCGCCATGGCGAAACGCACCGGCGCGCATTTCACCTATTTCCTCTCCTGCACCTTCCTCTTCCCCAAGGACGAGCGCGCCCGATACCAGGCGCCGCACGAAAAGCGAGGACGCTCCAATGTCGGCTTCTCCCCGGACCGGGAGGACACGATCCTGCGCCTCGGCGAGATCTGGCTGGCAAAGCTCGAGGGCCACGATATCGGCAGCCACGCCTGCGGCCATTTCGACGGGGGCAAATGGAGCGCGGAGGACTGGAAGGGCGAGTTCACCTTCTTCCACGAGACGCTGAAGAACGCCTGGCAGAATGCCGGCGTCGGCGAGCGGGAGCCGGCGGACTGGCAGCGCTTCGTCAAGGAGGATATCAAGGGGTTCCGCGCGCCCTATCTTTCCGCCGGCAGCGGGCTGATCAAGGCGCTGGAGGCACACGGCTTCACCTATGATGCCAGCCTCGTCTCGAAGGGACCCGCCATGCCGGTCGCAAGCGGCGAGATCGCCCGCTTCGCCCTGCCCCTCGTGCCGGAAGGCGCCGCCCGGCGCCCGGTCATCGCCATGGACTACAACCTCTATGTCCGCCATTCCAAGGGCAAGGAGGTGCCGGAAAAGAGCGCCGCCTTCGAGGAAAGCACGCTTCAGGCCTATCGCGACGCCTTCACGAAGCAATATGACGGCGAGCGCATCCCCCTCCAGCTCGGCTTCCATTTCGTGGAGATGAACGCCGGCGCCTACTGGCGCGCGCTCGACCGCTTCCTGACGGAGACCTGCGGCAAACAGGACGTCGCCTGCGTCAGCTATGCCGAGGCGATGGACATTCTCGCGAAAGAAAAGAAGGCGGCCGGAGCCGCCCTCTGACGGCCAAGCCTACCGCGCCAGTTCCTCGTTGCCACCGGCCGCGATGAACTGCTGGTCGATGCTCGGCAGCTCCTGCCCATCGATCGCCGCTTCGAAAGCCTTGAGGCGCTTGTGGATCGACTGCAGCTCGATGATCGTCGACCACGAGTTCACAAGATACTGGAACGAGCTGGAGACCTGGCCGAAGGCCGTCAGGATCTGCTGCAGGATGCCGTAGGTGATCTTGCCGGTGACGATGGTCGGCACGAGGATGAAGTAGACGAAGAGGTTGTCGGCCTGCAGATAGAACATGCGGGCGACGTTGAAATAGAGATAGTGGAAATAGAGCCGGAAATAGTTCATCCGGACGTTGTCGAACAGCTCGCGCACCGTCGGGGGCTGGGCCTTGGTCTCGTCGTCCTCGCCATAGACCAGCTCCTTGCGGTAGGCGGCCTCGACACGCTGGTTGCGGAATTCCAACCCCGGCAGCTTGATCCCCACGAAGGCGAGCAGGAAGGTGCCAAAAGCCGACCAGAGGATCGCCGCCCAGAACAGCGCATGCGGCACTTCGCCGATGACCGGCAGCGGGCCGATATGCACGGAGAGGGCGAAGAGCACCGGCAGGAACGCGATCAGCGTCATCACCGCGTCGATCAGGCTGACGCCGAGGCCTTCGGTGATCGTCGCGAAGCGCATCGTGTCTTCCTGCACGCGCTGCGAGGCGCCCTCGATATGCCGCACGCGCGGCCAGAGCGACATGTAGTAGTTGTTCATCGCCGTGCGCCAGCGGAAGACATAGTGGCTGACGAAGAAGCGCGTGATGACGTAGACGAAGACGCTGATGAAGGCGATCTGGCAGAAGATCAGCATCAGGTCGAAGAAGTTCTGCGTGGTGACACCGCCCGTGCCCTGCAGCGCGTTCTGCAGGGTATCGCCGAAGGGGCGGCGCCAGTTGTTGATGGCGAGCGAGACCTGCACGCTGAAATAGGTCGAGAAGATGATGAAGGCCGAACCCCATATCGACCAGTTGGTCCAGGGGTGATCCTTCGCCCGGATCTGCCAGAACAGGCCGAAGAGGCCGGTGCAGATCAGGAAATAGAGATAGAACCAGATGTTGTCCGGCGTCACGAAGTAACCGAGGCCGACCGGCGGCTCCGTGCCGGCCGGCAGCGGCGGCAGGCCGATCAGCGCACCGAAATTGGCGCCGACCGTGTACCAGGCCGCGATCGAAAGCAGCGTCCAGACAACAAGGGAGGAAAAGAACAGCTTCGGCTGCGGGAAGAAGGAGTGGAACAAGGTGCGAAACTCTCGTTTGCATGGGGCAGCAATGCCGCCGGTTCGCGCAGAACCTAGAGGAGTTTACGCATCGCAACAATCGCCAAGCGCCCGGATTACCGAGATTTAATGGAAGGCGCGCCGCCAAGAACGGTGATGTTCAACGCGAATGTCCCTTTACGCCGGCCCGGACAACGGGGCACCGTTGTAACACCCCGAGCCGCGATGGTCCGTTGAACGACAAGGCTGGTAAAGACGGTTCCTGTTCCCGGTTCAGCCCGGCAGCGTCACCACGAGCGGCCCGTTGCGGGTGGCGACGACCGTGTGCTCGAACTGCACCGTCGGCGCGCTCGGCTCGCTGTAGAGCGTCCACTCGTCGTTGCTGCCGCCTTCCGCCCAGTTGGCGCCGAGCGAGAGGAACGGCTCGACGGTGAAGACGAGGCCTTCCGTCATGCGGCGCTTTTCCTGCGGATCCGGCCAGGTGGCGATTTCCGTCGGCTCCTCGTGCAGCGAGCGGCCGACGCCGTGGCTGGCGAGGTTGGCGATCAGCGTATATCGGTTCTTGCGGGCGAATTCGCCGATGGCATTGCCGACCTCGGCGAGCGGCCTGCCGGCCCGCACCGATTTCAGCCCGACCCAGAGCGCGCGCTTGCCGTCGCGGCACAGGCGCTCGACGGCCGGCGTCGACCGCCCGACCGTGAACGAGGCGCCGGTATCGGCGAAATAGCCGTCGAGCTCGGCGGAGACATCGATATTGACGAGGTCGCCGTCGCGGATCACCCGCTCGCCCGGAATGCCGTGCGCCACCTCTTCGTTGACGCTGATGCAGGTCGCGCCCGGAAAGGCATAACAGCTTTCCGGCGCCGAGCGCGCCCCTGCCGCCTCCAGCATGCGCCGGCCGATCAGGTCGAGCTCGGCGGTCGTCATGCCCGGCCGGATGGCGGTCGACATGTGTTGCAGCACATTGGCGCAAATCCGGCCGATGGCCTTCAGGCCGTTGAGGTCTTCATCGTTTTCCAGGGTCATCGCGTCTCTCTTTCGCGGGCCTCTTACCATGCCCGCGCGCCCTTGTCAGGCGGAAGCGGCCACGTCGCCCTTCGCGTCGTCCGCCAGCATCTCGCGCACCAGCGGGGCGACCTTCGTGCCGTAGAGCTCGATGCCGCGCAGCACCGCCCCGTGCGGCATCGGGCCGATCGCCATCTGCAGCAGGAAGCGGTCGTTGCGGAAGATCCGGTGGTGGGCGACGATCTTCTTCGCCACCGTTTCCGGATCGCCGAGGAAGAGATGGCCGGTCGGCCCGATCGACTGGTCGAACTGCACCCGGCTCGTCGGCCCCCAGCCGCGCTCGCGGCCGATGCGGTTCATCACCTCGGCCTGCGGGCCGTAGAAGGTGTCGGCCGCGGCCGCGGTGGTGTCGGCGATGAAACCGTGCACGTTGATGCTCGTCTTCAGCCCGCCCGCATCCTGCCCGGCGCGGCGCGCGGCCTCGCGGTAGAGATCGAAGAGTGGCGCATAGCGCGACGGCGTGCCGCCGATGATGGCAAGCGCCAGCGGCAGCCCGTAGGCCCCCGCCCGCGCCACCGATTGCGGCGTGCCCCCGACGGCGATCCAGATCGGAAGGCGGCCATGCGCGGGGCGCGGATAGACGCCGAGCCCCGGCAGCGGCGGGCGCATCGTGCCGTTCCACGACACGGTCTCGCTCTCGTTGAGCGCCAGCAGCAGGTCCAGCTTCTCCTCGAAGAGCCGGTCGTAATCATCGAGCGCATAGCCGAAGAGCGGGAAGGATTCGATGAAGGAGCCGCGCCCGGCCATGATCTCCGCCCGGCCGCCGGAAAGAAGGGCGACCGTCGAGAACTGCTGGAAGACGCGCACCGGGTCGTCCGAGGAAAGCACCGTCACCGCGCTCGTCAGCCGGATGGTCCTGGTCCGCGCGGCGGCGGCGGCCAGCACGACAGCCGGCGCCGAGGCGGCATAGTCCGCCCGGTGATGCTCGCCGAGCCCGAAGACATCGAGCCCGACCTGGTCGGCAAGCGCGATCTCCTCCAGAAGGTCCTTCAGCCGCCGCTCCCCTTCCCGCCCCTTGTCGGCGGCGTTGGGATCGACGTCGGCAAATGTATAGAGGCCAAGTTCCATGGGATATTCCAGGCAAGAGGGATTTACCCAGAGATATGGCCGGCGCAGGCGGGTTGAAAGGGCCGTTCGGGAAACAGTGTGTTCACCCGGCGAGCCAGGGGTTCAGCAAGCGGATATCCATGTCCGCGAAATCCGCCACATTGCGCGTAACGAGAATCATGTTGTGAACGTGAGCCGTCGCGCCGATCAAGCCATCCCGCTCCGGCCGCCGATCGGGAACCGACAGTTCCGCGCAGCGCAGCGCCACGGCAAGATCGACCGGAAGGACACGCCCGGCGAAGAACGGCAGCACCACCTCGTCCAGCCAGCGGCGGAGAGCCAGTCCTTGCGGCTCGTCCCGGCGTTCCATCTGGCGCACGCCGATCTCCAGTTCGAGCATCGACATTGCCGAGATATGGCAGAGCGGCGGCGGCACAGATTGCGACCAGCGCAAGACATGGGCATCGACACGGCCGGACGAGGTTTTCCGCAGTTCGGACACGACATTCGTGTCGAGCAGATACATCAGCCGAGATCCGCCGGCTTCACGCCGATATCGGAGAGCTTCGGTGGATCGAACTCAACGTCCTCGCCGGACGGCATGGCCAGCAGGTCGGCAAGCGTCTTCTCGCCGCTGATCAACCGCCTGTAATCCTCGATGGAGAGCAGGACGTGGCCCGGCCGGCCACGATCCGTGATGAAGACGGGGCCATTTTCAGCGGCCCTCTTGGCCTTGCCCGTATCCTGATTGAATTCCCGGCTGGACATGACCGCCATGGCGCCCTCCATATGTAGCAACATTACTACACATGGAGGGCGATGCAAAGCGTCTTCATCAGAGCCGCGAAGCCACTGCTTCCAGCTGCGTCGCCACCTGGCCCCAGCCCTCGTGGAAACCCATCTTCTCGTGCATCTCGCAGTCCTCGACGGTCCAGTGGCGGGCGATGGCGGTGTAGCGGGTCTTGCCGTCGCCGAGGTCGTCGAAGAGAATCTCGGCGCTGAAGAAGGCCTTTTCGGTGGGCTTCCAGTCGGGGCCGAAGGCATCGGTCGTGATGATGCGCCTGTCCTTCTCCACCTTCAGGAAGATGCCGGTGTTGTCCATGTGGAAACCGTCCGGGCCGGTCATGACCGTGCGGAACTTGCCGCCGTCGCGCGGCTCGATCTCGATGACCGGCGTCTCGTAGGGTTTCGGCGCGAACCATTCCTTCATCAGCTCCGGCGTCGTCCAGGCCTTGAAGAGCTGGGCGGGCGTTGCGTTCAGCACGCGGGTCAGCACCAGTTCGCGGTTGTTGGCGGGCTTGATCTCGGCGTCGGTCATGTCTGGCTCCTCGTTGAATATGTTCGGCGGTTCATCGCAAGGACGCCCGGCGGACGGCCAGTCCGACACCGAAAAGGGGTTATTTTTCGGCTGCGGCCCTTTCGCGCTGCATGCTGTCGAGATGCTGGCGGATATGGGCCGCCTCCGCCGAACTCGTGGCGAGCGCAATGGCGCGGTCGAAGGCTTCGTGCGCCTCGCCATAGCGGCCGAGCTGCTTGAGCAGGCCGCCGCGCAGCCCGTGGAAATAGAAATAGCCGTTCAGCTTGTCGGCAAGCGGCTCGATCAGCGCCAGCGCCGCCTCCGGCCCTTCGCGCTTCGAGACGGCGACGGCGCGGTTGAGCCGCACCACCGGCGAGGGCTGCAGGCGCTCCAGCGTCTGGTAGAGCAGGTCGATCTCGAGCCAGTCCGTCTCCGCCGCCGTTTTCGCGCGGGCATGCAGCGCGGCGATCGCCGCCTGGATCTGGAAGGCGCCGGGCGCGCGGTGGCGGATCGCCTTGTCGATCAGCACCAGCGCCTCGTCGATCAGGCTGCGGTCCCAGAGCGAACGGTCCTGGTCCTCCAGGAGCACGATCTGCCCGTCCTTGTCGAAGCGGGCCGCAAGCCGCGAATGCTGGAGCAGCAGCAGCGCCGTCAGGCCCATGATCTCCGGCTCGGCCGGAAAGAGTTTCAGGAGCAGCCGCGCCAGCCGGATCGCCTCCGCGCAGAACGGCGTATCCGCCTTGTCGGGAACGCCCGCCGAATAGCCCTCGTTGAAGACGAGATAGATCATCGCCGCGACGAGACCGAGCCGCTCGGCCCGGGCCACCGCATCCGGCGTCTCGAAGGGAATGCCGGCCGCGCCCACCTTCGCTTTCGCCCGGGTGATGCGCTGCTCCATCGCCGCCTCCGAGACGAGGAAGGCGCGGGCGATCTGCCGGACCGACAGGCCCGAGACGATGCGCAGCGCCAGCGCGATCTGCTGGGTCGCCGGCAGGTCCCTGTGGCAGCAGACGAAGAGCAGGCGGAGAATGTCGTCCCGGTAATGCGCGCCGTCCAGCCGGTCCGCAAGGTCGCTTTCCGTGTCCTCCAGGTCGGACAGCACCTCCTCCGGCGGCAGCGGCTGGTGCCTGGCGCGCTTGCGCACCTGGTCGATGCCGCTGTTGCGGCCGACGAAGATGAGCCAGGCTGCCGGATCGCGCGGCGGGCCCTTGTCGGGCCAGGTCTTCAGCGCACGCAGGCAAGCCTCCTGATAGGCCTCCTCCGCCATGTCGAGGTCGCGGAAGTAGCGCAACAGCGCCCCCATGGCCTGCGGCCGCGCCGAGGTCAGCGCCAGATCGATCCAGGCAAGCTCTGTCATGTGATGGGTACTCCCGGATTGAAATACTGCAGCGGCCGAACCTCATAGGTGCCGTTGGCCGGATTGACCGCCGAAAGCTCGCGGGCAAAGGTGATCGCCTCCTCCAGCGTCTCCACGTCGAGCACGAAGAAGCCGAGGAACTGTTCCTTGGTTTCGGCGAAGGGGCCGTCCATGACGATATCGTCCGTCGCGCCCTTGCGCACGGTGACCGCCGCCGTCGTCGGCATCAGCCGCGCGACCGGACCGAGCTTGCCCGCCTCGGCATAACGCTGGTTGACCGCCCCGAGATCGGCCATGACCTTCGCGTCGAGCTCCTTGCTCCAGGCGTTGACTTCACTTTCGGCGTCGTAACAAAGAACGGCATACAGCATGGTGAACTCCCGTTGGTTGAAAGACGTAGGAGTAGCGTCTCAGCCGACAGGGCGCACCGGAATATTTTTGATGATAGGGATGAAGGCGGGTGATGAGAGCCTAGGAAAGATCGAAATCCGCGGGCGTCAGCCGGCCGGAACGCAGCAGGTGCTGCAGGACAAAAGCGACCGATCGGGCATCGTCGACGGCATCGTGGGCGCGGAGCGAACCCTGGTCGAGACCGTATAACGCCATGAGCCCGCTGCTGGGCGTCTTCTGCATATCCTCATACGCCATGCCGCCGTGCAGCAGCAACTTGCACGCATTGTCGAATCGGTTCGCGGCGATGGGCGGCGTAATCCCGGCGACATAGCAACTCGTCGCCAACATGCCGAGTTCGTCCTTGCCCCACGACCAGAGCACCAGGCCGCGCGCATAGTCGGCGAACCGTGCGAGCGCCGTTTTCAGGTCGATTCCGGAAGCATCGATCATGCCGTCGCCAATACCTATCAGCGCCGTGAGGAAGGGATCGATCGCGCAGCGGCGGCCATACCTGTCGCGCGGCTCCACATAAACGTTGAACGCGTCTTCGATTTCGAAATCGCCGGCCAGCCGAAGCTTGACCGCCCCGATCTGCACCACCAGCGGATCAGGATCGTAAGGCCCGCACCAGAGCCGCCGCTGAGCGCCTTCGGCCGAGAGAAACTCGCAATCGAAAATCACCGCCGCTTCAGGCATCACGCTCTCCCCGTCACCATCAGCCGCACAGGCAGTTGCCGGTAGCCTATCCGTTGCTCAGCGTGCGCCGCACCGCGTCCTTCCAGCCCTTGATCTTCACCGCACGGGTCTTCTCATCCATCTTGGGCTCGAAGCGCGTATCCCGCGCCCAGGACTTGGCGAACCCCTTGCGGTCCGGCCAGACGCCCGCGCGCTGGCCGGCGAGCCATGCGGCGCCCAGCGCGGTCGTTTCCAGGATGGTCGGACGGTCGACGGGCGCGTCGAGGATGTCGGAAAGGCGCTGCATGGTCCAGTCGGAGGCGACCATGCCGCCGTCGACGCGCAGCACCGTTTCCTTGCCGTTCGCCTTCCAGTCCTTGTGCATGGCGTCGAGCAGGTCGCGCGTCTGGTAGCAAACGGCCTCCAGCGCGGCGCGGGCGAATTCCGCCGGCCCCGTATTGCGCGTCATGCCGTAGATGGCGGCGCGGGCGTCGGGGTCCCAGTGCGGCGCGCCGAGGCCGGTGAAGGCGGGCACGAGGTAGACGTTCTGCGTCGGATCGGCCTTGGCGGCAAGGTCGCCTGTGTCGGGCGCGGCCTTGATGACCTTCAGCCCGTCGCGCAGCCATTGCACGGCCGCCCCGGCGATGAAGATCGAGCCTTCCAGCGCATAGGTCGTCTCGCCGTCGAGCCGGTAGGCGATGGTGGTGAGCAGCCGGTTCTTCGAGCGCACCATGTCGGTGCCGGTGTTGAGCAGCGCGAAGCAGCCGGTGCCGTAGGTGGACTTCATCATGCCGGATTCGAAGCAGGCCTGGCCGATGGTCGCCGCCTGCTGGTCGCCGGCAACGCCGAGGATCGGGATTTCCGCGCCGAACAGGCCCTTTTCCGTCACGCCGAAATCGGCGGCGCAGTCGAGCACGTCGGGCAGCATCGCCTTCGGCACGCGCAGGATGTCGAGCAGCTCGTCGTCCCAGGCGTTGGAGGCGATGTTGTACATCAGCGTGCGGCTGGCATTGGTGGCATCGGTGACATGGGACTTGCCGCCCGTCAGCCGCCAGATCAGGAACGTGTCGATCGTGCCGAAGCAGAGGTGCCCGTGGGCAGCCCGCGCCCGCGCGCCCTTCACGTTGGAGAGCATCCAGGAGAGTTTAGTGCCGGAGAAATAGGGATCGAGCAGCAGGCCCGTCTTCCTGGTGAAGGTCTTTTCGAGGTCCTGCTTCTTCAGCTTCTCGCAATAGGAGGCGGTGCGGCGGTCCTGCCAGACGATGGCATTGTGGATCGGCCTGCCGCTCTCGCGCTCCCAGACGACGACCGTCTCGCGCTGGTTGGTGATGCCGATGGCGGAAATGTCGGAGGCGGCAAGGCCCGCCTTCTTCAGCGCGGCCTTGACGGACCAGACGACGCTGTCCCAGATTTCCTCCGGATCGTGCTCGACCCAGCCGGACTGCGGAAAATGCTGCGTGAATTCCTTCTGGCCGGAACCGACGACCTTCTGCTTGCCGTCGAAGACGATCGCCCGGCTCGATGTGGTGCCCTGATCGATCGCGAGAACATATCCGCCCATCTCTTCCTCCCAGCTGCGGGTCGCTCCCAGACCCTTCGGAATCTTCAATACGATACTAAAACGAATGTCAAAGGAAAATAAAACGCAAGTCGCGCTCTGCCCTCAGCGGGACTGTACCGCGCGGAAAACGCAATTGTCATCGCGCGAGTTTTGGGCGTAGGCTACCGCAACGCAGCATGATCGGGAGACAGCAAGCATGAAAAGCGTCGTCGTAACGGGCTCCACCAGCGGCATCGGCCTTGCCATCGCCACCGCCTTCGCCGAAAGCGGCGCCAATGTCGTCATCAACGGGTTCGGCGCGGCGGACGAGATCGAGGCGATCCGCGCAAGGCTCGACGGCCTCGGCAAGGGACGCGTGCTCTATCACCCCGCCGACATGACGAAGCCGCACGAGATTTCCGACCTCGTCGAGACGGCGGTGGAAGCATTCGACGGCGTCGACATCCTCGTCAACAATGCCGGCATCCAGCACGTCGAGAAGATCGAGGATTTCCCGGTGGAGAAGTGGGACCAGATCATCGCGATCAACCTCTCCAGTTCCTTCCACACGATCCGCGCCGCCATTCCGCACATGAAGCGCAAGGGCTGGGGCCGCGTCATCAACGTCGCCTCGGCGCATGGCCTCGTCGCCTCGCCGTTCAAGTCCGCCTATGTGGCCGCGAAACACGGCATCATGGGCCTGACGAAGACCGTCGCGCTGGAAGTCGCCGAGAACGGCATCACCGTCAACGCCATCTGCCCCGGCTACGTGCTGACGCCGCTCGTCGAAAAGCAGATCCCCGACACGGCCAGGGCCCGCGGCATCAGCGAGGCTGAGGTGAAGTCCGACGTCATGCTGAAGTTCCAGCCGACCAAGGAGTTCGTCGGGGTCGACGAGGTCGCGGCCATCGCGCTCTTCCTCGCCTCCGATGCGGCAAAGTCGATCAACGGCACCCATATATCGGTGGATGGCGGCTGGACCGCCCAGTAGAAACGGACGCGCGGGCACCCTGTGTATCCGCGTGTTCGCGATGGCTGGGCACCGTGCTCCGCCACAGGCCGCCCCTTCCCGGCGGCGGCCAAACCGCCCCACGCCCAGGCGCGTGTCGGCCATCGGACGGCTGAGGGCCGTCAAAGAAGGATGACATGAACTTTCTGCAGGACAGTCTGGAGGGCTTTCTCGCCCGGGAACACCGCGTCGTCATCGTCGAGGTCACCGCCGCCAAGGGTTCGACCCCGCGCGACGAAGGCACGTTCATGCTGGTGGCGCCGACGGAAATCCACGGCACCGTCGGCGGCGGCCAGCTCGAATACGATGCCATCGAGAATGCGCGAAAGATGCTGGCGGATACCGGCGGCGAGGCGAGGCTCGACATTCCGCTCGGCCCCGAGATCGGCCAGTGTTGCGGCGGGCGCGTCGAGCTCACCTTCACCTTTGCCGACGCGCAGGCCCGCGAGGCGCTCGAGGCACGCCTTGCCGAAGAGGAACGGCGCAAGCCGCAGGTCTGGGTCTTCGGCGCCGGCCATGTCGGCCGGGCGCTGGCGGATGCGCTGACCATGCTGCCGCTCAACATCTTCGTGGTGGAGGCGCGCCAGAGCGAACTCGACCAGCTCACCTCCGAGGTGCACCACCGCCTTGCCGCCCTGCCGGAGGCGCTGGTCGCCGACATTCCGCCGGGCTCTGCCGTCGTCATCGTCACCCACGACCATGCGCTGGATTTCCTGATCGGGCAGGAAGCGCTTGCCCGTACCGACCTTGCCTATGTCGGCATGGTCGGCTCGACGTCGAAACGCGCCTCCTTCCTGCACCATCTGGAACGGCAGGGCATCGACCGCAGCGCGGCCGACCGGCTGGTCCTGCCGATCGGCGGCACGGCGGTGGACGACAAGCGCCCGGCGGTCATCGCCGCGATGACCGCGTCGGAAGTGCTGCTCGCCTTCGCCGCCTGGCGGCAGAAGGGGGACGCCCCCACGGCGGCAGGCTAGCCGCGACCGTCGAGAAAGCCGAGATCGCGCTTCATGTAGTCGGAAAGCTCGCTCGGATCGAGGCGGGGGACGCGCTTGCGCTGCCGCCTCAAGAAGACGCGGGAGAGCTTATGCCAAAGGCTTTCCTTGCGAAACGGCAGGCGGGCCGCCGGCGCCTGATCGACGATACATGTCATGGTAAAACCTCGTAAATTCCATTCATTGGCTTGCAGGATGCGCCGAAAGATGATGGAATTCCAATCGAAGCTTCGTCTGTATCCATAAAGAGAACTTGGCCTTGAAGATGTCGCGCAACTTCCCGCTCAATGCGCTTCGCGTCTTCGAGGCGGCCGCGCGGCATGCCAGCTTCACCCGCGCCGGCGACGAGCTCGGCATGACGCAGACCGCCGTCAGCTACCAGATCAAGCTTCTGGAGGAGACGCTCGGCGAGACGCTGTTCCTGCGCCAGCCGCGGCAGGTGATGCTGAGCGAGGCCGGCGAGCGGCTGGCGCCCAAGGTGGCCGAGGGGCTGACGAAACTGGCCGAAGCGGTGGCGGACCTGCGCGGGGCGGCCGAACAGAAGCTGCACATCCATTCGACGCCCACCTTCGCCACGCAGTGGCTGAGCCGCACGCTCGGCGACTTCCAGCTCAAGCACCCGACCATCGCCGTCCGGCTTTCCACCTCGCAGGAGCTGATCGACTTTGCCCGGGAAGAGGCGGATGTCTCGATCCGCTGGGGCAAGGGCGACTGGCCGGGCCTCACCTGCCACCGCGTCATGCGGATGGACTTCGCCCCCATGCTGAGCCCGGCGCTGGCCGAGACGATCGGCGGCATAGGGGAGCCGGCAGACCTCCTGAAACTGCCGATCATCAGCCCGCTGGACATCTGGTGGCGCACCTGGTTTTCCGCCGCGGGCATCGACGATCCGGGCCTCGAACGGTTTCCCCCGAACGAACTCGGCGTGCAGACGATCGACGCCCAGGTGGCGATGGCCGGCCAGGGCGTCGCGATCCTCAATCCCGGCCACTTCCGGGCGGAGGTCGCCGCCGGCCAGCTCTACCAGCCCTTCGAGCTGACCTGCAACGATGGCCGCGACTACTGGCTCGCCTATCCGGAAAACCGCCGCAACATCCTGAAGATCCGTGCCTTTCGCGACTGGATCCTGGCGACGATGCCGGCGGCGGTGTAACCGTTAGGCCTTGGCGTCCAGTTCGGGATAATGGCGGAAAAGGTCGCTTTCGTTACCGGGAAGCCGGCGATCGCTGGCGAGATAGGCGCTGATCCGCGAGTGCCCGGCGACCGCGGCGCAGAGCGCCTTGATCTTCGGATAGCGCGGATAGAGCCCGTCCATCAGCACAGGGAAGGCGTAGGCTAGGCCGTCCATGACCTGGAACAGCGAGAGATCCGCATAGCTGAGCCTGTCGCCGACAAGATGCGTTTGACTGTCCGGGTTTCGCGCAAGGATGCCCTCGAACCAGTCGAGGAATTTCGGAACGCGCTGCGCGCGGAATTCCGCCGCCCGCCGCAGCGACTCGGGCTTCTGGTTCTCGTAGTACTCCCCCGCCCCGATGGGATGGTGGACGTCATGGCCCTCCAGGACGAAGTCGGCGATGGTCAGCTGGATCTGATGCGTCCAGAGCCGCAGCCGCGGCTCGCGGGGCGCAAGGTCGAGCTTGTCGCCGAGATAGAGCAGGATGGCCGCCACCTGCCCGACGACCACGTCGCCGTCCCTCAGGAAGGGCGGCGCGAAGGAGGGCGTGGCCACCTCCCGGCTTACCTTCGACAGGATGCCGTCGCCCTCCTCGCGCGCGACGTCGCGATAGGGCGCACCGGCCGCCTCCAGCGCGAGGCGGATATATTCCCCGCGCCCCTGGATGCCGGTCCAATAGTAGAGTTCGTAGGTCATGGCGCAAAACACCCTTGGCCGGGCGGCGGTTCCGCCCGGGGCGAATTTTCGGGCGCACCGCAATCGAAATCAGAGGGATAGCCGGCCGGCCCGCCCTTCCCTCACCGCCGATTATTGCGCAATGTGCGCGGTGCGGAAAGAGCATGAGGGGACGCGCCGATGTATGAATATGCCATCGCCTGGGAATGGCTGACCTTTGCGGTCCGCTGGCTGCATGTCATCACCGCCATCGCCTGGATCGGCTCGTCCTTCTATTTCATCGCGCTCGATCTCGGCCTCGTGAAGCGGCCGCATCTGCCGGCCGGCGCCTATGGCGAGGAGTGGCAGGTGCACGGCGGCGGCTTCTACCACATCCAGAAATACCTGGTGGCGCCGGCCTCGATGCCCGAGCATCTCACCTGGTTCAAATGGGAAAGCTACATGACCTGGCTTTCCGGCTTCGCGCTGCTCTGTCTCGTCTATTACGGCGGCGCCGACCTCTTCCTCATCGATCGCTCGGTGCTCGACGTCTCGACGCCGGTCGCCGTCCTCATCTCGCTCGCCTCGCTGGCACTCGGCTGGATCCTCTACGACCTTCTCTGCAAGTCGCCGCTCGGCAGGAACACCTGGGGGCTGATGCTCGTCCTCTATTGCATCCTCGTCGCCATGGCCTGGGGCTACACGCAGGTCTTCACCGGCCGGGCCGCGTTCCTCCATCTCGGCGCCTTCACGGCGACGATCATGTCGGCCAACGTCTTCTTCATTATCATGCCGAACCAGCGCGTCGTCGTCGCCGACCTCATCGCCGGCCGCACGCCCGATCCGAAATACGGCGTCATCGCCAAGCAGCGTTCCACGCACAACAACTACCTGACGCTGCCCGTCATCTTCTTCATGCTGTCGAACCACTATCCCCTCGCCTTCGCGACGGCCTTCAACTGGATCATCGCCGCACTGGTCTTCCTGATGGGCGTGACGATCCGGCACTGGTTCAACACGACCCATGCCCGCAAGGGCAAGCCCACCTGGACCTGGCTCGTCACCGCGCTCCTCTTCCTCCTCATCATGTGGCTTTCCACCGTGCCGAAGGTGCTGACCGGCGAAAGCGCGAATGCCGGTCTTCCCCCCTCCGCGCAGCGGTTCGCATCGAACGGCCATTTCCCGGCGGTGCGCGATCTCGTCTCCACCCGCTGTTCGATGTGCCATGCCGCCGAACCCGTCTGGGAAGGGCTTCGCGCGGCGCCGAAGGACGTGGTGCTCGAAAGCGAAACGGCGATTGCCCTCCATGCCCGCGAGATCTATCTGCAGGCCGGGCGCAGCCATGCCATGCCGCCGGGCAATGTCACCGGCATGACGAGGCAAGAGCGCGCCCTGATCACCGCCTGGTTCGAAACCGCAGCAGAAGGACGCTGACCGCTATGACGACAACCCTCATCCGCGGACGCCTGCTCTCCTTCTTCCGCCGCCCGGTCGCGATCAACGATACGGCAAGCTATCGCTACGAGGAGGACGGCGGCCTGCTGGTCGAGGACGGGAAGATCGCCGCCGTCGGCCCCTATGCGGACATGCGCGCGGCTGCGCCCGCCGAGGTGGAGGAGATCGACCATCGCCCGCACCTCATCCTGCCCGGCCTCATCGACACGCATCTGCATTTCCCGCAGATGCAGGTGATCGGCTCCTATGCCGCCAACCTCTTGGAATGGCTGAACACCTATACCTTCCCGGAGGAATGCCGCTTCGTGGAGAGCGAGCATGCCGCCCGCATCGCCCGCCACTTCTACGACGAGATGATCCGCCACGGCACGACGACCGCCGTCGCCTATTGCTCCGTGCACAAGACATCCGCCGACGCCTATTTCGCCGAGGCGCTGAAGCGCGGCATGTGCATGGTGGGCGGCAAGGTGATGATGGACCGCAACGCGCCGCAAGGCCTGCTGGACACGCCCGAAACGGGCTGTGACGAGACGCGCGCCGTGATCGCCGAATGGCACGGCAGGGGCCGCAACCATGTCGCCATCACCCCGCGCTTCGCCATCACCTCGACGCCGGCGCAGATGGAAATGACGGCCGCGCTCGCCCGCGAATTCCCGGACCTCCACATCCAGACGCACCTTTCCGAAAACCACGACGAGATCCGCTTCACCAGCGAGCTCTATCCCGATGCGCTCGACTATACGGACGTCTATGCGAAATACGGCCTGCTGGGCCCGAAAAGCCTGTTCGGCCATTGCATCCACCTCTCCGAGCGGGAAGCGGATGCGATGAGCGAGGCGGGCGCCGTCGCGGTGCACTGCCCCACCTCCAACCTCTTCCTCGGCTCCGGCCTCTTCCCCCTCAAGGCGCTGTCGCGCCGGGAGAGGCCGGTGCGCATCGCCGTCGCGACGGATGTCGGCGGCGGCACGAGCTATTCGATGCTGAAGACGATGGACGAGGCCTACAAGATCCAGCAATTGCTCGGCGAGCGGCTGAACCCGTTCGAGAGCTTCTACCATATGACGCTCGGCAATGCCGAGGCGCTGTCGCTCGAGGACCGCATCGGCACGCTGGATGCCGGCACGGACGCCGACTTCGTGGTGCTGGATGCCGCCGCGACACCTGCCATGGCGCTGAAGATGGAAGTGGTGCGCTCGCTGACGGACGAACTCTTCCTGCTCCAGACGCTCGGCGACGACCGGGCCGTGCGCGAGACCTACGTGGCCGGCAAGCCCATGAAGGCGGCGCTCTAACTGCCGCGATAGGTGGAGTAGCCGTAGGCCGTAAGCAGCAGCGGGACGTGGTAGTGGCTCGACGGATCGGCGACGCCGAAGCGCAGGGGTATGCGGTCGAGGAAGGCGGGTTCGGTGGTGACCGCCCCCGTCGCGCGCAGATAGTCGCCGGCGTGGAACACCAGCTCATAGGTGCCGGCCATGAAGCCGACGCCCTCCACCAGCGGAGCGTCGACGCGCCCATCGCCGTTCGTCACCCTGGTCACGATGTGCTGGTGCTCGCCGTTCTCGATCCAGAAGAGATCGATCGTCAGGCCGGCCGCGGGCTTGCCGAGCGCGGTGTCGAGGACATGGGTCGTGAGGCGGCCGGGCTTGTTCATGGGTTCCTCAGGGATGTTCGATGATGAAGGGTTCGTCGAAGAAGAACTCCTCCAGGTTGACGCCGCCGCCGAGGCGGTCGACCACGAGGAAATCGCTCACCGCGTCGAGGGTCATCAGCGGATGGTGCCAGACGTTGCGGCGATAGTTGACGCCCTGACGCCCCCCGGCGCGGAAGACCTGCGGCCTGCCCGGCCTACCGCCCTCGTCCTCCGCCACCACGACCAGCCAGGGCCGGTCGTCGATTGGCGAGAAGCTCTGGCTGCCGAAGGGATGGCGCTCCATCATGTCGACGGCATAGGGGAAGGCCCTTGGGCTGCCGCGGAAGAGGTTGATGATGACCTTCGCATCCTCGCCGACGGCCTCGGCCTCGGCGAGCGCATGGTAGCGCTCGGTATTGCCGCCGTTGATATGGCGCATCGTGGCGGGATCGGCCTCGATCACCGTGCCGAAGGGGGCGAAGGCTTCCTGGGTCAGCGGCCGGATCGTCAGTTTCTCAGCCATGAGACAGCCCTCCCGGGGAGAGGAAGGGCGGTCTTCGGTGGTCGGGCATGTTCATTCTCCGGGGAGAGCAGCGGTCAATCTGAGGAGCGCGATGCGCTCCACCTGGGTTTTCGCGGTTTCGAACTCCGCCGCCGCCGTGTTGCCGATGCGGGCCTCGAAGGCGGCGAGGATGTCATCCTTGGTAAGCCCTTTCACCGCAATGATGAAGGGGAAGCCGAACTTTTCCGTATAGGCGGTGTTGAGCTCGGTGAAGCGGGCGTGCTCGGCCGGAGAGAGCCGGTCGAGGCCGGCACCGGCCTGCTCGTTGCGGCTGTCCTCCGTCAGCTCGCCGGCGATCGCCAGCCTGCCGGCAAGGTCCGGATGGGCACGCAGCACGCCAAGCTGCTCGGCCTCGCTCGCCGTGCGGAAGGCCTCGACGAGCGCGGCATGCACGCCGGCTGCCGTCAGCGGCAGGGCGACGGCGCCGGCATCGAACGCGCGCTCGGCGATGAAGGGCGAATGCTCGAAGACGCCGCCGAAACGGGCGAGGAAATCGGCCCGGTCGATCATGCGCCCTTCCCCTTCGACGGGTGGTGGTTCTCGATCCAGTGGCGCGCGATGTCGATGCGCCGCGGGATCCAGATCTTCTCATGGCCGAGCACGTAATCGACGAAGCGGGCGAGCGCGGCGGCGCGGCCGGGCCGGCCGACGAGGCGGCAGTGCAGGCCGATGTTCAGCATCTTCGGGCTGCCTTCGGCGCCCTCCTGGTAGAGCACGTCGAAGGCGTCCTTCAGGTAGGTGAAGAACTGGTCGCCGGTGTTGAAGCCCTGGGGCGTCGCAAACCGCATGTCGTTGGTTTCGAGCGTATAGGGGATGATCAGGAAGGGCTGGCCGTCGAGGCCCGGCACCCAGAAGGGCAGGTCGTCCGCATAGGAATCGGAGGAATAGACGAAGCCGCCCTCCTCCATGACCAGGCGCAGCGTGTTGCCGGAGGGCTTGCCCTGGTACATGCCGAGCGGATGGGAGCCGGTCAGCTCCTTGTGCAGGCGCACGGCCTCGCGGATGTGCTCGCGCTCCTTCTCCTCGGAAAAATCCTTGTATTCCAGCCAGCGGTAGCCGTGGCTGGCGATTTCCCAGCCGGCTTCCTTCATGGCGGCGACGGCTTCCGGGTTGCGCGCCATGGCGAGCGTCACGCCGTAGACGGTGGTCGTGACGTTGCGGCTGGTGAACAGGCGATGCAGGCGCCAGAAGCCTGCGCGCGAGCCGTATTCGTAGATCGATTCCATGTTGAGGTTGCGCTGGCCCGGCCAGGGCTGCGCGCCGACGATTTCCGAGAGCAGGCACTCCGACGCCCCGTCACCGTCGAGGATGCAGCTTTCGCCGCCCTCCTCATAGTTGATGACGAACTGCACGGCGATGTTGGCATCGCCCGGCCAGCGCACCTTGGGGGGCGTGCGGCCGTAGCCAATCAGGTCGCGCGGATAGGTCTTCTCAGTCATTCGATCACCTCGACAATGGGCGGAACCGGTGCAGCGGACGGCCGGAAGCCGAATTGAATCCGATGCATACCCTCATGAAAGGAACCATTACCGCCTCGGCCCGTTTCCTGTCCATCACAAGCAAGGAGAAACACCTATGGCCATGCAGGATGCAAACATTCGCGAAACCCAGGATCTGATCGCCAGCGACAAGGTGGAGGGCACGAGTGTCTACGGGGCCGACGGCAAGCATATCGGCTCGGTGGAGCGTCTGATCCTCGACAAGCGCAGCGGTCACGTCTCCTACGCGGTGCTCAGCTTCGGCGGCTTCCTCGGCCTCGGCCAGGACCACTATCCCTTGCCTTGGGCGAAGCTGAGCTATGACGAAGGCCTCGGCGGCTATCGCGTCGACGTGACGAAGGAGCAGGTCGAGCGCGCACCGCACTATGAAAGCGATGCCGAATACGACTGGAACCACCGCAACGGCAAGGTGATCCACGACTATTACGGCGTGCCGCCCTACTGGATGTAAGCACGGGTCACACCCGTCCGGCTTCCTCGAAGTGGGCCGCGACGGTGAAGGAGGGCGGTACGCCAAGCGTGCCGCCCTTGATTTCGTCCAGCACCGCGCGCGCCAGTTCATGCGCCAGGCCGAAGCTCACCTTGAAGCCGCCGGTCATCAGGCTGACGGTCGGGTGATCGGGATGGCGGCCGACCATCGGCTCGCGGCCGATCGCCTTGGGCCGCAGCCCTGCCCAGCGCTCCACGACCGGCGCTTCCGCCAGAACCGGCGCCATCTGCCGTGCCCTGGCGATCAGCGCGTCGAGAAGCCCGTCAGTGCCGGAGGGATCGGCAAAGCTGTTTTCGCTGGTGCTGCCGATAGCGACGAGGCCGTCCTCATGCGGCACGATGTAAAGCCCGTCGGCAAAGATCACCGGCAATGCCGGATCGACGGGCGCCCGAAGCAGCGCCGCCTGCCCCTTCACCGCGCTCCCCACCCGCCTTGCCGGCGGGGGAACGAGCGGCGCGAGCAAGGCGAAGGTCTCGACGCCGGCCGCCAGCACGCAATGGCCGAAGGCCAGGCTGGCGCCATCCTCGAACCGGGCGATGCCATTCGCCGGGTCCAGCGCGGAAAGCCCCGCGCCTTCGCGGATCGTGACATTCGGCAGGCGCGCGAGCGCGGCCCGCAAGGCGGCGAGCAGCGCGCGGGGCGCAAGGCGGGCGGCGAGATGATCATGGACGAGCCCCGAAGCCATCGCCGTTTCCGCCGGCCATCCCGCGACGGGGGACGCGTCCAGTACCTCGAAGGCGAAGGTGCGGCCGGGCATCGTCCAGACGGAAAGCGCATCCTGCGCATGGCGGAGCGCGATGGCGCGGTTGTGGGGCTTCGGAAGGGGGATGAGGCGGCCGGAGCGGCGATAGCCCGCGGAAAGCCCGGTTTCGGCCTCCAGCGCTGCGATCTCCGCCTCGAGCGAAACCAGCGCGGCGAACTGGAAGGCCTTCTTGGCGTTCCAGCGATCCGGCAGATGCGGCATCAGCGCGCCGAGCACGCCGCCGCTGGCGCCTGCGCCGATCGCCCGCCGCTCGGCAAGGTGCACGGACAGGCCCTGCCGGGCGGCAAGAAGCGCGGTCCACAGGCCCATCACCCCGCCGCCGGCGACGATGAGGTCCACGGCCGGTTGACCGGCGGCCTTCCCGCGATTATCGGCATTCGCCATGGCTGACCACAATCCTGAAAACACGCCGCAGACCGAAGCCGTCCTCGATTGGCACGACGGCGATATGCCCTATTCCCGGGCCTTTGACGACCACTTTTATTGCCGCAGCGACGGCCGGCTGGAATGCGGCCATGTCTTCCTCGCCGGCAATGGGCTGCCGGACCGCTGGCAACGGAAAGCACCTTTCCGCATCGCCGAACTCGGCTTCGGCACCGGCCTCAACCTCTGCGAGACCTGGCGGCAATGGCGCGGAACCGCGCCGGAAGGCGCAAGCCTCCACTTCACCTCCTTCGAGCGTTTCCCCATGGCGCGTGCCGATATCGCCCGGGCACTCGCGCACTGGCCGGAAATCGAGCACGAACGCACGATCCTGGCCGACAAATGGCCGGATGCACCGGCCGGGCGCGTCGAGATCGACCTTGCGCCCGGTGTCCGCCTCACCGTGGTCTGCGGCGCGGCGCTGGAAAGCCTCGGGAACGAGACGACACCCTTCGACGCCTGGTTTCTCGACGGTTTCGCGCCTGCGCGCAATCCGGACATGTGGTCGGCCGAGCTGATGGCGGCGGTCTTCCGGCTGACCGTTCCCGGCGGGCGCTTCGGCACCTATGCGGCGGCCGGCTTCGTGCGGCGCAACCTTGCGGCCGCCGGTTTCGTCGTGGAACGCCGGCCGGGTTTTGCGGGAAAACGGGAAATGCTGTGCGGGGAAAGACCGGTCGGCTGAACGCTCACGACAGCGTGCCGGTCACGGCGTCCCTGCCGCTGCGCTTCAGCCAGCGGTCGAGCTTTTCTTCGAGCTTCTCGATGCTGATCGGCTTCGTCAGGTAATCGTCCATGCCCGCGGTCAGGCAGTCCTCGCGATCGCCATCGAGCACATGGGCGGTGACGGCGACGATCGGCACCCGGCGGCCGGAGCCGCTTTCGATCGCGCGGATCGCACGGCTCGCCTGCAGGCCGTCCATCACCGGCATGGAGATGTCCATCAGGATCATGCCGGGGCGGGACGCGCGGAAAACCTCCACCGCCTCCTGCCCGTTTTCCACCAGCCGGAAGCGCAGGCCGGAGGCCATCAGCATCTGGGTGAAGAGGATCTGGTTGACCTCGTTGTCCTCGGCCACGAGGACATCGAGGATTTCGCCTTCGGCGGCCGCGACCCCGGAGGTGGCCGCATGCGGGCGCAGCGGCAGGACCTTGCCCTCGCCTGCGCCTTGCGCCGGAGCCTTCGTCCCGCGCATCGCCCGCAGCACCTCGGACACCGTCTCGCGCAGCAGGTCGGCCCGCACGGGCTTCATGAGATGGGCCTGGATATCCGGCGAGGCGAGCAGCCTGTCATCGGCCGGCAGGGTCATGGATGTGAGCATGATCACGGCGATGCCGGCGGTTCGGGGCCCTTCCCGTAATGCCCGCACGAAATCGAAGGCACGCTCCGGGTGGTAGTCGAGCAGGACGGCATCCACCGAGACGCCCATGTCGCCTGCCGCGGCGAGGACGGCAAGCGCCTCCGTCTCGGAGCCGACGGCGGTCGCGTCGAAACCCCAGTCGAGCAGCATGTCGTGCGCGGCCTTGCGGGAGAGGTCGTGCCCGTCGACGACGAGGATGCGCGCGCCCGGCGCCCTGGCCGGCACGATGCGGGCCGGCAGGGCGGCGACGGCGAGCGCCATCGGCAGGCGCACGGTGAAGGCCGAACCGCTGCCGACCTCGCTGGTCGCCGTGAGCGTGCCGCCGAACAGGCGCGTCAGCCCGTCGGTGATGGCGAGGCCGAGGCCGGTTCCCTCGTGGCGGCGGGTCGAGGAGGCGTCGACCTGCGAGAACTTCTCGAAGATCGATTCCATCTTCTCGGCCGGAATGCCCGCCCCCGTGTCCTCGACGCGGATGATGATCTCCACGCCGCCATCCCCGCCCGTCTGCGCGGAAAGATCGATGAGGACATGCCCGCGGTCGGTGAACTTGACGGCGTTGCCCACGAGATTGGTGACGATCTGGCGGAAACGGCCCGCGTCGCCCATCACCACGGCCGGCATGTTGGCCGCGCCGCGCACGACGAGCTCGATGTCCTTCTCCGCCGCCTTCGCCGACAGCAGCGTCGCGACGTCCTCGATCGCCTCCACCGGATTGAAGGCGGTGGCACGCAGCGTCATCTGGCCGGCATCGATCTTCGAGAAGTCGAGGATGTCGTTGATGATGGTGAGCAGCGCATTGCCGGACTTCACCATGATGTCGATGAAGGTCTTCTGCCGCGTATCGAGGTTCGATTTGGCGAGCAGCTCCGCCATGCCGAGCACGCCGTTCATCGGCGTGCGGATTTCATGGCTCATATTGGCGAGGAATTCCGACTTCGCCTTGTCGGCCGTCTCGGCGCGGGTAACGAGGCGGCGCAGCTCGTCCTCGCGGCTCTTGAGGTCCGTGATATCGGAAAAGACGATGACGTCGCGGCCGCGGCTCGTCGGGGTCACGTCGAGACGCAGCCAGCGCTGGTAGCCGCTGAAGACCGTCAGCGACGCCGGCTTGCCGGTGAAGAGGATTTCCCCGAACCGGCTGGCATCGACGGGCTCCTCGCCGAGGAAGCCGGCGATGTCACGGTCGATGCAGCTTTGCAGCACGTCCTTGACGAGCGCGCCCGGCTGCAGCAACTCGCGCGGCATGGCGATCATCGCGGACAGCGCCTCGTTGGAGAGCACCACCACGCCGTCCTCGATGATGAGGAGGCCCTGGCTCATCGAGGAGACCGCGTCCTTGACGAGGCTGCCGACCTCCTCGAGGGCGCTGCGGGTCTCCAGCACCTCGCGCTCGCGCTCGCGCCGCTCGGTGATGTCGATATAGGTCAGGAGGCAGCGGCCGCCGGAGATCGCACAGCCGGCCTCGATCACCGTCCGGCCGCTGGCATAGGCGACCTCGCGCGCCGGCGTCTCGCCGGCCCGGATACCGGAAATGCACGCCTCGTAGGCCTCGGCAAGCGTCCCCTCTTCCCCGTAGGCGCCGCCCTGCGCCTGCTGGAAGCGCAGGAGATCGCCCAGCGGGCGGCCTTTCATCGGCGGCAGCGCGCCGTCCCACAGCTCCTCGAAGGCGCCGTTCACCAGTTCGATATTGCCGGCCACATCGACGACGACGATGCCGACAGGCAACGATTCGACGATGCTTTCGAGATCCGCCTTGGCGCCCTCCGCCTCGCGTTGGGCCTCGATCAGCTGGCCTTCGCGCTTCTTCAGCACCGTGGTGTCGGTGATCGAGCCGATGAGATAGCGTTTTTCGTCCAGCGTCGTGACGCGGCAGAGACGCGAGATCGTCGGCAGCACCGAGCCGTCCGGCCGGACATGATCGATCTCGGCTTCAAGCAGTTCGCCGGTATCGAGCACGAGCTGGTTCTGCGCGTGGAACTTCTCGCCCTGCCCCGGAAACATGTCGAGCGTGGTGAGGCCGAGCAGTTCTTCCGGCTGGCGGCCCGTCAGCGCGACATAGGCGCGGTTGGCGAAGATCATGCGCTGGTTCTCGTCGCGCATGAAGCTTGCGACCGGCAGCTCGTCGAGCAGCGCCCGGTAGAGGCTGATCTCCTGCGAATGCTGCTTCAGCCGCCCTTCGCTCTCCTTCAGCGCCGTCACGTCGAGGCGCAACGCAACGAAGGTGCCATCCGGCCGGCGCTGCGTGACGAGGCGGATCCAGCCGCCGGCAAGGCGGACGACGCATTCGTGCAGCGGCAGGTCATAGCAGGCAAGCCGCGCGGCGACCCAGTGCTCGCGCTCGTCTTCGGACGTGTGTCCCACTTCGATATCGTGCAGCGCGCGCGTGAGCGCGGCGAGGTTGACGGGGCCGTCCGCAAGCGTGCCGACGAGCAGCCGGTAGAACTCCCGCATGCTGCGATTGGCGTATCGCAACCGGTTGTCGGCACCGAAGACGGCGACGCCCGCCCCGAGCGCATCGAGCGCATCCTCCACAGGCTCGCCAGACGCGGCATCGCCGCGCTCCCCGGCCGCAGCATCCGCCAGCCGCGCCGCAACGCCATTCAGATTGGCGGCGGCACAGATCGTGGCGGCCGGCACCTCGACCGAGGGCGTGAAAAGGCCGACGAGCACCGAGAGAGTCGGGGAGATTCGCTCGCGCTTCATGGCGATATCGAAGCTGCCGCCGCCGAAGGGGTGCAGATAACGGGCCCGCTCGGGGTTTCCGAAGATCAGGCAGCGGCGTTCCGGATCGTCGCGGTCGCCATGGCCCGGCGCCTCGCCGCTTTCGTCGCTGGTAAGGCCGATCATCTCCGCGGGACCGTGGCCGAAGAGGCGCGCATAGGCCTCGTTCACCGCCAGATAGCGCAACTCGCTGCTTTTGACATATGCCGGATACGGGTGTTCGCGAACGCGCGCACAGGCCGCCACCAGCAATTCGTCTTGAGTTTCAGCCACGCCACGCGCTCCCCGAAGCAGGACGGAGGGAGAGATTCATACCCCTCGGGGGTACCACTAATCCTTGAACGGATGGTTAACCTTTCGTTGCCGGAAGTGACGCATCCAGGAAGGCGCGTCCCGAAACCGCTTATCCACCAGGGCATTTGGCTGTCGCAAATGGCGGAGCATGCCGTTGCAGGACATGCGACAAAAGCGCGAGGCAAACCAGACCGGGGCTGCGCTGCACATGGGCGACGTGATCAAACTCGAAAGTCACCTCGAACAACCGGAGGCGTCCGAGACGCCCGTCGAGCGCCGGCGCCGCAGCGGCGGGCGCAGCGCAGAGCGCATCCGCCGGCCGACGGCCACCTCCAGATACCTCAATCTCGTCAACACGACGGCTTCCTCCGAGGTGCTTTCCGAGGATGCGCTGGAGGCCGTGCACCAGGCATCGCTCACCATCCTCGAAGAGATCGGCATGGACATCATCCTGCCGGAGGCGCGCGAGCGCATGAAGGCGGCCGGCGCCGAGGTGACGCCCGGCACGGACCGCGTGCGCTTCGACCGCGGGCTCATCCTGGACATGATGGCCTCCGTCCCGCCCGCCTTCACGATGCATGCGCGCAATCCCCTGCGCAATGTCGAGATCGGCGGCAACAACCTCGTCTTCGCGCAGGTTGCCTCCGCCCCCTTCGTCGCCGACCGCGACGGCGGCCGGCGCGCCGGCAACCAGGAGGATTTCCGCAAGCTGGTGAAGCTCGCCCAGTCCTACGACGTCATCCACACGACGGGCGGCTATCCGGTCGAGCCGGTCGACATCCACGCCTCCGTCCGCCATCTCGACTGCCTGTCGGACCTGGTGACGCTGACCGACAAGGTGTTCCACGTCTATTCGCTCGGCAGGCAGCGCAATCTCGACGGCATCGAGATCGCCCGCATCGGCCGCGGCATCTCGATGGAGCAGATGGAGCGCGAGCCCTCGCTCTTCACCATCATCAACACCTCCTCGCCGCTGCGGCTCGACGGGCCGATGCTGCAGGGCATCATCGAGATGTCGTCGCGGGGCCAGGTCGTGGTGGTGACGCCCTTCACGCTGGCCGGCGCCATGGCGCCGGTGACGATCGCGGGCGCCGTCGTGCAGCAGAATGCCGAGGCGCTGGCCGGCATCGCCTTCACGCAGATGGTGCGGCGCGGCGCGCCGGTCATGTATGGCGGCTTCACCTCCAATGTCGACATGAAGACGGGCGCGCCCGCCTTCGGCACGCCGGAATACATGAAGGCGGTGATCGCCGGCGGCCAGCTCGCCCGCAAGTACAACATCCCCTATCGCACCTCGAACACCAATGCCTCCAACACGCTGGATGCACAGGCCGCCTATGAATCCGCCTTTTCCCTCTGGGCGCTGACGCAGGGCGGCGGCAACTTCATCATGCATTCGGCCGGCTGGAGCGAGGGCGGCCTGACGGCCTCCTTCGAGAAGTTCATCCTCGACGTGGACATGCTGCAGATGGTGGCCGAATATCTGGCGCCGCTCGATGTCAGCCCGGACGCGCTGGGCATTGAGGCCGTGCGGGACGTCGGCCCGGGCGGCCACTTCTTTGGCACGCCGCACACGCTCGCCCGCTACGAGACGGCGTTCTACGCCCCGATCCTGTCGGACTGGCGCAATTTCGAGACATGGACGGAAGCCGGCCGGCCGACCACCTACGATCATGCCAACCGGGTCTTCAAGGAAAAGCTAAACACCTACGAGAAGCCGCCGCTCGACCCGGCGATCGAGGACGAACTGGAGGCGTTCGTCGCAAAGCGCAAGGAAGAGGGCGGCGTTCCCACGGATTTCTAAGGCTTTTCTCGTACGACCTCAGGCATCGAACATGATGGAGCGGACGGAGGAGATCAGCTTCTCCGTCGGCAGGTTGGAAAAGTTCTTGTCGATCTCGGCCATGGTCAGCGTGCGCGACTTGTCGGAGAGCTTGTTGCGCAGGTCGCCGAGCGTCTGCGGCGCTGCGCAGACCACGAGCCGGTCGAAGGCGCCTTCGGCGGCGTAGTCGTCGATGCGGCCGGCGACTTCCGCTGTGAACTTCAACTGTTCCTCCCGCACGGGATCGCTCGAATATTCCATGGCGGAACGGCCAGGACCGACCGAGGAATGGCTGCGGCCGGGCTTGTCGGCCATGATGTCCTGCGCCTTCTTCGGCTCCCAGCGAAAGACCTCCTGCTCCGGGCTCTGCTGGCCATCCTTCAACAGGTTCACCCCTTTGAGCAGGCGGGCCTGGTTGCCGTCAGCGGCGAGAATCCAAGTCGTAGCGGTCATGTTTCACTCCCGTAGCGAGGTTCATGGACAGGCAGACGAATCCGCCCTGCGCAACATCCAACAGGATTGTGGCAGGATGCGCGTTGATCCAACGCAACGGCCGGGCGCATGTTCCGGGTGGCATCGATAACGAACCTGTTGGAAAGCGGTGTCCGTCCCCTATCCCCGCGCCGCCATGGTTCGCTAGGGTACGGCAGAGGACAGGAGAACCCCGTGGCCGAACCGCTGAAGAACCTGCTGCATCCCGGACTGGTGAAGGAGATGGCGGAGCACGTCTCCCGGGCCGCGCCGGATTTCGACGCGGACCGCTTCACGCGGCTTGCCACGGACGGCATGGCGGCGCTGGAGCTGATGCAGCGCGCCGAACGGATCAAGGACGCGCTGGTGCAGACGCTGCCCGCCGACTATGCGGCCGCTGCGAAGATCCTTCGAAGGGCACTGCCGCAGGAGGAGGGCCCGGGGCTTTCCGGCTGGGCCCTGCTGCCGGTCAACCAGTTCGTCGCGCAACAGGGCCTGCAGCATTTCGACCTGTCGCTCGCCCTCCTCAAGGCATTGACGCCGCATTTCACGGCGGAATTCGGCATCCGCTGCTTCATCCACGCCGAGCAGGACCGGGCGCTTGCGGAAATCTCGGGCTGGACGACCGATCCCGATCATCACGTCCGCCGGCTTGCCAGCGAAGGCACCCGCCCGCGCCTGCCCTGGGCGATGCGCCTACCGGCGCTGGTCAGGAACCCGGCACCGGTCCTGCCCATCCTTGTCTCCCTCCTCGACGATCCGGAAGACTATGTCCGCCGCTCCGTCGCCAACAACCTCAACGATATCGCCAAGGACCATCCGGCCCTCGTCGCCGATTTCGTCGAGCGGCACATCGAGGGCGCCTCCGCCGAGCGCCGGCAGTTGCTGCGCCATGCCTCGCGCACGCTCCTGAAGAAGGGTGATGCGAAGGCGCTCGCCAATTTCGGCTTTGCGGCGGCCAGGGGCATCGGCGCGGCCCTCACCCTTGCTGCCCCCGCTATCGTCTTCGGCGACAAGCTCGGCTTTTCCATCGTGGTGACGAACGCGGATGCGGCGCCACAGCGGCTGATGATCGACTATGCGATCCACCATGTGAAGGCGAACGGCACGCTGGCGCCCAAGGTCTTCAAGTGGAAGCAGCTCGACCTGCCGGCCGGCGCCAGCCAGACGATCGGGAAGGATCATGCGATCCGGGCGATCACCACGCGGCGCTACTATCCCGGAAAACACCGCATCGAGATCCTGATCAACGGCACGGTCTGCGCCGCGGCCGACTTCGACCTGCACATGGCGTAGGGGCAACTCTTTTCGCATCTGCGAAAACTAAGGCTTGACTTTTCACCACAAAACAACGACATGAGCCGCAGCGTCGCCCTTCGGCCGCCGCGTGAGCGAGCCTGAGATTTCCCCGCAACGGGATACGAAGAAGGACAAGCGCAAGAGAACGATCCGCCTCCCATTTGCGGATGATTGCGCAGACGACTGCCAACCAACCCACAAGTTCCCAATTCACGCGGGGTTCTTGACGCCAGACGAAACCGGAAGCGCATGGTGCGGTTCCGGCCTGATGCAGTTCGAGCAAAAGCGTGACGCGGTCTTGCGTCCGGAACTGCGGTCGGGACAGTCGCCTGGCGCCCCGAAAGGTATCAGACTTGACCACGTTCCACGACCTCGGCCTCTCGAAGACCATCGTCGCCACGCTCTCCGCCCTCGGCTTTGAAAAGGCAACGCCGATCCAGGAAAAGGCCATCCCGCTCGTCCTCGAAGGCAGCGACCTGATCGGCCTTGCCCAGACCGGCACCGGCAAGACGGCCGCCTTCGGCCTGCCGATGATCGAAAAGCTTCTCGCCGAGGCCCGTCGCCCCGACCCGCGCAATATCCGCGCCCTCATCCTCGCCCCGACCCGCGAACTGGTGAACCAGATCGCCGACAACCTGCGCGACTTCGTGAAGAAGACGCCGCTGCGCGTCGTCACCGTCGTCGGCGGCGCCTCCATCAACAAGCAGTCGGAAATGCTCTCGCGCGGCACCGACATTCTCGTCGCCACCCCCGGCCGCCTGCTCGACCTTGTCGCCCGCAAGGCCGTGACGCTGACGCAGGCCCGCTACCTTGTGCTCGACGAGGCCGACCAGATGCTCGACCTCGGCTTCATCCACGACCTGCGCAAGATCTCCAAGCTCGTGCCGAAGAACCGCCAGACGCTGCTCTTCTCGGCCACCATGCCCAAGCTGATCGCCGAGCTTGCCGGCGAATACCTCGTCAACCCGAAGAAGGTCGAGGTCACCCCGCCCGGCAAGGCCGCCGACAAGGTGGAGCAGTATGTGCACTTCGTGCCCGGCAAGGACCAGAAGACGCAGATCCTCAAGAAGACGCTCACTGACAATCCAGATGGCCTGTCGCTCGTCTTCTCGCGCACCAAGCATGGTGCGGAAAAGCTGATGAAGCATCTCGACCATATCGGCTTCAAGGCCGCCTCCATCCACGGCAACAAGAGCCAGGGCCAGCGCGAGCGCGCCCTCAAGGCCTTCCGTGACGGCGAGATCCGCGTGCTGGTCGCCACCGACGTCGCCGCCCGCGGCATCGACATCCCGGGCGTCACCCACGTCTACAACTACGACCTGCCGGAAGTGCCGGACGCCTATGTCCACCGCATCGGCCGCACGGCGCGCAACGGCCGCGACGGCATCGCCATCGCCTTCTGCGCGCCGGACGAAGCGCATCTCCTGCGCGACATCGAGAAGCTGATGGGCATCAAGATCACGGTCGCCAGCGGCGAGGCCCCGGCCATCGTGACGGCCGGCCCCGGCGGCAAGTCGCGCAAGGGCCGCAACAATGGCGGCGGCCAGCGTTCCGGCAACGGCCGCGCCGCCCAGCGCCCGCAGCGCAAGCCCTTCGGCGATGGCACGCAGGCCGCCTCCGAGGGCGGCGCCCCGGCTGCCGGCAAGCGCGCCCATGGCGGCCGCCCGCAGCAGAAGCAGGGCGAGCGCCAGAACCGCAACCACGGTGGCGGCAACGGCCAGGGCCGCCCGAACCACCACGGCAAGCCGCGCCGGCCGGAAGGCCAGCGCCGCGAGCAGGCGTAAGCAGGTTGATCAGAAGATGAGCAAACGGCGGGCTTCGGCCCGCCGTTTTCGTTTGGGCCAACCACCGGCGTCGCGGGTGTCGCGTGGATCCTCGGCTCGGAGGCCGAGGATGACGAAAGAAGGGAGGTTTGCAGGCTCAAGGCAACGAAGCCGCATGCCGCACGGTTTGACGAGCGGGCAGCCTCACCCCCCCTCCGTCATCCTCGGCCTGCGAGCCGAGGATCCACGCGACACCCACCGACCGCCACCTACTCCGCCGGAGCGACATCCTTGCGGTTGGTGAGATAGACCCCGACAACGACGATCGCCGTGCCGAGGATCATCGGCACCGTCAATTCCTCGCCGAAGACGGCGGCGGCCTGGACGGCGGCGATCGGCGGCACGAGGTAGATGAGAGAGGCTGCGCGGGAGACCTGCCCGCGGCGGAGAAGGTAGAGGAGCAGCAGGACCGCCCCCATGGAGATGCCGAGCACCGACCAGGCGAGCAGCGCCACGAAGGCCAAGCCGACATCGACATGCAGGCTTTCCAGGCAAAGCGCGAAAGGCACGGTAACGATGAGCGCCCCGACATATTGCAGCGTCGCGATGGCCCGGATGTCGCCGGCCTGGAGGTGCTGCTTCTGGTAGATCGTGCCGTAGGTGACGGCGGCCATGCCGAGCATGTTGACGACGATGGCAAAGGCCGGGATTGCCGCGGCCCCCTGGCCGAAGAATTTCGGCAGCACCGCCAGCAGCACGCCGAGAAAGCCGAGACAGAGGCCGGCCTTCTGCGTCGGGCTCAGCCGCTCGCCGATGAAGAAGGGGGCGGCCAGCGCCGTCATCAGCGGCTGGAGCGCCGCGATGATGGAGGAAAGCGCGGCCGGCACGCCCTCGCCGATCGCCCACCAGACCGCCCCGAGATAGAGACCGTGCAGGAAGGCGCCGGAGACGACGGCATGCGCGATCGTGCGCCGGTCGCGCGGCCAGGCGACGCCGGACGCAAGGCACAGGCCGGCGAACAGAATGGCGGCTGCGGCATAGCGGATGCTCAGAAACGTCAGCGGCTCGGAGACGATGGCACCGAACTTCGCGACGACCCAGCCGGTCGACCAGAGCAGGACGAAGATGGCCGGAGCCAGGCGATCGAGGGACATGGGACTTCCGGCGAAAGGACAATCGGTGCGCGAGCGATAGGCGCGGCCTCCGCGATGGTCAAAGGAATTTCCTTGATGATTAGGTTCAACGAAAGATCGGGCGGAACGGCTTTTCGGCATCTGCCCATGTTTTCGGCAGAACCGGCCCCGGCGGCGTCCCGCGGTTCGGCACGGCGCGGGCAGCGGCATGTTTCCCTTGCAGAAAAACCGTCTTGCCGGCCGGTTTAGCCGCCTTCAAAGCGGTGTGAGAATTCTTTCCTGCTAATTGAGCATGGTTCTTGCATTGCCCGGGATGTTGTACTCAAATGGCGAGAAATGGGGAACACGCCTTTGGCATTTGATGAAATGATGAATGCGGACCAAAGTCCGCGGCAGCCATACGAAAACTACCATGACTGGTACGAAGGACAGGATCGGGCTCGCCTGATCGCCAAATCAAGGGACGCCGAGAACCTCTTTCGAAAGACCGGCATCACCTTCGCGGTCTACGGACACGAGGACAGTTCCGAGAAACTCATCCCCTTCGACATCATCCCCCGCATCATTTCCGGCCGAGAATGGCGCAGGCTCGCCCAGGGCATCGAACAGCGGGTCATCGCCCTCAACGCCTTCCTCGACGACATCTACCACAAGCAGGAGATCATCAAGGCCGGCCGCGTGCCGCGCGAACTGATCGAGCGCAACGAAGCCTTCCTGCCGCAGATGATCGGCTTCAAGCCGCCGGGCGGCGTCTATACCCACATCGTCGGCACCGATATCGTGCGCACCGGCGAAGACCAGTTCTACGTGCTTGAGGACAATGCCCGCACCCCGTCCGGTGTCAGCTACATGCTGGAGAACCGGGAAACCATGATGCAGATGTTCCCGGAGCTGTTCCACATCAACAAGGTGCGGCCGGTCGAGGACTACCCGAAGCTCCTGCGCCAGAGCCTCGCCTCGCTCGCCCCGCCCGGCTGTTCGGGCAAGCCGCGTGTCGCGGTGCTGACCCCCGGCATCTTCAACTCGGCCTATTACGAACACGCCTTCCTCGCCGACATGATGGGCGTGGAACTGGTCGAGGGCTCGGACCTGCGCGTCGTCGACGGCAAGGTGAAGATGCGCACCACCCGCGGCTACGAGGCGATCGACGTGCTCTATCGCCGCGTCGACGACGATTTCCTCGATCCCCTCACCTTCCGGCCGGATTCCGCCCTCGGCATTCCCGGCATCATGGATGTCTACAAGGCCGGCAACATCACCATCGCCAACGCCCCCGGCACCGGCATTTCCGACGACAAGGCGATCTATTCCTACATGCCCGAGATCGTCGAGTTCTATACGGGCCGCAAGGCGATGCTCGAGAACGTGCCGACCTGGCGCTGCTCGGAAGAGGACAGCCTGAAATACGTGCTCGAGCACCTGAGCGAACTGGTGGTGAAGGAGGTGCATGGCTCGGGCGGCTACGGCATGCTCGTCGGCCCCACCGCCTCGAAGAAGGAGTGCGCGGCCTTCGCCGAAAAGCTGAAGGCCCGGCCGGCGAACTATATCGCCCAGCCGACGCTGTCGCTCTCCACAGTCCCGATCCTCGTCAACAAGGGCATCGCGCCGCGGCACGTCGACCTCCGGCCCTACGTGCTCGTTTCCGACAAGGTGCAGATCATTCCCGGCGGGCTCACCCGCGTGGCGCTGAAGGAAGGCTCGCTGGTGGTCAACTCCAGCCAGGGCGGCGGCACGAAGGACACCTGGGTACTGGAGGACTGAGCCGATGCTGGGACGAACTGCAAACGGCCTCTACTGGATGTTCCGCTATATCGAGCGGGGCGAGAACATCGCCCGCCTCATCGATGCGGGCCTGCGCATGGCGCTTACGCGCACCGGCTCCTCCGACGAGGACTGGGACGGCGTGCTGCAAAGCGCCGGCGTGCGCGAGGACTTCGACGCGGCACACGGCAAGCTCACCAGCACCGACGCGATCGACTACCTGCTGCGCGACCGCTCCAACCCGTCGAGCGTGATGTCCTGCGTCGAATCGGCCCGCAACAATGCGCGTATGGTCCGCACCGCGCTGACGCGGGAAACCTGGGAAGCGACGAACGAGTGCTGGATCGAGTTCAAGGACATGCTCGCCAAGCGCATCCGCGCGGCGGAAATGCCCGAGGTGATCGACACGATCAAGCGGCGCACCGGCCTCATCCGCGGCGCCTTCCACGGCACCATGCTGCGCGACGACATCTACAACTTCTCGCGCATCGGCACCTTCATCGAGCGGGCGGACAACACCGCGCGTATCCTCGACGTCAAATATTATGTGCTCCTGCCGGCGATCGCGAAGGTCGGCTCCTCGCTCGACAACATGCAATGGGAATCGATCCTGCGCTCGGTCTCCGCACACCGCTCCTACAGCTGGGTCTATGACGGCGACTATTCCTCGACCAACATTTCCGACTTCCTGATCCTCAACGACCGCATGCCGCGCTCGCTCGCCTACAGCTACGACAAGATCGTCAGCAATCTCGGCTATCTCGCAAAGCTCTACGGCGACAACCACGCGGCGCACGAAACGGCCTCCGCCACGCTGATGCTGCTGAGAAGCCGCACCATCGACGACATCATGGAACAGGGGCTCCATGAGTTCATCGAAGAGTTCATCGTGCACAACAACCGCCTCGGAGAGGAAATCTCCGAAGGCTACCGCTTCTATCGATAGGGCTGGCGAGCGATGCGACTGAAGATCAGCCACACGACCGAATATCACTATGAAGATCCGGTGCAGTATTCCCTGCAGCGGCTTCGCCTGACGCCGAAGACGCAGCCGGGCCAGATCGTGCGCACGTGGGCGACCACCGTGCACGGCGCGCGGCTGGAGGCCGGCTATACCGATCACTTCGGCAATCATGTCGATCTCGTCAGCACCAATGCCGAGCAGGTGGCGATCCGCATCGTCGCGGAAGGCGAGGTGGAGACGGAAGACCGCGCCGGCGTCTTCGGCCCGCACCAGGGCTTCGTGCCGCTCTGGCTCTATCTGCGCGAAACGCCGCTGACCAGGCCCGGCAAGCTGGTCCGCGACCTTGCCAAATCTGCCAGCGGCGAGAATGAGCTCGCGCACATGCACGCGCTGATGGCCGCCATCCACGAGACCGTCGCCTACAAGCCGGGAGAAACCGCCTCCGACACCACGGCCGAGCAGGCCCTGGAAAAGAAGCAGGGCGTCTGCCAGGACCACGCCCATGTCTTCCTTTCCGCCGCGCGCCATCTCGGCCTGCCGGCCCGCTATGTCTCGGGCTACCTGCTGATGGAAACGCCCGAGCAGACAGCAAGCCATGCCTGGGCGGAGGTGCACCTTCAGGGGCTCGGCTGGGTCGGCTTCGACGCGGCCAACAAGATCTGCCCGGATGCACGCTATGTGCGCCTGTCGACCGGCCTCGACTACAAGGACGCCGCTCCCGTTTCCGGCATGGTGCTCGGGCACTCGGCCGAAACGATGAGCGTCGCCATCACGGTGGCGCCCGCCGGACAGAGCCAGTCGCAGAGCCAGAGCTGACCGGCCGGACTTGAATCAGGATGCGCAAAACGTACCGTAAACTCCTGAATCGATTCACAGGCCCTTAAATCGAAATCGCTTTAAGGGCCTGTGCCGATGCTTTAACGCGCTGCCGTTTCGAGCAGGCGGCAGAGTTTCACCAGCGCCGCATCGTAACCATCGCTGGTGACGCCGCGGCAGCGCTTGATGAGCTGTATACGCTCGCCGCCGGAAAGCCGCGAGAATTCGCGCACGACGGTGCGGTCATCCGGATCGGTGCGCCACCGGTCGTCGTCACCGGGCGTGCGCGGGTCGCGGCGATCCGGCCGGGTGAACACGTCGTCGTCGCCGAGGCTGACATCGACATCCGCATCGACGAGGCCGCGCCCGCCCACCGTCGCACCGACCCCGGCCGCAAGACCGTCACGCCCGCCGACCGTTGCCCGGATATCCGCATCGGCAAGGCTGTCCGAGCCGCCGACATTGGCTTTGGCACGCGCATTCACGCCGTCCCGCCCGCCAAGGCCCGCTTTCACATCTGCATCGGCAAGCCCCCGGCTGCCGCCGACATTCGCCTTGGCGTCGGCCTTGAGGCCGTCCCGGCCGCCGGCCCGCGCCCGGACATCCGCGTCGACGAGCCCCCTGCTGCCTCCGACCCGGGCATCAGCACCGGCCTTTATGCCGCCGACGCTGACACCGACGCCGAGCCCGAGGCCATCCCGCTTGCCGCGATCGGCCGCCTGCGCCGGCAGGGCAAGAACCGCCGCGACCAGCACACCGGCCGAGAGGCGGAGAAGCGATTTGCGATTTGACGTTCCAGACATGGGAACCTCCCTTTCCGTGACCGGCCCGGGAGTGGACCGGCCTTGCGAAACGAAGGTCGAATGACCGCGGGCAGTTCCGCACGGATGCAACCGACGCGGTGCAAAGGGAAAGGAAACCTTGCGACAGGCGGGAAAACACGCCCAGGCGTGCCGAAATGAAACAAAGAGGGCGCGATCCGAGGACCGCGCCCGAAAAAACTCAATGGCTGTCCTTGCCGACCGCGCTGCCGCGGCAGCCCTTGAGGAAATCGAGGTCGGCGCCGGTATCGGCACCCTGGACGTGCTGCTGGTGCAGCCAGGCATAACCGGAGGTGGGCAGGTCGTGGTTCGGCGTCCATGCGGCGAGCCGGCGCGCCAGTTCCTCCTCGGGAATGTCGAGATGCAGGCGCCGGTTCGGCACGTCGAGCTCGATCATGTCGCCGTTTCTGACGACCGCAAGCGGCCCGCCGACGGCCGCTTCCGGCGAGGTGTGCAGGACGACGGTGCCATAGGCCGTGCCCGACATGCGCGCGTCGGAGATGCGCACCATGTCGGTGATGCCCTTTTTCAGCACTTTCGGCGGCAGGCCCATATTGCCTACCTCGGCCATGCCCGGATAGCCCTTCGGCCCACAGTTCTTCATGACCATGACGCAGGTCTCGTCAATGTCGAGAGCGTCATCGTTGATCTTGGCCTTGTAGTCGTCGATGTCCTCGAACACGACCGCCCTGCCCCGGTGCGTCAGAAGATGCGGCGAGGCGGCCGAGGGTTTCAGCACCGCCCCCTTCGGCGCGAGATTGCCGCGCAGCACGACGATGCCGCCCGATTGCGTCAGCGCCTTCTCCGCCGGCAGGATCACGTCCTCGTTCCAGTTGACGACGTCCTTGACCTCGTCCCACATCGTCTCGCCCGATACCGTCAGCGCGTCCTTGTGCAGAAGGCCGGCCTCGCCGAGGCGCTTCAGCACCACCGGCAGGCCGCCGGCATAGAAGAACTCCTCCATCAGGTACTTGCCAGAGGGCATCAGGTTGACGACGGTCGGCACATCGCGGCCGCAGCGGTCCCAGTCGTCCAGCGTCAGGTCGACGCCGACCCGGCCGGCGATGGCGAGCAGATGGATCACCGCATTGGTCGAGCCGCCGATGGCCGCATTGGTGCGGATGGCGTTCTCGAAGGCGTCCTTCGTCAGGACGTCCGATGGCTTCAGGTCGTCCTTGACCATCTGGACGATGCGCCGGCCGGTAAGCTGCGCCATCACCCTGCGACGCGAATCGACCGCCGGGATGGCGGCATTGCCGGACAGTGCCATGCCCAGCGCCTCGGCCATCGAGGCCATGGTGGAGGCCGTGCCCATCGTGTTGCAGGTGCCGGACGAACGGCTCATCGACGCCTCGGCCTCGAGGAACTCGGCCTGCGTCATCTCGCCGGCCTTCACCATCTCGGAGAATTTCCACAGATGCGTGCCCGAGCCGACGCGCTCGCCGCGGAAATAACCGTTCAGCATGGGACCGCCGGTGACGACGATCGACGGCAGGTCCACCGAGGCCGCGCCCATCAGGAGCGACGGCGTGGTCTTGTCGCAGCCGACCATCAGCACGCAGCCATCCATCGGCTGGCCGCGGATCGCCTCCTCCACCGCGAGCGCGGCGAGGTTGCGGTACATCATCGCCGTGGGGCGGAAGGTGTTTTCAGAGGCCGAGAACACCGGCACTTCGAGCGGGAAGCCGCCCGCCTCCCAGACGCCGGCCTTCACCTTCTCGGCGAGCTCGCGCAGGTGGCCGTTGCACGGCGTCATGTCCGACCAGGTGTTGAGGATGCCGATGACGGGGCGCCCGTCGAACAGGTCGTGCGGGTAGCCCTGGTTCTTCATCCAGCCGCGATGGTAGATCACGTCGCGGCTGGTGCCGCCGTACCATTCCTGCGATCTCAGCCTGCGCGGCCATTCGGCTTTCTTCTTCATCTTTCCAGTCCTTGAAGGGGCCGTCCGGCACAGGGCACCGGCCGGCCTTTGTCTCACGCCAGGGTGTAGGCGGTCTTGACGGTTGTGTAGAATTCGCTGGCATAGCGGCCCTGCTCGCGCGGGCCGTGGGACGAGCCCTTGCGCCCGCCGAAGGGCACGTGGAAATCGACGCCCGCCGTCGGCAGGTTGACCATGACCATGCCGGCCTCCGCATTGCACTTGAAATGCGTCGCATGCTTGAGGCTGGTCGTGGCGATGCCGGAGGACAGGCCGAAAGGCGTGTCGTTGGCGACGGCGAGCGCTTCCTCATAGTCCTTGACGCGGATGACCGCGGCGACCGGGCCGAAGATCTCCTCGCGCGAAATGCGCATGTCGTTCGTCGCCTCGGTGAAGAGCGCCGGCTGGAGATAGAAGCCGGGCGTGTCGCGCTTCAGGAGCTCACCGCCGAAGGCGAGCTTCGCGCCTTCCTGTTTGCCGATCTCGATATAGTCCGTGTCCTGCTTCAGCTGGTTCTCGTCGACGACCGGACCGATATGCGTGCCGGCCTTCAGGGCATCGTCGACGACGACACCCTTCAGCCGCTCGCCGACGGCGGCCACGAATCTGTCGTGGATGCCTTCCGTCACGATGACGCGCGAGGAGGCGGTGCAGCGCTGGCCGGTGGAGAAGAAGGCCGAGTTGACGGCGGCTTCCACGGCAACGGAAAGGTCCGCGTCATCGAGCACGACGAACGGATTCTTGCCGCCCATCTCCAGCTGGTACTTGCGGTTATGCTCGACGGAGGCGAGCGCGACGCGTTTTCCGGTGCCGGTGGACCCCGTGAAGGTGATGGCGTTGACGTCGGGACTGTCGAGCATGGTCTGGCCGACGACGGAGCCCTTGCCCATGACGAGGTTGAGGACGCCCTTCGGCAGGCCGGCACGCACGAGGATGTCGACGATGGCCCAGGAACAGCCGGGCACAAGTTCGGCGGGCTTGAAGACAACCGTGTTGCCATAGGCGAGCGCCGGCGCGATCTTCCAGGCCGGGATGGCGATCGGGAAGTTCCACGGCGTGATGATGCCGACAACGCCGACCGGCTCGCGGGTGATCTCGACGCCGATATTCGGCCGCACCGAGGGCAGCGTCTCGCCGGCAAGGCGCAAGGTTTCGCCCGCGAAGAAATCGAAGATCTGGCCGGCGCGCACCGTCTCGCCGATCCCCTCGGCCAGCGTCTTGCCCTCCTCGCGCGAGAGCAGCCGGCCGAGCTCGTCCTTGCGGGCCAAAATCTCGTCGGCGGTCTTCCTGAGGATCGCATGGCGCTCCAGGATGCCGGAGCGCGACCAGGCCGGAAACGCGGCCTTCGCCGCTCCGATCGCCGCCCTGGTGTCCTCGGCGGAGGCGCGGGCATATTCGCCCACCACGTCGTCCGTGTTCGACGGGTTGATGTTCCGGATCGCCTCCGTGCCGACCCATTCGCCGGCAATCAGGTTCTGGTGGAGCGTCATGGGCAAGGCCTCCTGTCTGTCCCGTCCCGCACGAAGGCGGCACATCCCTTACAACTGGCGGATTTCGATCTCTTCTTCCCGGGCAATCGCCAAGGGATTGCGCAGCGGCAGGCCGAAACCGTCGGCCCCGATCTCGAACACATCCCCCGCCTCGGTGCGGATACCGTCGCCGAAGGAGAGCGTCGCCGTGCCGAACATATGAACATGGATATCACCCGGGGCACGGAACAGGCCGTATTTGAAATGGTGGTATTCGAGGTTGGCGAAGGTGTGGGACATGTTCGCCTCGCCGGAGACGAAGGGCTTTTCCCACAGAACCTTACCGCCGCGGACAATGCGCGAGAAACCGCGGATATCGTCCGGCGCGGCGCCGACGCGGATCTCCGGTCCGAAGCTCGCCTGGCGGAGCTTCGAATGGGCGAGGTAGAGATAGTTGATGCGCTCCGTCACATGATCGGAGAATTCGTTCGACACGGCAAAGCCGATGCGGAAGGGCGCGCCGTCGGCGGCGATGACATAGATACCGGCCATTTCCGGCTCTTCGCCGCCATCGAGCGCAAAGGAGGGCGAGGTAAGCGGGCTGCCCGGCGCCACCGCCTGCGTGCCGTTGCCCTTGTAGAACCATTCCGGCTGCACGCCCTTCTCGCCGGGCTTCGGCTTGCCGTTTTCAAGGCCCATGCGGAACATCTTCATGGAATCGGTCAGGGTCTCCTCGGCCGCCTCCGTCGTCTTCTTGTGCATGGAATCGCGCGTGGCCGCGGAGCCGAGATGGGTGAGGCCCGTGCCGGTCAGGTGGAGATGGGCGGCGTCCGGATGGGTGATCGGCGAAAGCAGCCGGCCCGCGGCATAGGCCGCTTCCAGATCGACGACCTCGCCGAGGCCCTTCGCGTCGATGACGGCCTTCAGGGACTGCCCGCTGTTGGCGGCTTCCATGGCGAGCGCGTAGACGCTGTCCGCCCCCTTCACCGCGCGGCCCTCGCCCCCATCCTCGCGCACGACCACCGTGATCGAGCCGTCGGCATTTGCGACCTGTGACATCAGCATTTTCGTTTCCTTCCTGAAGCCTGGACCTGGCCAAAGCTCCGCACCTGCGGGGACAGACGTCACCGCACTGGCCGCATCCGCAGCCGGTCAAACACGTTTGCAATCCTTGGGCGGACCGGTGTTCCCCGGTCAGCCCTTGTTCTTGTTGTAGACGTCGAAGAACACGGCGGCGAGCAGCACCAGGCCCTTGATGAGCTGCTGGTAGTCGATGCCGATGCCCATGATCGACATGCCGTTGTTCATGACGCCCATGATGAAGGCGCCGATGACCGCGCCGGTGATCTTGCCGACGCCGCCCGAGGCTGAGGCACCGCCGATGAAGCAGGCCGCGATGACGTCGAGCTCGAAGCCGACGCCGGCCTTCGGCGTCGCCGAATTGAGGCGGGCGGCGATGATCATGCCGGCGAGCGCGGCGAGCGCCCCCATATTGACGAAGGTGTAGAAGGTCAGCCGCTCGGTGTTGATGCCCGAGAGCTTCGCCGCCTTCTCGTTGCCGCCCATGGCATAGATGCGCCGGCCGATTGTCGTGCGGGTCGTCACGAAGGTGTAGAGCGCGATGAGCAGGCCCATGACGACGAGAACGTTCGGCAGGCCGCGATAGGTGGAGAGCTGGAAGCCGAGGAAGATCGCCACCGCGCTGATGACCGCCATCTGCACGGCGAAGAAGGCGAAGGGCTCGTTCTCCGTCTCGTGCAGCGCGTTCATGCGGCGCTCGCGAAGCCCGGCATAGATGGCATAGCCGACCAGCAGGATGACGACGAGGAGCGCGAAATAGTTCTTGATGAGGCTCGTCGCCGGGTCGGTGAGCGACAGGAAATCCGGCACGAAGCCTGTGGAGAGGATCTGGAACTCCTTCGGGAACGGGCCGACCGGGCGGCCGCCGAGCACGACATAGGTCATGCCGCGGAAGACGAGCATGCCGGCGAGCGTGACGATGAAGGACGGGATCTTCTGGTAGGCGACCCAATAGCCCTGCGCCGCGCCCATCAGCGCCCCGACGAAGATGCAGAGCGGCACGACGATGATCGCCGGCATCCCCCATTTCACCAGCATGATCGCCGAGATCGCGCCGATGAAGGCGACGATCGAGCCGACCGAGAGGTCGATATGCCCCGCCACGATGATCAGCAGCATGCCCAGCGCCATGATGACGATGAACGAGTTCTGCAGCACCAGATTGGTGATGTTGACCGGGCGGAAGAGCACGCCCTGGGTAATGACCTGGAAGAAGATCATGATCACGACGAGCGCGACGAGCAGGCCGTATTCGCGGATGTTCCGGCGCAGGTAGTCTCCCACCGAAGGCTGGGTCGTCTTGGTCGCGGTATCGGTGGACATCAGTGTTTCTCCCCGGAGCGCATGATGGCGCGCATGATGGATTCCTGGCTTGCTTCCGCCTTGGAAAGCTCGGCCACGATGCGTCCTTCGTTCATGACATAGATGCGATCGCAGGTCCCGAGCAGTTCCGGCATCTCCGACGAGATCATCAGGATGCCCTTGCCCTCGGCGGCAAGCTGGTTGATGATGGTATAGATTTCGAACTTGGCGCCGACATCGATGCCGCGCGTGGGTTCATCGAGGATCAGAACCTCGGGATTGGTGAAGAGCCATTTCGACAGCACGACCTTCTGCTGGTTGCCGCCCGAAAGATTGACCGCTTCCTGATAGATCGAGTGCGAGCGGATGCGCAGCTTCTGGCGATAGCCGGAGGCGACCTTGGCCTCCTGCCGGTTGTCGATGACCGTCGCCTTCGAAACGCCGCCGAGATTGGCGAGCGTCGTGTTGTGCATGATGTTGTCGATCAGCACGAGGCCGAGCTGCTTGCGGTCCTCGGTCACATAGGCAAGGCCGGCCTCGATCGCCTTCGGGATCGTGCTCACATCCACCGGCTTGCCGCGCATGAAGACGTCGCCGGTGATCTTGTGCCCCCAGCTCCTGCCGAAGAGGCTCATCGCCGTTTCAGTGCGCCCCGCCCCCATCAGGCCGGCGATGCCGACCACCTCGCCGGCGCGCACGGCGAAGCTGACGTCGTGCAGGAACTGCCGGTCGCGATGGTGCTGGTGGAAGACGTTCCAGTTCTTCACCTCGAGCAGCGTCTCGCCGATCTTCGGCTCGCGCGGGGGATAGCGGTCCTCCATCTCGCGGCCGACCATGCCCTTGATGATGCGGTCCTCGGAAATGTCCTCGTGATGACAGTCCAGCGTCTCGACCGTGCCGCCGTCGCGCAGGATGGTGATCTGGTCGGCGACCTTTTTGATCTCGTTCAGCTTGTGCGAGATGATGATCGAGGTCATGCCCTGGCTGCGGAACTCCATGAGCAGCTTCAAAAGCGCGTCGGAGTCCTTCTCGTTCAGCGAGGCGGTCGGCTCGTCGAGGATGAGCAGGCGCACCTTCTTGGAGAGCGCCTTGGCGATCTCGACGAGCTGCTGCTTGCCGACGCCGATATCGGTGATCAGCGTGCCCGGCGGCTCCCTGAGGCCGACCTTGTCGAGCAGTTCCTGCGTGCGGCGGAAGGCGAGCTTCCAGTCGATCACGCCGTTCGTCGCCACCTCGTTGCCGAGGAAGATGTTTTCCGCGATCGACAGCAGCGGCACCAGCGCCAGCTCCTGGTGGATGATGATGATGCCCAGATGCTCGCTGTCGGAGATCGTGGAGAAGCGGCGGACCTCGCCGTCGAAATGGATGTCGCCCTCGTAGGAGCCGGCCGGATAGACGCCGCTCAGCACCTTCATGAGGGTGGATTTGCCGGCGCCGTTCTCGCCGACAAGGGCGTGGATCTCGCCTTCGCGGACCTTCAGGTTGACGTTGTCGAGGGCCTTCACGCCCGGAAACGTCTTCGTGATGCCGCGCATTTCGAGAAGGGTCTTGCTCATGTACCAGTTTCCAGCGGCCGGCCAACCCCATCGAGGGGAAAGCGAGCCTATTCGCTCTGCGATCCGGAGAAAAGAGGGTTCGCGCTGGTCGGCGCGAACCCGGAGTGGGAAGAAACGATCAGTTCTTGATCTGATCGGCCGTGTAGTAGCCCGAGTCCGTGACGAGGATCTGTTCCGCGTTGGACTTGTCGACGGCGACGGGCTTCAAGAGGTAGGACGGAACGACCTTGACGCCGTTGTCATAGGTCTTGGTGTCGTTCACTTCCGGCTCCTTGCCGTCGAGGATCGCGTTGACCATGCCGACCGTGACCTTGGCGAGTTCGCGCGTGTCCTTGAAGACCGTCGAATACTGCTCGTCGGCGAGGATCGACTTGACGGAAGGCAGCTCGGCGTCCTGGCCGGTAACGACGGCCATCGGCTGGTCGCCCGAGCCGTAGCCGACACCCTTCAGGGCCGACAGGATGCCGATGGACAGACCGTCATAGGGCGAGAGCACGCCATCGACGCGGCCGTCGGTGTAGGTCGAGGAGAGCAGGTTCTCCATGCGGGCCTGCGCGACCGCGCCGTCCCAGCGCAGCGTGCCGACGGTTTCCATGCCGGTCTGGCCCGACTTGATGACGATGTCGCCGCTGTCGATCAGCGGCTGGAGAACCGACATCGCGCCGTCATAGAAGAAGAAGGCATTGTTGTCGTCCGGCGAACCGCCGAAAAGCTCGACGTTCCACGGCTTGGTATCCGGGAACTTCGCCTTCAGGCCGTCGACGAGGCTGGTGGCCTGGAGGACGCCGACCTGGAAATTGTCGAAGGTGGCGTAGTAGTCGACATTGCCCGAATCGCGGATCAGACGGTCGTAGGCGATGACCTTCACGCCGGCATCGGCCGACTTCTGGAGGATGTCGGACAGCGTCGTGCCGTCGATGGCGCCGATCACGAGCACCTTGGCGCCCTTGGTGACCATGTTCTCGATCTGGGCGAGCTGGTTCGGGATATCGTCGTCAGCGAACTGCAGGTCCGGCGTGTAACCGGCTTCCTTGAAAAGCTTTTCCATCGTCTCGCCGTCGGAAATCCAGCGGGTCGAGGTCTTGGTGGGCATGGAAATGCCGACCATGCCCTTGTCCTGGGCGAAGGACGGCGCCACGAACGACGCGACGCTGATGGCAGCGGCGGCGAGAAGCGAAGTGATCATTTTCATTGAAAGGTCTCTCCCTGGTGCGCACTGGCCGAAATTGCAGCCAGGCATTGTTCTGTGCACGGGCGGGGTCGCATTCAGACGACGGCCTGGACTGGAGGGCAGGAAGCCCGCCGGTCCCCACTCCCAAGGACCCCAGCGCACATTGGCGCAACGTCCACCGAATTGCCATAACTGTCAAATGCAATGAGCTTCTAATTCGATATCAAAATTGGTATATAGTATCGGATATATACTATTTTTATCGATCGAGGTAACGATGCGTTTGGACGATGACGTCGACGAACAGCTCTTCCCCGGCGAGGGCGGTAGCGATCTCCAGAGCGTCGGCCTCCTGCGCAGCGGCCTGAAGCTCAGCCATCTGCGCATGATCGTCGCCATCGAGGAGCACAGGCAGGTCAGCGCGGCAGCCGATGCGCTGAACATCTCGCAGCCCGCAGCCTCCCGCATGCTGACGGAAATGGAGACCATCCTCAAGGCGCAGCTGTGCGAGCGCGTCTCGCGCGGCGTGGCGCTCACCGCCTTCGGCAGGGCTTTCGCGCGGCGCGCGCGCACCATTCTTCTGGAGCTGCGCGAAGTCGACCGCGAGCTGTCCGCCCTGAAATCCGGCACCGGCGGCTCGGTTTTCCTCGGCTCGGTGACCGCGCCGGCGATCAGCCTCGCCGTGCCGGCGATCCAGCAGGTCAGCGCCGCCTATCCCGGCATCGAGGTGAACGTGCGCGTGGAGACGAGCAACGTGCTCGCGCGCGAGCTGCTGGCGGCGCGGCAGGACTTCATCATCGCCCGCGTGCCCGACGATCTCAATCCGCGGCTCTTCAACGTCACCGAAATCGGCATCGAAAAGGCCTGCCTCATCGTGCGCAAGGGCCATCCGCTGCTCGAAAAGCCCGTCGCCAGCCTTGCCGACCTGCCGCACTACGACTGGGTCTTCCAGCCGGCCGGCACGCTTTTGCGCCGGCGCATCGAGGAGCTGTTCCTCGCCGCCGGCGTGCCGCTGCCGTCCACCGTGGTCAACACCTCGTCCATCCTGCTGACGACCGCCATCGTCTGCGGCTCGAACGCGATCGCCCCCGTCGCCCGCGACATGGCCGTCTTCATCGCCGATGTCGGCGCGCAGGCGGGCGAAATCAGCATCCTCAACACCGATTTCGAGATCGACATCAAGCCGTACAGCCTTATCTCCGTCAAAGGCAGGGCACTGCCGCCGAGCGCCAAACTGCTCTATGATCTGATCCTGCAACGCAGCCGGATGCTGGCGCCGGACTGAGGAGGCCTTTCATGTTCGGCATGACCGTGTTCGAATCCGTGCTGGAACGGCTGAAGGCCGAGGCGCGCCAGGCCGCCGGGGAAGAGGCGGAGGACGAAGCCCCCGACGACGACGTCCAGGCCGAGGTGCGCGGCCTGCCCTCCGGCTTCGCCGGCCTCGGCACGGGCGGCGCCTTCGTCTCCGGCTCCCAGGCCGCCGCCGCCTATCTCGATCTCTACGAGGAGCCCGCCCCGGTCGAGCCGGAGCAACCGGCGCCCGCCGAGCCGCCTCCGCCCCCGCCGCATCTCCTGCGCATCGCGCCGGAGGAGGTGGCCAGCGACCTTGGCCTTGACGGCAGGGAGAGCGTGGACGAGCTACTCGCCCGTAGGCGTGGCTTTGCCCGGGAAAACCACCCCGACCGCGCGCCGGAGGAACTGCGTGCCAATGCGACCCTGCGCATGAAGATCGCCAACATGCTGATCGACGAGACGATCCGGCGGATCAATGTCGAAAGGAGCCTCGGCCTGTCGCGCTGAGCCCTGTCGCGAAAACCATCGCGATGCGCCTTAGCCCTTCGGCTCCTGCTCCGGCGGCTTTGCGGCCGGATCGGAGGGCTTGAAGAAGAGGATGAGCTGCGCGAAGGCATAGGCCGAGACGACGAGGAAGATCGTGCCCCAGGTCTGCTCGCCATTGTAGAATTCCACCGCCGTCCAGGCAGCGCAGACCCCGACCAAAAGCAGCCGCCGCCAGAGCGGACGGTAGAACGGATGATCGGGATCGATGAATTTCATGAACGTCTCCTCACGCTTCAGCGCCTACATAGGCGGTTTTCCCGCGCGAGGGAACGGCTTTCAAGCATCGACCCGGTCCAGGAACGCCGCAAGCTCGGCCGGCGCGATGCCGACGAGGTGACCCTTTTCGGGATAGGCGCCCGAGCGCACGTCGTCGGCATATTCGCGGAAGGCGGCGATGCGCTCCTGCTGCAGCCGGTCGTATTCGGCGGCGAAGTTGCGGTAGACCTTCACATGGCGCGGATAGTGCCCGCGGTTCTGGCCGAGCACGTCCTCGGCGAAGAGATATTGCGCATCGCAGCCCGTGCCCGCGCCCATGGAGAGCATGACGAGCCCCGTCCTCGCGCTGATCGCCGCGGCGATCTCGCCGGGCACCACCTCGATCTCGGCCGCGAAGGCGCCTGCCTCCTCCAGCGCCTTCACCTGCCGAAAGATCTCCATCGCGCTCTCGGCCGTCTTGCCGACGGCGCGGAAACCGCCGGTCCAGGTGGCCTTGGAGGGGATGAGCCCGACATGGCCGCAGACCGGGATGCCCTCCTCGCGCAGGCGCCGGACGGTGGAAAGCCCGGCGGCGCAATAGACGGCATCGCCCCCCGCCTTCATCGCCTGGAAGGCGCCGCGCAGATAGTCGTCCGCCGTGACGAAATCGCCGTATTCCAGTCCCGGAAAGGCAAAGACCGTGGGCGCGGCCTCGCGGAAGGCCGGCCCCAGCAGCGCCGGCGGCACGGAGACGAGGTCGATGCCCGCCTTCTCGGCGGCCTCCGCCTCCTCCAGCGTCACGACGCGCAGCATGGTGAGCTGCCGCTTGCCCTTCATCGCCTTGAGGTCGGCAACGGTTGGTCTTTTGGTCTTCATCCTGTCCTCCGGACCGCCCTTCAGGCGGCAAGCAATGTCTTCAGTTTGGTTTCCGGCGCGGCGAGCGCGGCCGGATCGGGATGCCGGCGGGCGGCGATCAGCATTTCCGCAAGGCGGATGTCGCGGGCGACCGCATTGCCCTTGCCGATGCCGCTTGCCGCGATCAGCCGGCCCTCGGCATCGAGATGGAAGAGGAGGAAGGCGCCGTCGCCGAGGTCACGCCGCACGGTCGTCGCCGCGCCGTCGGCCAGCCCCGCGATCTGCAGCGTCATGTCGTACTGATCCGACCAGAACCACGGCACGGCACAATGCACCTCGGCGCCGCCGAGCATGTTGGCCGCCGCAAGCTGGCCCTGCTCCTGCGCATTGCGCCAGGATTCGAGCCGGACGCGCCGGTCGCCGTAGAGCGGCAGTGGATAGGACGTGCAGTCGCCGGCCGCGAGGATATCCGGATCGGAGGTGCGCAGCAGGCCGTCGACGGCGATGCCGTTGTCCACGGCGAGCCCCGCCGCCTCCGCCAGTTCCGTGTTCGGCACGGCGCCGATGCCGACGACCAGCAGGCTGGCCGAGACGACGCGGCCGTCCTCCAGCGTGAGGCGAACCTCGCCCGGCCGCTCCTCCATGCCGGCAACCTTCGCGCCGCACAGCACCTCGACGCCTTCGGCCGCATGGCGGCTGGCGACGATCGCGGCGATCTCCGTCGGCACGCCGCGGCTGAGGACGCGCGGCAGGCCCTCGACGAGCGTCACGCTCGCACCGAGCTTGCGGGCGCTCGCCGCCAGCTCCAGGCCGATGAAGCCGCCGCCGAGAATGGCGACGTGGCTTCCCTCCACGAGGTGGGCGCGAATGCGCGTTGCATCGTCATGGCTGCGAAGGGCGGCGATGCGCCCGCCGCAGGCCATGCCCGGCAGCGTGCGCGGACGCGCCCCGGTCGCCAGCAGCAATTTGTCATAGGGAAGCGCCGTGCCGTCGCCGAGCCGTACCCGCCGGCCGGCCCGGTCGATCTCAAGGACCGTGCGGCCGGAAAGCACCGCGATACCGGCGGCGGCATAACGCTCCGCGTCCGCGACGAGTTTCGGGCCGGCCCCGGCGACCAGCGCCTCCTTGGAGAGCGGCGGACGCTCATAGGGCAGATGCGTTTCGCTGCCGATCAGGGTGATCGTGCCGTTAAAACCCTTTTCCCTGAGCGCGAAGGCTGCGCGCGCGCCGCATTCGCCGGCGCCGACGATGACGAAATCCGCCATGGCGTGATCCTCCCGGGCGGTTCCGGCAGCCGGAACCGCGAAAACAAGAAAGCTAGAGCCCGATGAAGACCGTGCCGCCCTCGACCTTGACCGGATAGGTCCTGAGGTCGACGCAGACCGGTGCGCCCTTGGCCTCGCCGGTCTTGTAGTCGAAGCGGCCGTTATGCTTGGGACATTCGATGATGTGATCCATCACCAGCCCGTCGGCAAGGTGGATCTTCTCGTGGGTGCAGAGCCCGTCCGTCGCGTGATAGGTGTCTTCCGGGCTGCGATAGATCGCGAAGGTGCGGCCCGCATGGTCGAAGCGGATGACATCCTCCTCGTCGATCTCGTCCGCTGCGCAGACCTCGATCCAGGTGTCGCTCATGGTCTCTTCTCCGATGATGTGCTGGTTTATTCGGCGGCCGCGACGGCCGGCTCGCTGTGGAATTCTTCCTTGTAGGGCCGCGCCGTCGCGGGCAGGTCGCGCTTGAGGAAGTAGTCCTCGTTGCGGAGCTGGCGCAGGAAGGCGGGGATCATCTCCCGGTAGCCGTGCCACATGGACGGGTTCGGCGCCGGCAGGTCATGCTTGATCATCGCATGCAGCCGCGGCAGCGCATGGTAGGGCACCATCGGGAACATGTGGTGCTCCACATGGTAGTTCATGTTCCAGTAGATGAAGCGGCTGACCGGGTTCATGTAGACGGTGCGGCTGTTCAGCCGGTGGTCGATGACATTGTCGGCAAGGCCGCCGTGCTGGAGCAGTCCCGTCAAAACGTGATGCCAGGCGCCGTAGAGCCGCGGCAGGCCGATGAGCATGGCCGGCAGGATCGAGCCGAGCGCGAAACAGAGGGCGATGGTCGCACCGTAGATGGCGAGCCAGATGCGGGCGATGCGGATCGCCTTCGGCTGCTCGGAGGCGGGAATGAAGGTCTTTTCCGCCGCGCTCATCACGCCCGCCGCATTGCGCAGCATGTCGATGACGGCATGCCAGGCATCGAGCAGACCGAAGAAATTGAGCACGAGACGGGCGAGGTCCGGCGGACGCATCACGGCGATCTCCGGATCGCGGCCGACGATGACCGTATCCGTGTGGTGGCGCGTGTGGCTCCAGCGCCAGGTCACCGGGTTGCGCATGATCATGAAGCAGGCGATCTGGTAGACGGCGTCGTTCATCCACATCGTCTTGAAGGCCGTGCCGTGGCCGCATTCGTGCCAGCGGCTGTCGGAGGCCGAGCCATAGAGCACGCCATAGACGAGGAAGAACGGCACCGCCCACCAGCTGCCCCACAGCCAGATGCCGGCAGCCCCGGTGACCAGCATGGTGCCGAGCCAGATCGCGGTGTCGCGGATCGCCGGCGCGTCGCTGCGCTGCATCAGCGCCTTCATGTCCTTGCGGGCGATTTCGGTGTGATACCATTCGGCCGCGGCCAGGCCATTGGCCACGGCGGCCTCGGCATCGCGGCCAAGAAGGCTGTAATCCCGCTTCGTCGGCTTCATCCCTCGTCTCCTCCCTGCGGTGGCGCTTGCAGGCACCGCCTCGTCTGATGCACGAACGATACCGCCCCTGCTTGCATCTCTCAATCCTGCCATGATAGAATGCATCAAATTCCATCATTATCTATCATTCCGCTTTGATGGAAAGATTTCAGGGAGGTGACCATGGCATCGCGACCCACCATTACGGATCTGGCGAAAGCCGCCGGCGTCAGCGTGGCGACGGTCGATCGCGTGCTGAACGGGCGCCACAAGGTGCGCGAGGAAACGGCGCGGCGGGTCTACGATGCCGCCAATACGATCGGCTATCACGCGATCGGGCTCATCCGGCAGCGGGTTTTCGAGGACCTGCCGCAATACCGGCTGGGTTTCAGCTTCCAGCGCCCGAGCCAGGCCTTCTACCAGAATTTCGCGCGCGAGATCGAGATCGCCTGCAATGCCTGCACCACGGCGCGCATCGTGCCGCAGGTCGACTTCATCAATGCGCAGACGCCGGCCGCGATGACGGACATGCTGCGGCAGCTCTCCGCCCGCAACCAGGCCCTCGCCGTCGTCGCCCCCGACTATCCGGCGACGACCGCCATGGTGGAGGACCTGAGGAACAGGGGCATTCCCCTCTTCTGCCTGCTCTCCGACTTCGCCATGGACGTGCGCCAGGGCTATATCGGCCTCAACAACATGAAGGTCGGCCGCACGGCGGCCTGGATGATCGCCCGCGGCGCCCGCCGGCCCGGCAAGGTGGCGATCTTCGTCGGCAGCCACCGCTTCCACGGCCACGAGCTGCGCGAGATGGGCTTCCGCTCCTTCTTCCGCGAGAAGGGCCAGGATTTCGAGGTGCTGGACACGCTCGTCAATCTCGACACCAGCGAGATCACCCACGAGGCGACCGCCAACCTGCTCGCCCAGCACCCCGATCTCGTCGGCCTCTATGTCGCCGGCGGCGGCATGGAAGGCGCGATTTCCGCCATCCGTGAAGAGGGTTACGGCGGGAAGATCCAGCTCATCGTCAACGAACTCACGCCCGAATCGAAGGCCGGCCTTGCGGACAACGTCGTCACCATGGCGATCAGCACGCCCCTGCCCGCCCTCTGCCGCGAGCTCGTCTCGCTGATGGTGACGGCCATCGAGAAGGGCGAGGCTGCCGTGCCCGGGCAGACGTTCCTGCCCTTCGATATCTTCCTTCCCGAGAACATCTGACAGGCTGGATGATGGCTTTCCATCATCCGCCCGATGAATCTGTCAGCAATGAGGGCGTGGCCGGCGCCTTCGGCTTTGACGCCCGTCAAGCGCTTCCCGATCCTCATGCGTGCATGCGAGGCCGCCCTGTCGGCGGCCCCCGAAGACCGGAGGACCTCCATTCCATGCCGCCCCTTGATTTCGCCCTCAACCACATGACGGCGCCCGCGCTGAACCTCGACGCCTTCTTCGCCCTCGCCGTCTCGCTCGGCATCACGAAGGTCGAGATCCGCAACGACCTTGACAGCAACGCCATCCTGGACGGCACCACGCCAGCCGAGGTGAAGGCGCTCGCCGCCCGCCACGGCGTCACGATCATCTCGATCAATGCGCTCCAGCGCTTCAACGAATGGACGCCCGCCCGCGCTGCCGAGGCGAAGGAGCTCATCGACTACGCCGCGGCGGCGGGCGCCCGCGCGCTCGTGCTCGTGCCGAAGAACGACGGCACCGGCCAGGCCGACGGCGAGCGGCAGGCCAACCTTGCCGAGGCGCTGGCGGCCCTGAAGCCGATGCTGGAGGCCGCCGGAATCACCGGCCTCGTCGAGCCGCTCGGCTTCGAGATCTGCTCGCTGCGCTCCAAGCGCGAGGCTGCCGAGGCGATCGAGGCCGTGGGCGGGGAACAGACATTCCGCCTTGTGCACGACACGTTCCACCATCACCTCGCCGGAGAGCCGGAACTCTTCGCGGCGCTCACCGGCCTCGTCCATATTTCCGGCGTCGAGGATGCCGATGTCACCGTTCCCGCCATGCGCGACGGCCACCGCGTCCTGGTCGGCCCGCAGGACCGGCTCGGAAACATCAGCCAGATCAAGGTCCTGGCTGCTGCCGGTTATGCGGGGCCGCTCTCCTTCGAGCCCTTTTCGCCGTCCGTACACGACGTCATCGATCCCAGGGCGGCCGTGGCGCAGAGCGTCGCCTTCATCCGCGAAAACATCTAGGGCCGGCGGGACCGGCGGCCTGTCCGCCGGCACTTTTCCCCAGGGCCTTGCGGGATTCCCGGTCCTGAAAAATGGAACGGGCTTGACGTCCCGAGCAGAAAATGGAATAAACATTCCGCAATACGGAATTCGCGGTTTGTTTATTCTGTTTTGGCCTCTTGCCTCCCGGGAGGAGCAAGGGGCCGGCTGCCCGCAAGGGCCAGCTGTCCGGACAATCGAGTGGCGCTGCCGGACGCCACGTTGAGGAGGAGAACGACATGAAAAAATTCATTCTGAGCTCGGCGCTTGCCGTGATGATGTCCACCGCCGCCCATGCCGAGACGATCGGCGTGTCCATGGCGCTGTTCGACGACAACTTCCTGACCGTCCTGCGCAACGGCATGTCCGACTACGCCAAGACCCTCGACGGCGTCGAGCTGCAGATCGAGGACGCCCAGAACGACGTCGCCAAGCAGCAGAGCCAGGTGCAGAACTTCATCGCCTCGGGTGTCAGCGCTATCATCGTGAACCCGGTCGATACCGACGCGACCGCCGCGCTCTCCAAGGCCGCGGCCGATGCGGGCATTCCGCTGGTCTATGTCAACCGCGAGCCGGTCAACGTCAACGAGCTGCCGGAAAAGCAGGCCTTCGTGGCTTCCGACGAAAAGGAATCCGGCACGCTGGAAACCAAGGAAGTCTGCCGCCTGCTGAACGGCAAGGGCAAGGTCGTCGTCATGATGGGCGAGCTTTCCAACCAGGCCGCACGCGTGCGCACCCAGGACATCAAGGACGTCATCGCCACCGACGAGTGCAAGGGTCTCGAGATCGTCGAGGAGCAGACCGCCAACTGGTCGCGCACGCAGGGCTCCGACCTCATGACCAACTGGCTCTCCGCCGGCCTGGAGTTCGACGCCGTCATCTCCAACAATGACGAGATGGCGATCGGCGCCATCCAGGCGCTGAAGGCCGCCGGCCGCTCGATGGACAGCGTCGTCGTCGCCGGCATCGACGCCACGCAGGATGCGCTTGCCGCCATGGCAGCCGGCGACCTCGACGTGACGGTGTTCCAGGATGCCGCCGGCCAGGGCAAGGGCTCGGTCGATGCCGCGCTGAAGCTGGCCAGGGGCGAGCAGATCGACACCAAGGTGTACATCCCCTTCCAGCTCGTGACCCCGGCCAACATCGCCGACTTCCAGTCGAAGAACTGACCGGTTCCCACCGGTCGCGGAAAACCGCTAGACTGCTGTGGACGCGCGCACGCAAGCGTGCGCGCGTCCGACCCGTTTCTGGTTGCTCCGGGAGGGAGGGGACGATGGTCAGTCCGACCACCATGGCCGCGGTTCGTGCAAGCGGCGCCATTCCGAATGCCGAATATCTGCTGTCCGCGGAAGGTATCCGCAAGGAATTTCCGGGCGTCGTCGCGCTTGACGACGTCGAGTTCAAGCTGAAGCGCGGCACCGTGCATGCGCTGATGGGCGAGAACGGCGCGGGCAAATCCACGCTGATGAAGATCCTCGCCGGCATCTACACGCCCGACCAGGGCGAGGTGCTGCTCAAGGGCCAGAAGATCCGCCTGCAATCGCCGCTCGACGCGCTGGAGAACGGCATCGCCATGATCCATCAGGAACTCAACCTGATGCCCTTCATGACGGTCGCCGAGAACATCTGGATCCGCCGCGAGCCGAAGAACCGCTTCGGCTTCGTCGATCACGGCGAGATGCACCGAAAGACGGCCGCGCTCTTCAAGCGCCTCAACATCGTGATGGACCCGGAAACCCAAGTGCGCGACCTCTCGGTGGCCAACCGCCAGATGGTCGAGATCGCCAAGGCCGTCTCCTACGAGAGCGACGTGCTCATCATGGACGAGCCGACCTCGGCGCTGACCGAGCGCGAGGTGGAGCATCTCTTCACCATCATCCGGGATCTGCGCGCGCAGGGCATCGGTATCGTCTACATCACCCACAAGATGAACGAGCTGTTCGAGATCGCCGACGAATTCTCGGTGTTCCGCGACGGCAAGTATATCGGCACGCACGCCTCGACCGACGTGACGCGCGACGACATCATCCGCATGATGGTCGGCCGCGAGATCACCCAGATGTTCCCGAAGGAGGAGGTGCCGATCGGCGACGTCGTCCTCTCGGTGAAGAACCTCACCCTCAAGGGCGTGTTCCACGACGTGTCCTTCGACGTGCGCGCCGGCGAGATCCTCGGCCTTGCCGGCCTCGTCGGCTCGGGCCGCTCGAACGTCGCCGAGACGATCTTCGGCGTGACGCCGGCCACCTCGGGCAGCATCGAGATCAACGGCAAGCCGGTGACCATCGACAGTCCGAACACGGCGATCCGGCATCGCATGGCGTTCCTGACGGAAGACCGCAAGGACACCGGCTGTCTCTTGATCCTCGACATCCTGGAAAACATGCAGATCGCCGTCCTCCAGGATAAGTTCGTCAAGAACGGCTTCGTTGCCGAGGGCGAACTGACCAAGGTCTGCGAGGAGATGAGCCGGAAGCTGCGGGTGAAGACGCCGAACCTTCACGAGCGCATCGAGAACCTGTCGGGCGGCAACCAGCAGAAGGTGCTGATCGGCCGCTGGCTGCTTACCCATCCGCGCATCCTCATCCTCGACGAGCCGACCCGCGGCATCGATGTCGGCGCCAAGGCGGAAATCCACCGCTTCGTCACCGAGCTCGCCCGCGACGGCGTCGCCGTCATCATGATCTCGTCGGAAATGCCGGAAGTGCTCGGCATGAGCGACCGCGTCATGGTCATGCACGAGGGCCGCGTCACCGGCATCCTCGACCGGGCGGAGGCGACGCAGGTCAAGGTCATGGAACTGGCTGCCCAGTGAAATCAGCCCAAGGAATATTCAGGGCCGCCGGGCGGCCGCAAGGGAGGTAATCATGAGCACGAATTCCGCCGCGCAGGCCCAGGCCGCTGCGCAGAAATCTGCCCGCCGGCTCCCGCCGGAACTCAACATCTTTCTCGTCCTGATCGGCATTGCGCTGGTCTATGAAATCCTCGGCTGGATCTTCGTTGGCCAGAGCTTCCTGATGAACCCGCAGCGCCTGACGATCATCATCCTGCAGGTCTCGGTCATCGGCATCATCGCCGTCGGCGTCACGCAGGTCATCATCACCGGCGGCATCGATCTCTCTTCCGGCTCGGTCGTCGGCATGACGGCGATGTTCACCGCCTCGCTGGCGCAGGCCTCCACCTGGCCGCGCGCGCTCTATCCCTCGCTGACGGACATGCCCGTCATCGTGCCCGTCGCGCTCGGCATCGGCGTCGGCCTGCTCGCCGGCTTCATCAACGGGCAGCTCATCGCCAAGACGAAGATCCCGCCCTTCATCGCCACCCTCGGCATGATGGTCTCCGCCCGCGGCATCTCCAAGTGGTACACCAAGGGCCAGCCGGTCTCGGGCCTGACGGAACAGTTCAACTTCATCGGCACCGGCATCTGGCCCGTCGTGATCTTCCTCGTCGTCGCCATCATCTTCCATATCGCGCTGCGCTATACCCGCTACGGCAAGTTCACCTACGCGATCGGCGCCAACGTGCAGGCCGCCCGCGTCTCCGGCATCAATGTCGAATCCCATCTCGTGAAGGTCTACGCCATTGCCGGGGCGCTCGCCGGCCTTGCTGGCGTCGTCACCGCGGCCCGCGCCCAGACCGCCCAGGCCGGCATGGGCGTGATGTACGAACTCGATGCGATTGCCGCGACCGTCATCGGCGGCACCTCGCTTGCCGGCGGCGTCGGACGCATCACCGGCACGGTCATCGGCACCGTCATCCTCGGTGTCATGACATCGGGCTTTACCTTCCTGCGCGTCGATGCATTCTACCAGGAGATCGTCAAGGGCATCATCATCGTCGCCGCCGTCGTCGTCGACGTCTACCGGCAGAAGAAGCGTAAGACGTAGTTAAAAGAGCGAATAGGGAATGGCGAATAGCGAATAGTTCGCCAAAAATTTCTCCCTATTCGCTACTCCCTATTCGCTATTCGCTCCCACACATAACGAGGACAACATGACTGTAAGATTTGGTCTTCTCGGCGCCGGCCGCATCGGCAAGGTTCACGCCAAGGCCGTGACCGGCAATCCCGATGCCGTGCTCGTCGCCGTCGCCGATGCGTTCCCCGCCGCGGCGGACGCCATCGCCAGGCAATATGGCTGCGAGGTCCGCACCATCGAGGCGATCGAAGCGGCGAAGGACATCGACGCCGTCGTGATCTGCACACCGACCGACACCCATGCCGACCTCATCGAGCGCTTCTCCCGCGGTGGAAAAGCCATTTTCTGCGAAAAGCCCATCGACCTCGACGTCGAGCGCGTGAAGGCCTGCATGAAGGTGGTCGACGAGACCAAGGGCAAGCTGATGGTCGGCTTCAACCGCCGCTTCGACCCGCACTTCATGGCCGTCAGGCAGGCGATCGACGACGGCCGCATCGGCGATGTCGAGATGCTGACGATCACGTCCCGCGACCCCGGCGCCCCGCCGGTCGACTATATCAAGCGCTCCGGCGGCATCTTCCGCGACATGACGATCCACGACTTCGACATGGCCCGCTTCCTGCTCGGCGAGGAGGTCGTCTCGGTCTCCGCTACCGCCGCCGTGCTGGTCGATCCGGAGATCGGCAAGGCCGGCGACTATGACAGCGTCTCCGTCATCCTGCAGACCAAGTCCGGCAAGCAGGCCGTCATCTCCAATTCGCGCCGCGCCACCTATGGCTACGACCAGCGCATCGAGGTGCACGGCTCGAAAGGCATGGTGTCTGCCGAGAACCAGCGCCCGGTCTCCATCGAGGTCGCCAACGGCGACGGCTACACCCGCCCGCCGCTGCACGACTTCTTCATGACCCGCTACACCGAAGCCTATGCCAACGAGATCGCGGCCTTCATCGCCGCCATCGAGAAGGGCGCGACCATCTCGCCGTCGGGCGCCGACGGCCTCGCAGCCCTTGCGCTTGCCGATGCGGCCGTGACGTCGGTCGAGGAAAAGCGCCAGATCTCCGTCGCCTGACGGAAACCGCCTCCCAAGCACCTGGCCGGGCGATTTTCTCGCCCGGTCTTTTTGTTTGGAACACCCACACCACCCTCCTCCGTCATCCTCGGGCTTGACCCGAGGATCCAGGCCACAAACTCAAGCTCTGCCGTGATGCGTAGATCCTCGGGTCGAGCCCGAGGATGACGAAGGAGGGTGGTGTGAGCGTCCAGGCATCAGGGCCATCCGATTACCCCCTCACTCTCCCACCGCCCTCGCAGCGATGACATCGTGGTCCATCTCTGCCAGCGCCCGGTCGAGATGGCCCTCCAGCACCAGCGTCGCTTCCTCCGGCACGACGGAGATCGGCGGCGCGCCGAAGAGGCGGACCTGCTGGGATTGCGCCAGGCCCTCCTCCAGGCCCCGCTGGATGAGGTCGAAATAGCGCGTGCCGGGGCCGGTGATGGCGATCGGCATGTTCTCGTAGAGGCTCACCACGCGCGAAAGCCCCTGCCCCAGCGCCAGCCCGGCCTGACGGAAGGCATATTCCGACATGCGGTGGCCCTGGCGGGCGCGCAGCGCGATCTTGTCCATCTCCACCAGCGGCACGAACTTCGCCGGGATCGTGTCCGGCGGCACCTCGAAGGCCGTGCGCAGGATGCCGTAGAAGCCGGCGGAGGCCTCGATGCAGCCCTGCGCGCCGCAGCGACACAGCTTGCCGTCCGAGGAGTTCAGCATGTGCCCGAAATTCGGCGCGGTGACCGAGAGTTCCCCCGACCGGTCGAACCGTGCGATGCCGAGACCGATGCTGTGGCCGAGCGACAGCGCGGCCACAGCCTGCAGGTCACGCACCCCCGCCTTCTCCATGCGCAGCGCCATGGCATGGGCGACGAGCAGCGTCTCGTTGCTGATGAGGATCTTCGCCCGCCAGGGCGGCTGGAGCAGCGCGGCGAAATCCACCTGCTGCGTGCCGAAAACCGGCGACCAGACGAGCCGTGCCGTCAGGGGATCGACAAGGCCCTTGCTGCTGATCGACACGACCAGCACCTGCCCGCGGTCGATCCGGGACCGGTCCGCCAGCCTGTCGAGCGCGGCGACGAAGGCTTCCGTGAAGGGCCGCGTCGCGGTATCGGCATGGTTGCGCGGCTCCTCGAAGCGATCGAGCAGCGTGCCGCCGTAATCGGCGAGCGAATATTGCACCATGTCGGAGGAGATGCGCACGGTGGCGAGATAGCCGGCATCGCGCCGCTGGCCGAAGATGACGCGCGGCCGCCCGCGCGAGGCCGACGCCTGCTGTTCGCGCCGCTCGAGCACCTCGGCCTTCTCCAGTTCCGCCGTGATCACCGAGACGGTCGCCGAGGCGAGTCCCGTGTGATGGGAGATGTCGGTATGGGCGAGCGGCCCGTGCCGGCGTAGCGAGGCGAGCACCAGCGCGCTGTTCTGCTGACGCACAAGCTCCGTGCTCGACTTGGTCAGCATCGTCGGTTTCCGCTCGCTTTCACAGGATGCAACACATGCCCCTCCCAAAGCATCTGTCACGCCGTCGTTCAAGGCCTTTCAAGCCGTGTTGACAGCCTTCGAAACTTCTGACATTTATTTTCTCGACTGTCGAGAAAAAAGTCCCGGCACCGTCGGGAGGGGCATCGAGACAGTAGATCGTGGCCGGTCGTTGATTGGACGGGAGGTTCGTCCAGGCGGCCGGTGTTCACTTGGGAGGATATTATGAAGTTCGTTCTGAAGCTGATGGCAGGGGCTGCCGTCATCGTTTCCCTGCATTCCGTTGCGCACGCCAAGGACCTCGTGGTCGGCGTTTCCTGGTCGAACTTCCAGGAAGAGCGCTGGAAAACCGACGAAGCCGCCATCAAGGCAGCACTCGAAGCCTCCGGCGACAAGTACATTTCGGCTGACGCCCAGTCGTCCGCCGCCAAGCAGCTGACCGACGTCGAATCGCTGATCGCCCAGGGCGCCAACGCCATCATCGTCCTCGCCCAGGATTCGGAAGCCATCGGCCCGGCCATCGAAAAGGCCGCGGCGGAAGGCATCCCGGTCGTCGGCTACGACCGCCTGATCGAGAACCCGTCCGCCTTCTACATCACCTTCGACAACAAGGAAGTCGGCCGCATGCAGGCCCGCGAAGTGTTCAAGGTGAAGCCCGAAGGCAACTATGTGTTCATCAAGGGCTCCTCGTCCGACCCGAACGCTGACTTCCTCTTCGCAGGCCAGCAGGAAGTGCTGAAGGAAGCCGTCGACGCCGGCAAGATCAAGAATGTCGGCGAAGCCTATACCGACGGCTGGAAGCCGGAAAATGCCCAGAAGAACATGGAGCAGTTCCTGACGGCGAACGACAACAAGGTCGATGCGGTCGTCGCCTCGAACGACGGCACGGCCGGCGGCGCGATCGCCGCGCTCGCCGCACAGGGCCTTGCCGGCTCCGTCCCGGTCTCCGGCCAGGACGCCGACCACGCCGCGCTCAACCGCGTCGCGCTCGGCACGCAGACCGTCTCGGTCTGGAAGGACTCGCGCGACCTCGGCAAGCGCGCCGCGGAAATCGCGGCTGAACTCGCCTCGGGCAAGACCATGGACGAGATCGAGGGCGTCACCACCTTCAACGGCGGCCCGAAGGGCGTCGAGATGAAGTCGGTCTTCCTCGCGCCGGTGCCGATCACCAAGGACAACCTGAACGTCGTCATCGAGGCCGGCTGGATCCCGAAGGAAACGGCCTGCCAGGGCGTCGCCGCCGGCTCGGTCGCGGCCTGCAACTGACGGGCAATGATCCGGTACTGACCTGACCATCACCAGGCGCCGCAACGGCTTCCGTTGCGGCGCTTGCGCAAGATGGGCAGCGGGCAGAGGATGAGGCGGCGAAAATCCTCGAAGCGGAATGAGGAGCGGTGGGAAACGGTTTTCCGTTCCATCCCGCTGGAACCTCAAACCACGCCCGAACGACACGTTCAACAAAAGTGGGGGGACGGCAAAGCCATGGCCGACATCACGAATACCACGCATGCCAATCGCGCGCGATCGGCGAGCGAGAATCCGGTGAAGCGCTTCTTCCGCGCCACCGAGATCGACACGCGCCTGCTCGGCATGGTCGGCGCCATGCTGATCATCTGGATCGGCTTCAACATCCTGTCGGGCGGCCTGTTCCTGACGCCGCGCAACCTGTGGAACCTCTCGGTCCAGACCGCCTCCGTCGCCGTGATGGCGACCGGCATGGTGCTCGTCATCGTCACGCGCAACATCGACCTCTCCGTCGGCTCGATCCTCGGCTTCGTCGGCATGATCATGGGCGTGCTGCAGGCCGAGCTGCTGCCGCAGCTTCTCGGCTTCAACCACCCCGCCACCTGGATGATCACCCTTCTCGCCGGCCTCCTGCTCGGCGCGGGCATCGGCGCCCTGCACGGCGCGATCATCGCCTTCCTCAGCGTGCCCTCCTTCATCGTCACGCTCGGCGGCCTGCTCGTCTGGCGCGGCGCCACCTGGTTCGTGACGAGCGGGCGCACGGTCGCCCCGATGGACGCGACCTTCCGCCTGATGGGCGGCGGCACGGAAGGCTCGATCGGCGCCACCGCCAGCTGGATCGTCGGCGTCATCGCCTGCATCGCCATCGTCGCGACGATCGCCAACTCCCGCAAGCAGCGCAAGCGCTTCGGCTTTCCGCTGCGCCCCATGTGGGCCGAATATTTCCTGACCACCGTCGGCTGCGCCCTCGTGCTCGGCGCCATCGCGGTCGTCAACAGCTATCCCTGGCCCGTCGCCATCGCCCGCAGATACGCCGACGCCAACGGCATCGCCTGGCCGGAAGGCGGCCTTTTCATCCCGCACGGCATCGCCATTCCCGTGCTGATCGCCATCGTGGTCGGCATCGTCATGACCTTCATCTCGACGCGCCTGCGCTTCGGCCGCTATGTCTTCGCGCTCGGCGGCAACCCGGAGGCGGCGGAACTCGCCGGCATCAAGACCCGCTGGGTGACGGTCAAGATCTTCGCGCTGATGGGCATGCTCTGCGCCATCGCCGCGGCGATCTCCACCGCCCGCCTCAACGCCGCGACCAACGCGCAGGGCGAACTCGACGAACTTTACACCATCGCCGCGGCCGTCATCGGCGGCACCTCGCTTGCCGGCGGCATGGGCACAATCGCAGGCGCCATGCTCGGCGCCCTCGTCATGCAATCGCTGCAATCGGGCATGGTGCTGGTCGGCATCGACACCCCGTTCCAGCGCATCGTGGTCGGCATGGTCCTTGTCGTCGCCGTCTGGCTCGACACGGTCTACCGCGCCCGCGCCAAGTAAGAGGAGCCCATAAAATGACGGACACCCGTACGCCCCTCGTGGAGATGAAGAACATCTCCATCTCCTTCGGCGGCATCCACGCCGTCGACAATGCCTCGGTCGATCTGTATCCAGGCGAGGTCGTCGCCCTGCTCGGCCACAACGGCGCCGGCAAGTCGACGCTGATCAAAATCCTCTCCGGCGCCTACAAGCGCGATGGCGGCGAGATCCTGATCAACGGCGAGCCCGCCGACATCAACAATCCGCGCGACGCCAAGAAATACGGCATCGAGACGATCTACCAGACGCTCGCCGTCGCCGACAATGTCGACGCCGCCGCCAACCTCTATCTCGGCCGCGAGCTCAGGACCCCCTGGGGCACCCTCGACGACGTGGCGATGGAGGCGAAGACCCGCGAGGTGATGGGCCGCCTGAACCCCAATTTCCAGCGCTTCAAGGAGCCGGTGAAGGCGCTTTCCGGCGGCCAGCGCCAGTCGGTGGCCATCGCAAGGGCGATCCTCTTCAACGCCCGCATCCTGATCATGGACGAGCCCACCGCCGCCCTCGGCCCCCAGGAGACGGCGCAGGTCGGCGAACTGATCAAGCAGTTGAAGAAGGAAGGCATCGGCATCTTCCTGATCAGCCACGACATCCACGACGTCTTCGACCTCGCCGACCGCGTCTCGGTGATGAAGAACGGCCAGGTCGTCGGCCACGCCCGCACCGAGGACGTGACGAAGGACGAGGTGCTGGGCATGATCATCCTCGGCAAGGTCCCGGAAAAAGCCATCCCCGGCCCCGGCGCCATGCAGACCGCCTGACGAGGACGACCGAAAGCCGCCGGCCCCCCGGCGGCTTCCTATCCCAGGCGGCCCAAAGCGCACAGCCCGCCAGAACAGATTGCCCTTTCTGCATTTTCCCGATTGAAGCCCGCCCCCAGCTAGGCTAAGAACCCTCTCATCGGACAGGCGAGTCATCGCCTAGGCAAGCACCCGTAGCTCAGCTGGATAGAGTGTTGGATTCCGATTCCAAAGGTCACAGGTTCGAATCCTGTCGGGTGCGCCAATCTTTTCAATGACTTGTAGAAGTCGCAAGCTGAGCGCTCAACGCTCACTCACCAAATACTCACCATCAGCGCGATCAGAAGTAAGCCATGTCGTCGGACCAGTCTTCCCGATCGTATGTGGTCGCGCCCTCCCCAGCGGCGGCGCGGGCAACAGCCATTGCACACGCGACGGCACCGTCGATACGATCTTTCGACTTTCCCTTGTGGAATGCCCGGTTGCCGGCCTTGTCGGTCTCGACGGCGATATTGTCGAAATGCCAGCGCAAGATCGGATGCCCGCCATGCCTGAAGCGGCGACCGACAATTGCGCGTTCCAGTTCCTTGATAGCTGGTGCCATCGTCACCCAGCCTTGCCGCATCTCGACAGCCGGCAGGCCGTCTTCCAGCAGGTTGTTCAACGTATTGCGCGCCAGATGCGGATCGAACGCGATCTCGCGCACATTGAAACGGGCGCATAGTTCCCTGATCTGGTCTTCCACCAGACGGAAATCCACCACGTTGCCAGGTGTCGGCAGGATCAGCCCTTGTTCCGCCCATGCCGGATAGGGAACACCATCGCGATCGGCGCGGCGCCGCAGATTGTCTTCAGGGCAGAAGAACCAGGGATGGACCGCATAGCCATCTTCGGCATTGCCCCAGGCAGCAACGACGGCCGTCAGGTCCGAGTTGCTCGACAGGTCCACACCAAGCCAGCACGGCGTCTGTTCGGCTTCAAAGTCATCAAGCGGCACCTCACCGCGCCCTTCGTCGTAAACCGACATTTCCACGAACGGCGATGCCGAGTGATCCAGCCACCGATTGAGATTGTATTGCAGGAAGCTGTCACGATCGGATGGGCTGTTGATCGCCTTGCGTGCCTTGTCGCGGTAGCTTTCGAGATCGGGATAGCCGTGGCGCATACCGGGATTGGTGGCGAACCACGTTTCTTCCGCCTGCCAGTCGTCGCCCTCTTCGGCCATAAAAATCACCGGCAGGGTGGCCGGATCATCGATCTCGCCCTTCTGAACCTTGATCGCGTATTCCACCGTCTTCCACGCAAGGTTCTCCTGCCCGCGTCCGCTGGTCGTGGCGACGATCAACAGCGTTCCCGGCACCTTCACCAGCGCCGAATCAAGTGCCTCCCATTGGCGCTGTCCGGCTCGCCCCTCCCAGGCGTGCAGTTCGTCGGCAATGACGACGTTCGGCGTCTTGCCGTGCTGAACCTTGCCATCAGATGCGACAGCGATGTAGCGGGATCGCTCTTTGCGGAAGCTGATCGAGGATGTGTATTCCCGCACTGCAAGGTGTTTTTCCAGCCGCTTGTCGTGCTGGACGATCATTGCGGCTTCGTTGAACAGCTCCATCGCCTGTTCGTGCGCCGATGCCGCCGAGACGGTCAGGCCGCCGGGAAGCCGCTCCGGTCCCATCAGGTGTAGCAGGGTAATTGCGGCGCAAAGGCTTGTCTTACGATTTCCGCGTGGCAAGAGCAGCACCAGGCGGCGCACGATCCTCGATCCGTCTTCGTGGCGCGGCCCATACAGCTTGCGAATGATCCTTTCCTGCCAGGGATCAAGCTGGAACGGCCGGCCCGGTGCCGGGTTCTTCGGATGCTTCAGCCGGCGCAGCCATTGAACGGCACGCTCGCCATAGCCGAAGGGATCGGGGATCTCGGAGCCGTCATCAATCCAAGAGGGAATCAGCATCGTCATCATCCCTGATGGCCGGCCGCGACCGCGACACTGGCGTTAAACCAAGTTCGGCAGCGAGCAATCGAGCGCGCGTCATGGCATCCGACTGGATCGCGACGGCCGGGTGACGCTTGATTGCCCCGCCCTCAGTCTCATAGGTATAGCCGGCAGACTGAAGCGTTCGCTCCATCTCGCGCACCGTGCCGATCGCCACGCAGTAGTTTTCGAAGCTGGCGAGGTCCGCAACGGTCAGGATTTTCCGTTCGACCAGGATCGGCATGACGCGCTTCCATTCGGCCTTAGCCTCTTTCGAAAGCCAAGCAGGTGCCGCCGGAGCCGTCCGCACGGCGTCATTGTCGATGACCAGATGAGGTTTCGTGCCTCGCATAATCAACCTACCGCATGAAGCTCGACGCCAGCCTGCCGGCCAAGCTCGCGCACTTCCTTAATGTTGTATTCGATGCCGTCATATTGAATGCGATCGATCACCCAGACTTCCATCCAGCGAATGGTGAAGATCACTCGCCGTTCGGCCTGTATGGCTGCTTGAGCAAAAAACTCGCGACCGCCTTCCTGCCGAACCTTGGCCCACACCGTCGCCAGATCAGCCCATTCCGTGATCTGGTTGCCCATACCGTCGTCACCGACCACGGAATAGCGTTGGATGGTAATCCGGCGATCGATTGCCCCGGCGCGCATCACCAGCTCCAATTTCGATATTCGCGGATGATATCGCGCACATTCAGCGGCAATTCCTGCGCATTGACTCCAACGATCACCGCTTCCCGATTTTCGAACCAATGACCGACAAGCTGGCACACGGCCTCGACAAGGGCGGGCGGAATTTCCTCTTGGCCGGCACCGCCGAACTCATCCTCAATCTTGAAGCCCAGGTGTCGCTCGATGAGGTCTTGCGCAGCGGCAATCTTGCGCCCGATCGTGGCGTCATCGTCGTCAAAATCGACACGAAGCTGTTCCTTCAGGATGGTCAAATCGGCAATCATCGGAAGTCCTCATCCGTCGCGTCAGTAAAAAACCCTGTTTCGGGCAAATCTCGCGTTGTCCTACCCACGCCGGTCCTGGTGGATCGACCAAAGTTCTGAGCCACCCCCCGGCCTTTCTTCTCGGCGCTCTGGATCGGTCCATCGTGGCAAGGCTGGCAGCATGGCATCCAGTTCGATCGATCCCAGAAGAGACGCTGATCGCCACGGTGCGCGACGACATGATGCACAAGGGTCGCAGGCTTGCCGCATCGCCGGCATTGTGGGTTCACGGTCAAGAATGCTCGGCTCTCCCGATACCATTCGGCCGTATAGCCACGCGCTCTTGCGCTCGGTCGATTGGCGTCGTGACGCGTCTTGCGTTCCTTGGCTCGTCTCTGTTCGCATGGGCAGGCCGCACCAGATGCAATCCGATGACCGCAACCACAGATGCGAGGGGCTTTCATAGGCATGATTGTTTCCTTGAGTTGAGGGAGAGACGCCGAAGCATCCCTCCCTTGGCGTGCCGAGCGCGGCTGCCGATGAACCCTTGGCCGGAAAGGAGACGGCTGGTGTTCGCGACCTATGCCACCTTGAACCTCGCACTCGCCGGCATTGCCGACTGGGGGCTGGCAGGTGACTTTCCGTTGTTCGATGGACCGCAGCACCGTCAATGAACGCCCCGCTGATTACGTGACCGGTGCCTGAGACGGATTGCCCTTGACCAGCGTTGCCGCGATCGGCGTGCCGGTGCCGTGCGTGCCGCTAAAATCCGCCAACAGCTTCAGGTAACGACGATTGCCGACATAGCCCACCTTGGTAACGCTCGGATCGGCATGCGCCGCCTTGAGGGCGAGGACGATGCCGCCGGTCGTGCCAGCCACGCCTTGAACGTCGTCGTCAGTGACGGGATCGAAGGTCGTGCCGTCCTCGCTATGCGTCAGAACGAACTCGATCTTGTTCGTGCCGGTGAATGTGATGCCACCCACACCGACATGGATCGAAAGCATGGCGCTGCCGAAGCCGAGAAGATCGAGCGCGGGCGGCGTGTTGTCGGCGGTATAGACCGCCGGAGCGATGGCCGTGACAAGGCCGATGTTGGAAACGATATCTCGCATGGTCTTGCCTCCTTTAGGACGTTGCCATCTTGAGCTTGCGGATTGCGTTCGGCTGGACGACACCACCGCCGACCCAGCGCGTGCCGTGAATGCGGGTGATTGCCCGCGTGGCCTGCGTGTAGGGATCGGTGAGGGTGCCGAGTTGCATGCGATCGATGATGCGATAGCCGGTGCCGAGATCGCCGAATGCGATCGGGAAGGCATTCGCCTCGATGTCGGGCATGTCCACCGCTTCAGCCACCGGACGGCCAAGGATGGTTTCCGGCTGGCCTGCCTGGAAGGACGGCTGCCACAGGAAATTGCCCTGTCCATCCTTGAGCTTGCGGATCGCAGCGAGCGACGTGCCGTTGAGCACCCAGACACCGCGATTACGGTAAACCGCCGGCAGGGCATACATCAGCGAGATCAGGGCATCGGCGCTGATGTTCGTCGCGTGGCCGTTGAGCACCTGCTGGATGGCCGTGCTCGACAGGATGCCTTCCGGTTCCTTGAAGCCATCGCCGGCAACGAATGCCCGCCCTTCCTTCATAGCGAAGTCTTCGGCGAACGCCAGGCGGACTTCCGTTTCTGCCGCCCCTTCGCTGCCCATCAGCAGGGAGTTGGAGATATCGACATAGGTCGTCAGCCGCTTCGCCACGATCTCGGTCTGGCCGAACGTGACCGTGCTTTGCTCGGCTTCCTCGATCTCGCCTTCCCACTTGGCATTGGTGATGCCGGTGCGCTTCGGATACTTGACCGAAGGCGCTGCGGAGGACCGCACGCTGGCATGCTGCCGGATCGGGCTGATTTCGGTCAGGTCGCGAATGAACTCGCTGGATACCTCGGCTGGTGCGAGATAGCCGGCCTGCTGATCGTTGGCGACGGTCAGAGCCTTCAGCGTCACGTCATCGGCCTGCTGGCCCTTGCGCAGGTACGTAACCCATGCCTTGAGTTCTTCCGCACTGTCAGCCTTGCCGTCGTCGGCACTGGGACGGTTCGCCTTCGTCTCAAGCGCCTTGATCCGATCGCCGAGCTTTTCGCTTTCGGCCGTCTTGGTCTCGATCGCCTTCAGACGATCATCGATCGCCTTCTGCATGTCGTCGAGCGCCTTGGTGACGATGCCGGCCGGATCGTCCTCTTCGCCCTTCAGGATGATGGCAGCGCTCGCCGCCAGGTTCTTATCGTGTCGCATGATTACCTCGCTGCGAAATGGGCTGCCGCCCGGTTGATGGCTTCCGCGATGCGGATCGCCTCGACTGCCGACTTCGCGCTGGTGACGCGCGCGCCGGGATGCATGGGAATGGTCACAAGGGACGCTTCCAGAAGTTCAAGGGATTTGATGGTGCGGCCACCACCGGAACGGGCCTTGGCCTGCTTGGTGATAAAACCGATCGATAAGCCCCGCACGGCACCGGACTGAACAAGGGCGCGGACTTCGCGAGCGCGCGCCACGTCATCGACCAGCAGCTTGCCGGAGATATGCAGGCCGTCAGCCTTTTCGGTCGCGATATCCCAGGTGCCGACGGGATCGTTCATGTCGTGACCGAACAGCATCGGGATCGGCAGCTTTGCGCTTTTGAACGCACCCGGCTCGATCCAGTCGCCGATGCGATCGGCAACGCCAAACTTCCATGCCAGGCCAGAGATAGCGCCGGCATCGTCCGCAAGGATTTTCGTCTCGACATACAGCCTATCCATTATCGGTCTCCTTGACCGGATCGGATGGCTTGTCGCCGGTCGTGATATGTGGATTGGAAAATGCCTCCCCGCCGATGTACGGCGCGAGACCGAGCCATTCCCGCCCCTCGTTCGGATTGATGACCTTCGCGGAGATCAGCGAGGAAATAGCCGTCGCGCGTGCGGTCAGGTCGGCGCGGGTCAGGTCGTCGCGATCGAATACGATACGGTAGCGGGGACGGTCTTCGGCAGAGAACAACGCACGACGCATCGCGCCTTCCAGCACCTTCAGCCACGGTTCCAGCGAATAAGACAAGAATTCCTTGCCCTGCTGTTCGCCATTGCTCCAGGTCGCGCGGCTCAAGTCGTAGAGCATCGGCGGCGGGATGCGAAATGCGCGGGCGATTTCAAGGATCTGGAAGCCGCGTAGTTCAAGAAACTGCGCATCAACGCTGGTCAGCGTGATCGGCCTGAAGCTCGCTCCATCCCAAAGAATGGCGGTTCGACCGCTGTTCTCCGGCCCTTCGTGGGCGTTCTTCCAGCCGGCCTTCATTTTCTTCAGTCCCTCATCACCAAGGGACTTCGGAAACTCGATAACGCCGGACGGGCGCGCACCATTGCGGAAGAGATTGCCAGCATGGGTTTCCATGATCTTCGCCGTGTTGATGGCGTCGGCCGCGAGCGCGAGCGGCGACCGGCCGAACGGCGAGCGAAGATGAATGATGTCGCTGGCGGGGATCGGACGATTGGCGATCCGGTAGCTCGGTTCCTGCCGGCCATCGGCAGAGAAGTCCACCGTCACATAGCTCGGTTCGTAGCGGATGATTTCCCGCACCTCGTCACCGACACGATTCACGAAAGCGACACCGCCACGATCCTGGGTAAGAGCCGTGGCGACAAGATCGCGGATCAATTCGAAAGTGCTGGTCCATTCGTTCGGCTGGTCGGCCAAGAGGCGGGAAACCTGATGCGAGGTATCCTTCTCCTCGCTGCCATCATCGTTGATCCGCATCACCGCGATATCGAGGGAAGCCGCCGCCTCGCTGATAATCCTGATCGCCGACTGCACCGCCGGCACCGTCAAGGCGATAGACAGCGAAACACCGCCGACGACACCGCCCGTCAGTATGACCATCTCGTCATCTGTCGGGTTCGTCAGCGACTTTGCTTCGATCGAGGATTTCTTGAACCAGTTGAACATGTGTGCCGTGCTTTGTTTTCGGACACATGATGCGGCAAGTTACGCGCGCGGGGAACGACAGCTAAGAAGTTAAGTTTGCTGGTGTTTTCGGGTGTTTTCCCGAATTTTCGCGCGATCAGAATGGCGGCTTGCCAGCCTCGACAACAGTCGCTCGGCCGGTGCGATCGTAGCGAATCAGGCCAGCCTTACGAACCTCTTCCTCGACTTGTCCCGCCCGCGTCATCCCCCAACCAAGGAATGATCCGACCCCTCCATAACCGCATGGGCCGATGATGCGAAGGGCGTCGATATACAACTCGGCATCGGTCTTGGGCTGCGCATCTTGCGTGACTGATCCAGAAAAATTTTCATATTCGCCAGAAACAGGCACCCCCAAAACCCCCAATAATACTTCGGGGTCTTCGGAAATTTTCTCGATATGGCCGGAACAAGCACCCCCAAAACCCCCAATAATAGGTTCAGGGGATTTTTGGGGTTTTTGGGGGTGATCGCTTTCAGCGTTTTCGTGATTTTGCAGAGCTTGAAGCCATCGACCCATCTCACGCCTCCCGGAGTATCGGATTCCATCGGTAAGTCTCGGTCGGCCGACCTCGGTTTGACCCGGAAGACTTTTCGACCTCATGGCAATGATGGGTGGAAACAAGAAGCTCGATCGCCATTGTGGCAACTTCCCGATCCGACAGACCGGCCCAATCCTTTTTGTAAATATCGCGGGCGGTGAATTCTTCCGGCAACTGGTGGCGACGTTCGAGGATAAGCCGAGCGCCATCTTCGATCATGGTATTGCCCGACGAATACAGCCGGTTCGCATGGCTGCGAAGATAATCCGCCCAGGCAAGCGCGCGAAGCATGGCGTGTTCCCGAACCTCGAACCGTCCGCCGTCAACCAATTCGAAGATAAGCGCCAGGCTGGCGACAGTCTTCGGCATCTTCAGCAGGTGCGCTTCCAGAACCGGCGACAACTTACCGCCACGCGCTTCCGTCTGGATTTCCTCCATCCACTGGCGGAAGATATCCTGCGCATTGTCAGATAAGCGGAACACGGCTGGTTCGTCGGGCCTACCAAGTTCCAGTTCGTGCAGATCGCGAAAGACCTTCTCAAACGCCTCGCGGGCAGCACGATCAGGATGGCGGTCAACCCACTTCCAAGACGCTCGCGGATCGGGCCAGACGGCGAGCTGAAGGCGCTGAATAAGGCCATCGTTGCTGGTGCCTGTGATAGCACCGCGCACGATCGGCGCGATACGTGAAGGCTGGACGCCGCCTATGATGCTCAAGGTGCAGTTTTCTATATGGACGGTGCCACGGCCGATGCGGTCATAGGTGAAGCGACCGGAGCCGTTGAAACTTTCGAGATAGAAAGCCCGCTCCCCGGCATATTCCTCACTTTCCATTCTCGACAGGAAGCCGGGAAGTTCGTCACGGATCAACAGCAGCCCACGTGGGTTTTCGTTCAGCAGCTCGCCCAACTTTTCAACGGTCGCGTCGTTGACAACGATGCGCGGGCATGGCGGTTCGTCGTCATCGCCTTTTGTCACGTCTGCAAGGATGGCGCGGGCGGCATCGCGATCTCCGGCCTTCAATGCCTTCTCAGCCTTCTTTTTCGCTTCTTTGGCATCGAGGTTGGTCAGCACATCATCGATATCGGCCGCATCGAGATCGCTCTGCCATTCCTTCCGCATGTCATCCTGAATGGCATAGATCGGACCTAGAGCGGATTGCATGGCCGGTGACTTCATAGCGCTCGGCGGGCCGATGATAGCGCCCCAAAGGTTAGGCACCTCGATCCAATCGTCATTCTGTTTCGGCGCGACACGGATGCGGTTGCCGACGACAGCGGCAATGCCGGTCAACGCGGCTACGGCGACAAAATCGGGAACGGACTGCTGGCGGTCGGCTACGTCGAAGACATAGGCGCGCAGCACTTCCGGGAGCATTTCCGGCACGAACGGCTCTACGGCCGGCAAGCTGGTCTTGATCGGCACCGGCCGTTTCCATTCAGGCGCGGCCCGACGCGACCGTTCAAATTCTTCCAATGGAATTGCGGTCGGCGCGTTCATGCAGCCATCCTTTCTTTCGCCGGAATGACGGATACGGAAGGCATCCGGCGCGGCTTCATAAACTTTCGGTAGGTCGGGAGAAGCTGTTCTGCGACTGCGATGCGCGGCACGTCGCGAAGTTTGTCGAAGGCGAAACGCCAGTCGAGAACAACAATTCCATCTCGACCTGACCGCATCCAAGTTAGTGGATCGGGAAGAATGTTGAGATTGGCGCCAAAGGCATATGTCGCCGCATTGTCGATCGCAGCTTCGCCAAGTGCGAAAGCGCGATTGTTCCAGGTCGCCAGCTCGCCGGTTTCGGGCTGCCAGAAGATCAGATCTTCGGCTTCCTCAAAAACGAGGAACGATCTGCCGGCACCGCCTTCTTCGAAATAACCATTAACAGCCCGGCGACCTTTCGCTGAACGGATCGGCAGCATTTCGGCAAGGCGCAAAGCATCCACGCCCTGCCGGCTCAACCAGATGAGGGTATCCGCATCGATCCATTCGAAGCTGGGGGCGTCCATCATCTCCGACGCCTACTCGCTGGTGCTGGCTTTGGTGTCGCCGAGCTTTTCAAGCGCCCAGGCGTCAAGATCGTCACGGTGATAGAGCGCCGAGCGATTGAACTTCTGGAAGCGCGGCCCGCCGCCCACCGAACGATATTTGTCGAGCGTCCGCATCGCGACAGTCAGACCGTGGACGGTGCCGAGATAAGTGGAAGCCTCGTCCGAACGATAACGAACCTTGGCACGCAGAGCGGTCGGAAGGCAAAGCTCCGCCGTTCCCGCCGAAGCAGGTTGAATTCCGCTATTCATGCTCATTCTCCTATTAGTCTATGAAAGGCGATCGGCCTTCCATCTCGCATTCATTCCTCAGTGCCCGGCTTAGGGGCGCTGCCTTCATTCAAACACCTGGCTACGGCCAAGATGCTGGTGACCGTCAAAATGCGGATTTGCTCAAGGTCTCCATGTGGCCCATACTTCTTGCAAAGCTCATCCGACCAGGCATGGATTTTCTTCGTCCAATCGGGGTCATTTTTCGTATCGACCTGCGGCGAATCATCGATATAGATTTTCCGCTCGTGCGTTTCCGGTTCCTGCTCTACCTCTGGCTGGCTTAGGCTGATCCGAACTTGAGGGAGCGGCCCCCAAAACTGGAATTCGACCGCGCGGGGAAGAATTTGCTTGATTCCACTGCTGTAAGAAATCGTAAGCGCTTCCTGCAAATCACCCGAAATTGCTGCCTCGATCGCAGCCGTCAAAAAATCCGCAACCGAGTGCATCGGCGGCAAGGCAGCAATTTGAGGGATGCGGGAGTTTCCGTTAAACCAAGGCTTGGCGTCATTCCTCGATACGGTAAGGCTCATATAGTGCCGGCAGTTCCTAGCTGCATCTTTCACGAACGCTCCGGAAACCGGGGCAGCGGCCACAGCAATCAAAAGATTGGCTGCGTCACTCGCCTGCATTTTTGCGGCAAAAGGTCCCCGCCCTCCAACATGACGAAGACCAGCCTCCGACAGCACGCGGTCGATTTGCTCAATGGTCTTTAAGGGGACGCCGAGCACCTCTGAGATCGCTTTTGCCAACTGCTTGGAATTTGCCATTGTCTTACCGCCAAGTCTAATGCGTAAAAATCAGTAGACTCTATTTATCAGATTTTCCATGGCGCGCAACAGCTAATGTGTTTTACGCATTTGATGGCCGTCATGGGCGGTTTTGCTCAAAAATTTGAGGGTTGCCGGTTCGCATTAGAACGGTTGCAGCCAAGCGGACGACCATTGTCCCTATCGGAACGATTAGTGCGGCATCACCGGTCCAATCCTCCACGTTCCCATCTTCAAAAACCATGTTCTGTGTTCCCCCGTCAGCCTCTTTTCGAAAGCGGAGGATAGCTTCGATTCGATGGGGGGAGGATAAGACGTGTTCGTGGACCCACTCAGCATAGACGTATGGCAGGTGCGCCATTGTTGTCTCGTCGTGGTCACTGGCGAAGCCGTACCGAAGCAGCCGATCGGACAGAAGATTGTATATTAGGTGAAAGCCCGTGAATGTAAGCGTCGAACGCTGCAGGCCGTTGGGGTCGCGCAAAACCAACGCTTGGCCGCGCGCCAATCGTGTTTTCAAGGTATTTGGATTTATGTCTAGCAAGTTTGCCGCATCGGACGTACCGGCCATGCCGATATGCCAATGTTCTTTGAAATGCGCGAGCGCTCTGGAAACTAGATCATTCATAACAATACCCTTTAAGTTTCATTGAAGCCATAATTAGTTTCAATGAAACTTAAAGTCAAGGGCACTGTGCGGCTGGTCAGCGCCATTCGTCTTCGCCGCCGCCGTGGTCGGCCTCGTCACCGTTATGGTCAAGTTCGTCGCCGTTCGGTTCTGTATCCCCGCCGTCTTCAAGATCGGCATCACCGTCGAGAACATCGAGCAAAGCAATCATTTCCTCGATCCGGGCTTCCAACTGCAATCGGCGGAATGCGTAAACGCTTGAGCTGGTCATGACGGCCAACCCTCTTTTTCGAAGTGGTCTCTGTTAGGGTGCGTGAGGTGAAACAGCTCGCCGCGCAGCTTCTCAGCGGCTCGGCACTGATCGAGCGCATACCAGGCAATCCGTTGAACGACGCTAGCATAGTCCTCATCCATGCCCTCGGCCAACAAGGCCAGGCCGCGCAGCATGTCGTGGATTGTCGCGAGCGGAACTTCCATGTCGGCGACCTGGCGAAACGGACCCTTCTTATAGGGATCGATGGTCATACCCGGTCCCTTTCCCAATTCGCGAAAGCGGTCGTGCCGGTAACGTCGTCGGCCAGAAGCGGTGAACCATCATCGACCACGGCGTAGACTTTCCCAACCTTACGGCGGGAAGTGACGATGGCGAATGTGTATTCGTGATCGATCTGAACCCGCCAGCCGGCTTGATCAGGGTGCATTTCAGCCATTGCGTCCAACAGTGCATTGGAATGGTAGCGCACCTTCTCCGATGGCAGAGCCTTAGCGAGAAACTCGTCGATACTCGGCGTCTTCGGCTCGGTTGCGGCAGCCGCGACGACAGCGGCCGGCGGCACCGATATAGCGGCCATCAGTCCAAGTGCCTTGCGGCGGGTGAGAATAGGCATGCCTTCGGCGGCAGCCTGAACGACGTTGTTCGGCATCATGATTTTTCCTTCAACGAATATCGTCAATAATCGACGGATATCATTGGTTAGGGTTAACAGTCAACAGTATTCGTTGACTATGGACGAAAATGCGTGAGGCAGTTATAAGGCTGGACATGATTACACCTGCACAATCTCGGGCCGGACGTGGCCTTATCGAATGGTCACAAGATCAGCTTGCGCAGGCGGCGCATCTTGGGCTCTCGACAATCCGTGACTTTGAGAAAGGGCGGCGCGTGCCTACACACAACAACCTTGCCGCGATTAAGGCTGCCCTGGAAACAGCCGGCGTGATATTCGTTGACGAGAATGGCGAAGGGCCGGGCGTCCGGTTGAAGAAAGGGAGGTAGAATGCTTACTTGGGCTGAACGTCTTACTTTGTGGAACCAGTATGAAATCCTCAAGCGGATCAATCCGGACGACACGAAAGAATACGAGACAAATCAAGAAATCCTCTCACACGGTTATGAGCAGTGGTATCCTGAGATCAACCCATCGATTTACGCGGAAACCCTCAAACCGGAGGTTTCCGGCGAGGTTATCGACATACTAAGTATGTTCCGGGCAATAAAGCATTCTTGCATTCGTCTAGGATATACCCCGAAAAGCTCTTCAGCCGAATTCGCGGGCTTCGACGGAAATGATGACGGCGGACATTACGGGTTCGCTCGCTTTCTTCGACGCACACTTGGAAGATGGGAAGAACTCAAAGACCTTCCCGACAATTCACACAGCAGTTTCTCGCTGAATCGGTATCGTCGCATGCACGAAGCCTGGCAGCTTCGCGGCGGCAGCCACGAACTTACAGCAGAACAGATTGAAGAAATCGCGGAAGCCTAATGACGGAAGACGATGAATACTTCCTCGCGAACACGGCGCTCGATGCCAACGAATGGCGCGGCGTCGGTCAACTCGCCAATGCCTTGCGCGATTTGGAGCCGCTTGCCAAACGTGGCAATCTCGGCGAAGTCGTAGCCGAACGCTTGGTGAAGATGGGGCTTGCCGAGAGCGGCCCTACTTCCGACCGATACCAGTCCATAGGAATGAGGAAGGGCTATCGCCTGACCGGATTCGGCTGGAAGGTCATGGATCGCGGAAGGTTTCCGCGCCGGGCGAGATGACGCGCAAGCCCTTTCCTTGGCACAAGCTCACCCCGGCGCAGATCGAGGTGATGGAGAAGATCACCTCCGCCGGAGCATTGCCCTATGCCAAGCTGGAATATCGTGACCTGGTTGCTTTCGAAGAGCTGCGAAAGCTCGGCCTCGCCGACATGAAGCCGAAAGGTCGGTCGAAGCTAGAAGCCGTGCTGACGGACGAGGGCAAGGCGCTCCAGGCCGACAACTATCGCACCGAACAAATCGTGGTTCGCGTCACTGCCGCGCAGATCGACTTGCTGCGAAGCTTGAATGATGCGCCGGTCGAAGACAGCGTAGGTGTCCCCATCAACGATATACCAGGTAGCGATAAGGACATCTGCCGGCGCATGTCATTGCGCGGATGGGTAGAATGGTATGAAGGATGGGACAAGCAGTTTTGGGCGAAGCTGACGACAGCCGGCCGCGAAGTGCTGGAAACCGTTGATGCTCTGGATGAAGCTATAGCGCAGATGGCCGATGCGGTGAAAAGGGGAAAACTCCAATAACTGCCGCTTTCCGAAGCGCGATCCCGGATTCTGCTTGGAAAAGATGCTCGATGGTGACTATCTTCGCGCAATTTTTCGCAGCAGAGATTCGTTTCATCTTTATGGCTCTTGCGTACTATCCATCACCTGGTGAGATCGTCCTTTGTGATTACGGCACCGGCTTCGTTTCTCCAGAAATGGTGAAGCTACGGCCTGTTGTTATTGTTTCACCGAGACTGCGACGACGCGCCGATCTGGTTGCGGTGGTCCCTCTCAGCACCACGCCGCCCGATCCGGAGGAACCGCACCACTGCAATTTCACTTTGGCGGTGCCTTTGCCGTATCCTTTCGATGAACCGACCATGTGGGCAAAATGCGATATGGTCTCGACTGTTTCACTTTCACGTCTTGATCGCTTTAGGGACGGCCGCGCGCCTGGCGGCGGCGGCAGGCGCTTTCGAACCGGCAGAATTAGCGCAGCTCAACTTATAGAAATTCGTAAGGCCGTCCTGCATGGTTTGGGCCTCGGTTCATTGACGATTCACCTATGAGTGCGTATATCAATACGCGTTCCCGCTCTGCTTCGGCATCGGGCTTGGAGACTGCTTCTTAAATGAAGCAGCGGGTCTCGCGTCGGCGATAACAAGCTTGCGGGGCCGTCGTGTGTTCGGAAAAGCCCTACCTTATGGTGGGGCTTTTCGCGTTTTCCGCACTGCCAGCACCCCCGATCCTATTTTTGGGGGTTTTGGCGGTGCCTCCCCTTAGCGTTTTCGCGATTTTTTCAATGGCATTTGGACAACGGTTGCCTCAATGCCGGTCATCTGCCGGTGAACCTCGCCGCCGATCTTGTTGGCGGCAGCGATCAGAACGCTATCGAGCTTGTGAATGTATCGCGACGTGACCGTCTGGCCTTTGTGTCCGATGATCGCGCCGATCGTGTTTTCGGTGAAGCCGAGATCGTCGCCGACGCTGGCGAATGAATGCCGCAAGGTGTGTGACGTGACACCAGTCAATTCCGCCCGCGCGACAATCCTGTCCACGGCGGTGTCGAGAGACCCATAGTGCCCTTTTGTCTTCCGCGCCGCCGGCAGCACATAGATATTGTCGGACGTTCGATCGATCTTCTCCAGCACCTCGATAGCTGCTTGCGACAGCGGCCGAACCGACGCGCCGGTCTTGGAATCCTCCAGGCGCAATGCCTTGCCGTCGAAATCGACTTCCGACCATTTCAACGCCTGTACCTCGCCGAACCGGCACCCGGTCAGAGCGATCAGCCAAGTTCCGGCTATGGCTTGCGGCAACTCGGCTTCTGCCTCGGCTGTCGCCAGCGCCGTGCCAAGCGCACGATACTCATCAGGTGACAGTCGACGATCGCGTTTTCCGACTGCCGGCTTTTTGATGCCGCGCGCCGGATTTTGGTCGATGATGCCTTCCGAAACGGCGTAGGAGAGAATGCCGCTCATAAGCGACACGGTTTGCCTCGCGGTTCCCGGCCCGCCTTCGACAACCGCCTTCCCCCTAAGCTTCGCCGTTTTCTCTGTCGTCGCAGTTTTGCCGTTGGTGACATCCCGCATCATCTTCGTGACCATCGGCGTCGTCAGGTCGATAACCAGCTTCGAGCCTAGCAGCGGAACGATATGCCGGTTGATGCGGCCCTGATCGACATAGATCGTCGTGGCCTTTTTCGGCTTCCCGCCCTTGCCCAGGATCACCCCCTTTCGGGCGGCTTCCATATACTGCTCGCAGAGCTGTTTCACGGTCAGCGACTTGCGCCTCGTCGTCCGGTCCTTTTGTGGATCCTCACCGCGAACCGTGCTGCCGAGTGAGGCGATCGCAAGCTTGCGGGCTTCTTCCGTCGTGATCTTGCCGTGCCGGCCGATCGTCATTCGCCGGCGCTCGCCGTCCGCGTTGCGATAGTCGACGAAATACGTGCGGCTTCCTGTCGGGTTCACATAAACACCGAAGCCAGCCAATTCGCCGCACCACAAGCTGTATTGCTTCGCCTTCGGTTCGGCGGTCTCGACCATCGTTTTCGTGAGCTTCGGCATGTGCCTTGACCTTTGTACTTTTCCTGCTACTCACCAAATACTCACCACGAAATGGGAAAGTGGGGAAGAGGCGAGAGTAGACAGGAAAAATCAAAATCAGCGAAAATGACGGAAAATCAATGCTATAGAGCATTATAGAAAATTCTGGAAAACTCGCGAAAAGTCGCTAGCTTAATTTTCCGATTCCAAAGGTCGCAGGTTCGAATCCTGCCGGGTGCGCCACTTCTGCCTGATGCACAGACACAGCGAAGGACGCTCGGCTGTCTAGACGCCGATGGCGACTTGCATGCCTTCCGGGGCGGCATACATTGCCATGTTCTTGCGCGACAGATCGAGATGGGCGCGCACCAGCGCTTCGGCGCGGTCGGCATCGTGATGGGCGATGGCATCGATGATGTCGTCGTGCTGGCGGCAGGCCTCTTCCAGATTGTCCTGCATCTGCGCATTGGCGGGACGGTAGAAGATCTTTCCGATCCGCGCGTGATCGATCAGCAGCCGGCGCAGGCTCGGCAGCAGGTAGGGATTGTTCGCGACCTCGCCGATGCGCAGATGGAACTGGTCGTTGTAGAAGACGCGGCCATCGATATCGTCGCCTTCGACGGACTGGCGGAAACTGGCCTGGATTTCCCGAAGACCCGCAATATCCGCTTTCGTCGCGGTTTCCGCGGCAAGCCGCGTGGTCGCGGCATAGATGAGCGGCGCCACCAGGAAGAAGTCACGCAGCGACTGATAGCTCATGGAGGTCACGCGCGCGGGACGATTGGCCTCAAGCTCGATGAAGCCCTCGCCGGCAAGCTGCCGCATGGCTTCGCGAACCGGCGGCCGTGAAAGGCCGAATTCCTCGCTGAGCGCGATCTCGTCCAGAACCGAGCCCGGCGCGATCTGCATCGTCAGGATGCGATGGCGCAGGCTCGAACTGAGGGCGGTCTTGCGGTCGACCCCGGCGCCTGCCTCGGTCGGGATTTGCTCTGTGGCCATGTCGAACTCCTTTGAGCGGCAATCTGTCTACAATCGATAGGCGGGTCAATGCGGGCACCGCGGTTTTCGCCGGGCGCAAGCCGGCGTACGGCCTCCTTCACAAGCCATTCGAAGCGAATTGCGCGGGCATGCTAGCATCATGCCTATTGACAGTCTATCAATTGTCTACTTATTGTCTTTCAAAGATAGCCCTGCATGACACCCGGAGCCGTCGGTGCGTTACGCACCGACGGCCTCATCCGATCCCGTCGAACCGCGGACCTGCTGCCATGACCGACTTCCCCTTTGCGGGCCTGAACCTTGCCATTGCCACGCCCTTCGACGCCGAGGGCCGCATCGACCATGCGCGGCTGGAACAGAACCTCGAACGCTACCTGGCGCTGGGCGTGCCTGGCTTCGTCCTCAGCTCCGGCACCGGCATGCATGTCTATCTTTCGCGGGAAGAGTCGGACGAACTCGTGCGGCGCGGATCGAAGATCATCAACGGACGTGCAAAGCTCATCGTCCAGACCTCCGCCCTTCTGACGGACGACGTCGTCGCCCGGACGAAGCATGCGGCCGATTGCGGCGCTGACGGCGTCATGGTGCTTCCGCCCTTCTTCGAGGGGCCGACCGACGACCAGGGCATCATCGATTTCTATACGGAGGTCGCAGCCGCCGGACTGCCGGTCATCGGCTACAACGTTCCCCATGCGGTGGGCGTCACGGTCACGCCGTCGTTGCTTGCGGACTTGTGCGCGATCCCGAACTTCTGCGCCGTCAAGGACAGCAGCGGCGACCTCGGCAGGCAGGCATCCCTCATCCGCACCGGCCTGCCCGTCATGAACGGCGCCGACAATCTCGTGCCCTTCGCGCTCTGGTCCGGCGCGAGCGGCCTGATCTGGGGTGGTGCGAACTTCGCGCCGCGCACCGCACTTGCCCTCGTTGCAGCCGCAATGGCCGGCGACTGGTCGAAGGCACGCGCGATCTGGACGGTCCTCGAGCCCGCCATGTCCCTGATCTGGGAAGGCGACTACGTGCAGTCCGTCTACGCCGCCGCCGAACTCACCGGCTATGGCGCGGGCGCACCGCGCAAGCCGCTCAGGGCCCTGTCGCCCGAGCGGATCGACATTCTCCGCACGGCGCTCGGCACCCTCGTCGAACGCGAAGCCTGAGCCGTGAGCCGTCCCGCGAAAAAGGTCTTTGCCGCATCGAGGCTCCCGACGAACACGGGCGTCTCCGGATGGGTGGCGATGCTCCCTCCCCGCCAGGCGAAGCCCCGGCTCGCGGGTCGCTCCACCGCCGATGTGGTGATCATCGGTGGCGGCTTCGCGGGCCTCTCCGCCGCGCGCAGGGTAGGGGATATCGATCGCTCCCTGCGGGTCGCGGTGCTCGAGGCCGGCGTCATCGGGGACGCGGCCGCCGGTCGCAACTCCGGCTTCATCATCGACCTGCCGCACGACGTCTCTTCCGAGGACTATGGTGGCGACACGATCGCCAAGAACCGCGAGGCCATCGAGATCAGCCGCACCGCGATTGCGCTGGCAAGTGCCGTCGCCGAGGAGCAGCGCTGGGAACGCACGATCTTCGATCCATGCGGACGCTACAGCGTCGCCATCAGCGACGAGGGCGATCGGCATCTGGTCAAATACGCGGAAGGCCTGGCGGCGCTCGGAGAAAGGCATCAGCTGCTCGATGCGCGCGGGATCGCCGATATAACGGGTGTCGAGACCTATACGTCCGGCCTCTTCATGCCGGGAACGGTGATGGTCCAGCCCGCTGCCTATATTCGCGGACTGGCCGACAGCCTGCGTGATCCGGTCACGGTCTATGAGAATTCGCCCGCGGTGCGGATCGAAGGCGGCGGTGGCGAATGGACCGTGACGACGCCGCACGGCGCTATCAGCACGGGCAGGATCATCCTGGCAAACAACGGCCACGCGGAAAGCTTCGGCTTCTTCGAAAGCCGCCTTCTCCACGTGTTCACATGGGCATCGATGACGCGCGCGTTCGATCCCGGCCGCCTTCGCGGACAGAGGAACTGGGCGGCCACGCCGGCGCTGCCGATGGGAACGACGGTCCGCCGTATCGCGGGAGAGCGCGGCGACCGCATCCTCGTGCGCTCCCGCTACACCTATCACGCGGGCATCGAGGCCGGAAACGGGACGCTTCGACGTGCCGCCGCGAAGCATGACCAGAAGTACAGCGCGCGCTTTCCCGCGCTTGCAGACGTCCCGATGGAATATCGCTGGGGCGGGGCGATGGCGCTCACATGGAACGCCGTGCCCGCCTTCGGCGAGATCGAGCGCGGCATCTTCGCGGCATGCGGCTGCAACGGCGTGGGCGCGACGAAGGCGACCGCCAACGGCATCGCCGCGGCCGACCTGATGCTCGGCCGGAAATCGCGGCTCACGGAAATCTTCGCACGCTTCGAGGCACCCAGACCGCTCCCGATGCAGCCGTTCAGGACCATCGGCGCGAAGGCGAACCTGGCCTTCAAGGAATGGAGGGCCGGCGCGGAGTGATCCCGAAGCGCCTGCCGGGCGCGGCGCGATCCATCGAAAAAGTTCACCATCAGGCCGGATGTCGCGGCGCTCCGGCGCATCTCAGCTTCGCCGCTAACACAAAGGGAACGCAAATGAAAATTCTGCTTGCATCAACCGCATTGCTCCTGGGCACCGTCGCCGGCGCATCGCTGGCCAGCGCCGCCGAATGCGGCGACATCACCATCGCCAGCATGAACTGGCAGAGCGCCGAAGTGCTCTCCAACCTCGACAAGATCATCCTCAACGAAGGCTACGGCTGCAATGCCGAGATCACCATCGGCGACACGGTCCCGACCATCACCTCCATGGCAGAGAAAGGCGAGCCGGATATCGCGCCGGAAGCCTGGATCGACCTCTTGCCCGACGTGGTCAAGAAGGGCACGGATGAAGGCCGCATCGTGCAGGTCGGCTCGCCGCTTCCCGACGGCGGCGTCCAGGGCTGGTTCATTCCGAAATATCTCGCCGACGCCCATCCCGACATCAAGACGATCCAGGATGTGCTGAAGCATCCCGAACTCTTCCCGGACCCGGAAGATTCCAGCAAGGGCGCGATCTACAACGGTCCGCAGGGCTGGGGCGGCACGGTCGTCACCGCACAGCTTTTCAAGGCCTATGACGCGGAGGCGGCGAACTTCACGCTGGTCGATACCGGCTCGGCCGCCGGCCTCGACGGCTCGATCGCCAAGGCCTATGAGCGCAAGGAAGGCTGGGCCGGCTATTACTGGGAGCCGACCGCCCTCCTCGGCAAATACGAGATGGTGAAGCTCGGCCATGGCGTGCCCTATGACGCGGCCGAGTGGAAGCGTTGCAACACCGTCGCCGATTGCCCGGATCCGAAGACCAACGACTGGCCGGCCGACAAGGTCGTGACGCTCGTGGCAAAATCCTTCTCCGAAACGGCCGGTCCCGAGGTCATGGACTATCTGGCGAAGCGCTCCTGGTCGAACGACACGGTCAACAAGCTGATGGCCTGGATGACCGACAACCAGGCAAGCGGCGAAGACGGCGCAAAGCACTTCCTCGAAGAGAACAAGGACATGTGGAAGGCCTGGGTCTCCCCGGAAGCCGCCGAAAAGATCGAAGCTGCGCTCTAGGCCATGCCTTGGGGGCGAGCGACGGCCGCCCCCCGCGAAAATCGGTGCGATGCGGGCCTGCGCGTCGCACCAATCCTGCCGGCAGAACAAGAAGAACACACGAGGTCGGCTCTTTGGAAAAGGGGAACGGAATGGACTGGTTTTTCAAATTCCCGCACATGGACGACAATTCGCTGCGGGACCTGAAAAAGGCCATCGACGATGGCTTTCGCGGCTTCACCCGCAGCTATGGCGATATCATCGAGGGCTTCTTCTCGCCCCTTCAGCATTTCCTCATCGCCTCGGAGCGCTTCATGCTGAAGACGCCCTGGCCCATCATCACGCTGCTGATCCTCGCCATCGCCTATGCTGCGACGCGCAGCCTGCGCATCACCGCCGGTTGTCTCGCGACCCTCATGATCATCGGCTATTTCGACATGTGGGACGATACGATGCGGACGATCTCCATGATCTTCGTCTGCACGGTGCTGTCGATCGCCATCGGCATCCCGATCGGCATCCTCATGGCACGCTCCGACAGGATGCAGCGCGTCGTCAACCCGGTCCTCGACGTCATGCAGACCATGCCGAGCTTCGTCTATCTCATCCCCGTCGTCATGCTGCTCGGCATCGGCAAGGTGCCGGGGCTGATCGCCGTCGTCATCTACGCCATCCCGCCGATGATCCGCCTCACCGACCTCGGCATCCGCCTCGTCGACAAGGATGTTCTCGAAGCCGCCGACGCCTTCGGCGCGGACAACCGCCAGAAGCTCTTCAAGGTGCAACTGCCATTGGCCCTTCCCACCATCATGGCCGGCATCAACCAGACGATCATGATGGCGCTCGCCATGGTGGTCATCGCTTCCATGATCGGCGTGCAGGGCCTCGGCCAGCCGGTGCTCAAGGCCATCGCCAACCAGTACTTCACGCTCGGCATCTTCAACGGCCTCGCCATCGTCGGCATCGCCATCATGTTCGATCGCGTCAGCCAGGCCTATGGCAAGCGCCTGCAGAAGCACCGGGAGATCGTCCATGGCTGAGCACGCCTTCGGCGGCATTAAGATCCGCAACCTCTACAAGATCTTCGGCCCCAATGCGGGCGCCCATATCGAGGCCGTCAAGAACGGCCTCACCAAGGCGGAGCTCAACGCCAGATACGGCCATGTGCTCGGCCTCAGCGACATCAACATCGAAATGCCCTCGGGCTCGATCCAGGTGATCATGGGCCTCTCCGGCTCCGGCAAGTCGACGCTGATCCGCCACATCAACCGGCTGATCGATCCGACGGCCGGCGAGGTCCTGGTCGATGGCGTGGACGTGGTGACGATGCAGGAGGCCGAACTCAGGGAATTCCGCCGCCACCAGACGGCGATGGTGTTCCAGAAATTCGCGCTGCTGCCCCACCGCACCGTGCTCGACAACACGATCTTCGGGCTGGAGATTCAGGGCATGCCGCGCCAGAAGAGCCTCGACACGGCCATGCGCTGGCTCGAACGCGTCGGCCTAAGGGGGTTCGAGGAAAAATACCCCAACCAGCTCTCCGGCGGCATGCAGCAGCGCGTGGGCCTTGCCCGGGCGCTCGCCAACGATGCGCCGGTCCTTTTGATGGACGAGGCCTATTCGGCGCTCGATCCGCTGATCCGGACGGACATGCAGACCGTGCTGCTCGACCTGCAGAAGGAGATCAGGAAGACCATCGTGTTCATCACCCACGACCTCGACGAGGCGCTGCGCCTCGGCGACCAGATCGCCATCCTGCGCGACGGCGAGGTCATCCAGCAGGGCACCAGCCAGGATATCGTGCTGCGTCCCGCCGACGACTATGTCGCCAACTTCGTCAAGGAAGTGAACCGCGGACGGGTGGTGCATGTCGAAGCGGTGATGACGCCAGGTGCGGTACAGGCATCGGGCAAGCCGACGGTCGTGAGCGGAACGACGGTCGAAGACACCCTTCGGGTCCTCTCCCGCGAGGTTGCCGACGAGGGCGTCGTCGTCTCCTCGAGCGGCGAAACGCTCGGCGTGGTGACCGTCCGGCAGCTCGCCGGCGCCATGGTGAATGCGGCGCGCTGAATCGCAAAGGAGATGACCGCCCGCCGGGCGGTCATCATACGTTCGATCAGGCCACGCGAACCTCCTGCCCGCCCGCTGCGGCAGAGGGGATCGCCATGCCGGCACGCCGGCCCTCGTAGAAGGCATAGGGCGCCTGGCGCGGCGCGACACCGTCGCCGATCTCGACGAAGGGAATGCCCAATTCCGCCAGTTCCAGCGCCAGCCAGTTCGCCGCGACATTCGTCGTGGAGAAGACGAGGCTGTCGGCCTCGATCGTCTCGTTCCTGCCGGTGAGGTGCGAGACGAGTGTCGCGGCATTGCCCTGCCAGCTCTCGATGCTCGTCTCCGTGCGGAACTGAACGCCGAGCCGGCTCAGCGTGCGCCGCAGGGGAACGTCGGCGGCGGTGCGCTGGAGTTCCTTGCCGACCAGCGCATCGGGCGTCACGAACGTCACCGCGTGGCCCTGCTCGGCAAGCTTCCAGGCCGTACCGCAGCCCTTCCAGCCACCGGTCTCGTCCAGGACCACGACGCGGCGGCCGAGCCGAGCCTGGCGGGCCATGACGCTTTCGGCGGAGAACACGTTGCCGCGCTCAACACCCGCGAGCGACGGATGGTCCGGCCGGGCTTTCTGGAAGCCGCTCTCAAGCGGCAGGGAGCCGGTGGCGAGGATGACGACATCGGCGCCGATCGCCGAGACGTCTCCGCCTTCCAGATAGCTGTTCAGTCGGACCTCGACGCCGAGCTTTGCGAACCGGGTCTCGTACCAGCCGATGAGGTCGAGGATCTGCGCGCGCCGCGGCTGTTCGCCGGCGAGGCGGAAGGCGCCGCCGAGCCTGTCGGCGGCTTCCGCCAGCACGACGCGATGGCCCTTTTCCGCCGCGGCCCGCGCGGCCTCCAGCCCCGCCGGCCCGCCGCCGACGACCAGCACGGATTGCGGGTCCGCCACGCGCTCGAAGCGATCGCCGCCCCACTCGGCCTCCCGCCCGACCGAGGGGTTGATGAGACAGCTGATCCAGTAGTCCCGCGACCGCCGCCCCCAGCACATCTGGTTGCAGGAAAGACAGCCGCGGATATCTTCCGGCGTGCCGCTGCGCGCCTTGTTGGCGAGATGCGGATCGGCGATCTGGCCGCGCACGATGGAAACGAGGTCCGCCGATCCCTCGCCCAGCGTGATCTCCGCATTGTCAGGCGTGCGGATATGGCTTTCGGCCGTGACCAGGGCATGGCTGACGACCTTCTTCAGGCGTGCCGAAAGCTCGATCCCGAGCCGTTCGGGATAGAGGAAGGTCGGCATCAGGCTGCCATAGTCGAAATAGCCGCCGGACCCGCAGGTGACGTAATCGATCAGCCTGTCCGCATCCAGACCGGCGACGATCTCCGTGATCTGGTCGCGGGTGAGCGCCGTGGGACAGCCCGGCTCGTCGCTGACGGTCAGGCCGACGATGAAATCCGGGCCGCAGAGCCGCCGGATGCGGCTCAGGATCTCGCGCGAGAACCGCGTCCGGTTTTCCAGGCTGCCGCCCCATCTGTCCTCGCGCCTGTTGTAGAACGGCGTCCAGAACTGGTCGAGCAGGCCGCCATAGGCCGCCCAGACCTCCACGCCGTCGAAACCCGCCGCCTGGCAGCGCCGCGCCGCACTGACGAAGGCTTCGATGGTCTCTTCGATCTCGGCCTCCGTCATCGCATGGGAGCCGTCGCTGTCGTGGTAGCTCGGCCCGCCGGAGGGCGACCAGTGCGCATGGAAGGACAGGTCGGAATCACCATGGCTGCCGACGTGATAGAGCTGCTGGAGCACGACCGCACCATGCCGCTTCACGCTTTCCGTCAGCCTGCTGAAGGCGGGGATGACGGAATCGTCGCAGGTGCGGAAATTGCCGCGCGTCAGCACGGTCGCCGGATGCACCGGCATCGGCTCGACGACGATCATCGCCGCGCCGCCGATCGCCCGCTCGACATAGTAGGCGATCGTCTGTTCGCTCGGCAGTCCGTTGACGGACATGTTGGCCGTGTGCGCGCCGAAGACGATCCTGTTGCGCAGCGTATGGCCGGCGAGCTTGATTTCGGAAAAGGTCTTGGGAAAGGAGGGCGTCATCTTGGATCCTGGAAAGCTGCTGCGGGGCACAATGCAGTGGCGCGGGCCTCGAAAGACCCGCGCCGGAAGTTCAGAGGGCGGCGGCAATCTTGTCCGCGACGTCGGCGCTCAGCCAGGATTTCCAGAGGTCCGGGTGCTCCTTGAAGAAATGCGCCGCGCCATCCTCGCCGCTCGCCTGCGTATCGGTCATCCATGACATCACCGCGCTGACGGTCTGGTTGTCCCACGACCTCTTGCGAAGATAATCGATCACGCCGGCATTTCCACTATCGACGAGACGCTGCGAGACGAGTGTCACGACATTGTCCTTCGGCCATTCGTTCTTCTTCGGATCGGGACAATCGGCGACGGTGTTGCAGCGCTTCCATTCGGCCGCATCGTGGGCCACGCCGGCATCGAGGCGCACCATCTCGTATTTCCCGAGCAATGCCGTCGGCGACCAGTAATAGCCCATCCAGCCTTCCTTGCGCTCGTAGGCCTTGGCCATTGCACCGTCGAGACCGGCCTGCGTGCCGGGATCGACGAGGTCGAAACCCTTGGCCTCGCCGCCATAGGCCTTGAAAAGCTGCGCGCTGACGACCGAGCCGCCGGAGCCCTGCGGGCCGTTGAACACCGCGCCCCGCGCGGCATTCTCCGGCGCCGGGAAAAGCTCGGGACGGGCGAAGGCGTCGTCGACCGTCCTGATGTCGGGATGGGCGTCGACGATGAACTTCGGAATGTACCAGCCCTGGATGCCGCCATCCGAAAGTGCCGGTCCGATATTTACAATCCTGCGCTCGTCGACGCCACGCTTGACGATTTCCGGAACGAGGTCCACCCAGGACTCGCCAGCAATGTCGGGCTGGCCTTTTTCGACCATGGAGGTGATCGTCGGCACGGTGTCGCCGGGCACGAATTCGACCTGACAGCCGAAGCCCTGCTCCAGGATGAATTTGTCGACATGTGCGAGAAGTTCACCGCTTTGCCAGTTCATGTTCGCCACCGTGACCGTGCCGCAGTCGGCATGGGCGCCGTGGGCGAAACCGACGGCCAGAACGACCGTCGAAAGTGCGAGAAGCTTGTTCATCCTGTTCCCCTGTTCGCATTTTTTGATGGATCTGCTCGGCGGGGCGGGAACGGCCATTCCGGTGCTTCGGCACTGGACCTCCCCTTCCCTTACCAACGCAAATCAATGCTATTTGCCTTCATCGGCGCCGTATTGTACGTTTAGGACAATTTCGATGGCGCGGAGACCCGTCTTGCAGCGTGATTACGCCCCTCTGGGACCGAGCAAGCCGCCACCGGACATCACGGCGCCGCTCCGGATCGGCATCGTCGCCACCCCGAACTTCACGCTGATGCCGCTCGGCTGCTTCACCGATTTCCTGCGGCTGGCCGGGGACGAAAGCGACTACAGCCGACGGATCTATTGCGACTGGCATCTGTTGTCGCACACGCTCGATCCCGTGCGCGCGAGCTGCGGACTGGCGTTGACGCCCGGCCGGACCTATGGCGACCCGCGCGACTATGACGTCATCGTCGTGCATGGCGGCATCCTTCATGGCGACCACCGGATCCCGCCGGAGCTCTACGACTTCGTGCTTTCCGCCGCACGCATGGGCGTTCCCGTCGCCGGCAACTGCTCGGGAAGCTTCGTGCTGGCGGAGGCAGGCCTTCTCTCCGGCAAACGGTGTGCGGTGCATTTCGCGCTGGCGGGCGTGCTGCGCCAGACCTTTCCGGATGTCATTCCCGTCACGGACCGGCCGGTCGTGGTCGACGGCGGCGTCATCACCTGCCCCGGCGGCCTGGCCTCGATCAGACTCGCCATGTATCTCGTCGCCAATGCCTGCGGCGAATCCCGCGCCCACAAGGCCTTTCATTATCTTCTCGGCGATCAGGGCTTCGAGAAGGACGCGGCGGTCGAGGAGCAGGATATCGGCCTCAAATGCGAGGATCGTCGCGTGGCCAACGCCATCGGCCTGATGCGCCAGAAAATGTACGAACTCTGTTCCGTCGCCGAGATCGCCGCAAGCGTCGGCACGTCGGAGCGTGAACTGTCCCGCCTGTTCCGGAAACACCTGCAGGTCGCGCCCAGCCAGTACTGGCGCCAGATGCGGCTGAAGGCGGCGAAATGGATGGTGCTGAACAGCGATCGCTCCATTGCCCAGATCGCCTATGAATGCGGCTTCACGGACTGCGCCCACCTCGTGAACTGGTTCCGGCGCACCTACCACATCACGCCGGCGAAGCTGCGCCGCTCGCATCGCGAACTCGGCCTGCGCTGACCGGTTCTCCAGAAAGTCCAAAGCCTTGGCGCCGGAACGCACGCGTCCGCGCGGGTTCCGGAAGCTGCGCTCAAGCTGAGTATTTTTATTGTAGACATTATGTCTTCTATTGAGCTACAGTATGTCTACTTCGATGGGGCCGATGAAAACGGAAACTTCCGGCTCGGCTATCGAACCGACAATCCCAGGAGGACTTCATGGAATTCGACGGCATCTACACGCCGGTGATAACGCCGCATCGCGACGACGGGTCGATCGACCGGGACGCGTTTGCCCGCATGATCGAGCACCTGATCGCATCCGGCGTGCACGGCCTCATCAATGGCGGCTCGACGGGCGAGTATTACGCCCAGTCGATGGACGAGCGCGTGGAGATGGCCAGGTTCGCGAAAGAGGTGATCGGCGATCGCGTGCCGCTCGTGGTGGGCACCGTCGCCATCCGACTGGAGGATTCCATCGCCATGGCCGAGACCGCGGCGAAGATCGGCGCGGCCGCCATCCTCGTCGGCTCACCGCCCTACTCCGTGCCGACCGAGCGGGAAAACGCGTTGAACGCGCTCGCCATCGACCGCGCCGCCGATCTGCCGATCATGCTCTACAACTATCCCGGACGCATGGGCATCGACATGGGCGAGGAATTCCTCGACCGCGTCGGCCGCAGCCGGAATTTCTGTGCGATCAAGGAAAGCTCCGGCGACATCAATCGCGTGCACCTGCTGGCCCGCGACTACCCGCATATCCAGATGTCCTGCGGCATGGACGACCAGGCACTGGAATTCTTCGCCTGGGGCGCGAGGAGCTGGGTCTGCGGCGGTTCCAACTTCCTGCCGGCGGAACATATCGCGCTTTACAGGGCCTGCGTCGTCGAAAGAAACTTCACGAAGGGCCGGCGCATCATGTCGGCGCTGATGCCGCTGATGCGCGTGCTCGAACAGGGCGGCAAGTTCATCCAGTGCATCAAGTACGGCTGCGAGATGAACGGCTTTACCGCCGGCCCGCCGCGCCCGCCGCTCAAACCCCTGAACAAGGATGACATGCGGCAACTGGAACAGGTGGTGCGCGTCGTAAAGCGCACGATTGCACAGATCGAAGCGGAGGCGTGAACATGGGCGATCTTCTGACACACGACGAATACAAGGCGATTGCCGCCGGCCTCGACTTCCCGACCCAGGCCTTCATCGACGGCGCCTTCCGGCCGGCGATCTCGGGCAAGACCTTCGAAACGAGCAATCCGGCGACGGGCGCGGTACTGGCCAGGGTCGCGTCCTGCGGCCCGGAGGATGTCGACTTCGCCGTCGCCAAGGCGCGAGACGCCTTCGAGGACGGCCGCTGGTCGCGTCTGCATCCGACGGCGCGCAAGGAAATCCTCCTCCGCTTCACCAGGCTCCTGAAGCGCAATGCCCGCGAGCTTGCGGTGCTGGAAAGCCTCGACAGCGGCAAGACGATCTATGATTGCGAGAATGTCGACGTTCCGGAAACCATCCATTGCCTGACCTGGCATGCCGAACTCATCGACAAGATCTACGACCAGGTCTCGCCCGCCTCCGACAACCATATCGCCATGGTGGTGCGCGAGCCGGTCGGCGTGGTCGGCCTCGTGCTGCCCTGGAACTTCCCGCTCCTCATGCTCGCCTGGAAGATCGGCCCGGCGCTGGCGGCGGGCAACTCCGTCATCGTCAAGCCGGCCAAGGAAACGCCGCTGACGGCGCTGCGGGTGGCGGAGCTCGCCATGGAGGCCGGCATCCCCGCCGGCGTGTTCAACGTGCTGCCCGGCGGCGGCGCCGATGTGGGCGAACCGCTCGGCAGGCACATGGACGTCGACATGGTGTCCTTCACCGGCTCCACCGAGACCGGCCGCCGCTTCCCCCGCTATTCGGCCGAGTCCAACCTCAAGGAAGTCACCCTCGAAATGGGCGGCAAGAACCCGGCCGTGGTGCTCGACGATGCGGAGAACCTCGACCGCGTCGCCGCCCACCTCGTCAACGGCGCCTTCTGGAACATGGGCGAGAACTGCTCGGCCTCCTCGCGCCTGATCGTCCAGCGCGGCATCAAGGACGAACTGTTGAAGCGCATGGTGGCGCATGCCCGGGAATGGCCGATGGGCGATCCGCTCGACCCGGAAAGCCGCGTCGGCGCGCTCGTCTCCAAGGCACATTTCGAGAAGGTCGCCTCCTATCTCGAAAAGGGCCAGAAGATCGTGCTCGGCGGCAAGGCCAGGGACGGTTTCGTCGAGCCGACGATCATCGACGTCGCCGACCGCGACGCCAAGGTCGTGCGCGAGGAAATCTTCGGCCCGGTCCTCACGGTGCTGACCGTCGAGAGCTATGACGAGGCGATCGCGCTTGCCAACGACACCGAGTACGGCCTCGCCGCCTCGATCTACACCGCCAATGCCAAGCGGGCGATCCGCGGGGCACGCGCCATCCGCGCCGGCACGGTGACGGTCAACTGCTTCGGCGAAGGCGACATCACGACGCCGTTCGGCGGCTTCAAGTCGTCCGGTTTCGGCGGCCGCGACAACGGCATCCACGCGCATGACCAGTACACGCGCATCAAGACGATCTGGATCGACCTCACCGACGACGTCGACGAGGCCGTGTCTTGATCAATCTTACGGCCGAAAGGCTGCCGGTCCATCGCGGGCCGGCAGCCTGGAGCGCGATCCTTCCCGACCAGCCGCCACCGGAAAGGCTCGAGGGTGACCTTGCCGTCGACGTCGCCATTGTCGGCAGCGGCTTTGCCGGCCTCTCCGCCGCACGGCGGCTACGCCAGATCGACTCGAAAATCCGGATCGCCGTCCTCGATGCGGGACGGCTTGCGGAAGGCGCGTCGGGCCGCAATTCCGGCTTCATGATCGACCTGCCGCACGACGTCTCCTCGGAGGACTATTCCGGCAAGGAGATGAGCGCCGACCAGAAGACCATCGCGCTCAACCGCAGGGCCATCGCCTTTGCCCGCTCGGCCGTCGAGGAATACGGCATCGACCCGGCATTCTTCGATCCGGCCGGCAAGATAAACGGCGCGGCGAGCAGCAAGGCCCATGCGCTGAACGCCAGCTACGCCACCCATCTCAGGCACCTCGGCGAAGCGAGCGAGATGCTCGACGAGACGGCCATGCTGGAGGTGACCGGCAGCCGGCACTATCGCTCCGGCCTCTATACGCCAGGCACCGTCATGATCCAGCCGGCCGGCTACATCCGCGCCGTCGGCGCCGGCCTGCGCAAGGCCGGCGTCGGCGTTTTCGAGGGGTCCCCGGTGGCGCGCATCGCCCGGAGCGGGCAAGGCTGGGCGCTGACGACGCCCCGCGGCACGGTCTCCGCCGCCAGGGTCATCCTTGCCAACAACGGCCATCTCGAAAGCTTCGGCTTCAAGCGCGGCCGGCTGATGCATATCTTCCTCTACGCCTCGATGACCGCGGACCTCGACCGCAGCACGCTGGCCAGGCTCGGCGGCCAGCCGCGCTGGGGCATCACGCCCTCCGACCCGATGGGCACGACCATGCGCCGCATCGATACCGCGCAGGGCGGCAACCGCATCGTCACGCGCACCTGCGCCACATTCCTGCCCGGCATGGTGCCGTCCGAAGCCGCCCTCGCCCGCACGGCCCGCACCCACCGCAAGAAGTTCGCCGACCGGTTCCCCGCCCTTGCCGGCGTGCCGATGGAATACAGCTGGGCCGGGCATCTGTGCCTGACATGGAACGGCGTCTCCGTGATGGGCGAGCTGGAGCCGGGCCTCTACGCGGCCTGCGGCTGCAACGGCCTTGGAACGGTCCGCAGCACACTGATGGGCATCGCCGTGGCCGACCTCGTTGCCGGCAGGCCTTCGGACATCTCGGCCCATTTCCTTGCCGAAGAAGAGCCGGCCAGGCTCGCCCCCCCGCCCTTCGCCGGGATCGGCGCGAACCTCTATCTCAAATGGCGCGAATGGCAGGCGCGCCGGGAATAGCACCGCCGCCGCGAAGGAAACGCACCGATGACCAAAGCCGCCCAGAACCCGCCGGCCTTGCGGATAGGCTTCATCCTTGCGAGGCGCTTCACCCTGTCGGCCATGGCGCTCTTCGTCGATACCTTGCGCCTGGCGGCCGACGACGAGGACGGCTCGCGCAAGATCCGTTGCAGCTGGGACGTGCTCTCGCATGCCCGCGGATTTGCGACATCGAGCTGCGGGGTGCAGGTCGCGTCTACCACCGAGCTGATCGATCCGCGCAAATACACCCATATCGTCGTTGTCGGCGGCCTGCTCGAGGTCGAGGAGCCGCTTGATGCCGCGGCGATCGCCTATCTCCGCAAGGCCGGACAGGCCGGCGTCGGCCTTGTCGGCCTGTGCACGGGGAGCTTCCTCCTGGCCGAAGCCGGGCTCTTGAAGAACCACACCAGCTGTGTCAGCTGGCTGCACCACAAGGCGTTCACGCAGCGCTTCCCGCATCTGAACGCGACGAGCGAGCAGATCTTCAATCTGGACGGCAGGATTGCGACATGCGCGGGGGGAAGCGCCTCGGCCGACCTCGCCGCCGCGCTCGTGCGGCGCCATGTCGGCGAGAGCGCCGAACGGAACGCCACGGAAATCCTGCAGATCTCCAACCGGCGCGAAGCGACCGAGGCCCAGGCGCGAAAACCGCTCGGCATCGAGATCGGCGACCGCCGCGTGCACCAGGCGCTCCGCCTGATGGAGCAGCATCTGGAGGACATTCTGCCGGTCAGCGCGCTTGCGACGCTCATCGGCCTTTCGCGGCGCCAGCTGGAACGGCTTTTTCTCGAATGCCTCGGCACGTCGCCCAGCGCCATCTACCTGCGCCTGCGCCTGGAGAGTGCCCGCCGCATGATGGCCGAGGACCCGAAACGGCCGCTGATCGACATCGCGCTCGCCACCGGCTTTTCCGGGCCTTCGCACTTCTCCATCCGCTTCCGCGCGCATTTCGGCATCAGCCCGACGGAGGCGCGGCGCCTCGACGGCATGCGGAAGGCGGGTCAGGTCGGCTGAGCCTGTGCTTTTGCGCCCGCCCCGGCCAAAACACCAAAAAAGCCGGGCGAGGCGGTCCAAGACCGACCTCGCCCGGCCGTCCGGGTAGGGCTAGTACGCGGACATCCTGATCATTCCAGTTCGCTTTTACTTCGCGCCCTGCACATATCCCTGCCAGCGGGCCAGGAAATCGCTGCGCCCGGCGGCGGCTTCGGCCTCGTTGGTTGCGAAGATCTTGATCTTGTCGAGGGCCGGCAGGTCCACATGGTCGCTCACCACGATGTCGCTGCGGCTCGGGCGGCGGAAGGTGTTTTCGAGCAGCGCGATCTGCATGTCCTTGGAAAGCAGGGCATCCATGGTGCGGCGGCCGAGATCGGCATTCGGCGCGCCCTTGATGAGGGCCATGAATTCCGGCGAGGTGAAGGTGCCTTCCTCCGGATAGACCAGCGCGATCTCTGCCTGGCCGCCGGCGACATAGGCATAGGCGTTCGCCTCGAAGGTAAGGCCGGCGACGAACTCGCCCTGTGCCACGCCACGCAGGATCGACGAGGCGGAGCTGTTGACCAGCACGTTGCCGGCGAGTTTCTCCAAGAATTCCTTGCCCATCAGCTGCTCGATGCCCCAGAGGATCGTATAGGCGGTCGAGCTGTTGTTCGGGTCGGCGATCGCCACCTTGCCCTTCCACTTCGGATCGAGGAAATCCTCCCAGCGCTTCGGCGCCGGGATATCGCCGAGGAGATTGCCGTTGACCATGGCGACCACGACATGGGTGATCGTCGCGCTCCACAGGTCTTCCTTCTGGTGCAGCGTCTCGGGGATCGCCGACAGTTCCTTCGAGCGGTAGGGCTCGAACAGCTGGCGGAAGGCACCGAGCGTGTTCTCGCTCGAGCTCCAGAACACGTCGGCCTGCGGGCTGGCCGCCTCGGCCTCGATACGCCGCAGAAGCTGCCCGCTGCCGCCGGTGATGGTGCTGAGCGAGATGCCCGGCTCGATCTGGCGCAGGCCCTCGGTGACGGCGTCCACCACCTGCGCCGGATTGGGCGTATAGACGACGACCGTGCCGGAGGCCGACTGGGAGAAGGCGATTTTCGGCAGCATCGCCGCTGCAAGGCCGGCAAGCACGCCGCGTCGGGAAATCGTGAAGGTCATGTCGTTCCATCCTCTTTCTGGCTGCCTTTAGGGTTGGCTCCGGCCGCGGGGCAGTCGTCCACGGGCGCATGAATTCGGGTATGCGGGCGCGGGGCCGCGGCTCAGCCAGACGAGAACAGCTCCACCTTGAACACCTTCGTCGCGATGACGATCGGGATGAGGATCACCGCCAGAAGCAGCACGCCCATCGCCGAGGCCGAGGCCATCAGGTTGCTGTCGATCAGCTTGTAGATCTGGATCGGCATGGTCTCGCGGCCGCCGGAATAGACGATGATCGACGTCGAGAGTTCGGAGACCGTGACAGCCCAGGTCAGCACCATGGCCGAGGCGATGGCCGGCAGCATCAGCGGCAGCACCACCTTGAAGAAGCTCGGCACCGGCGGCACGCCGAGGCTGATCGACGCCTCCTCGATGGAATCGGGGATGTTGTAGAGCGTCGAGGAGGCGTTGCGCATGGCGAACGGCAGGCGGCGGATGACATAGGCGAGCACGATGATCGCGCCGGTCCCCGTCAGCGGCAGCCAGCCGCCGTTGAAGGACATGGCGAGGCCGATGCCGATCGCGGTGCCCGAAAGGGCCAGCGGCAAGGTGCCGAGATAGTCGAGCAGCGGCGTGAAGGTGTTGCGCTTCTTGACGATCATGTAGCTGATGATGGTGCTTGCCATCATGCCGATGACCGTTGCCGTGCCGGCATAGAGAAGCGTGTTGAGGATCGGCGCGGGATTGGTGAGAAGCAGGCGCTCGAAATTGGCGAAGGTCCATTCGCCCCAGGCCATGACCGGGCCGCGGGCCTGGGTGAAGGCGCCGGCGACCAGCATGACGAGCGGCATCAGCGAGATGACGACCACCGCCCCCGCCGCCCCGCCGAGCAGCAGGGCCTGCCCGCCGGCGAGCGGAACCGGCCGGGCGCTGCGGCCCTGTACCACCTGATAGCGGCCGCGTGACAGGATCCAGCGCTGGCAGAACAGCACGATGACGATGAGGCCGACGGCGACGCTCGCCAGCGTGCTCTGCATGACCGGGTCGCTGCCGCCTTCGGCGACGGCCGCCTGGTACGTCATGACCGAGAGCAGCTTGACCGGTCCGCCGAGGATCGACGAGGTGCCGAAATTGCCCATGACCATGGTGAAGACCAGGAGCGCGCCGGCCATGACCGAGGGCAGGATGACCGGCACCAGAACCTTGAGGCGCGACTTGACCGGCGAGGTGCCGAGGCTTTGCGCGGCCTCCTCGAGCTGCACGTCGAAGCCGCGCACGGCGGCGAGCGTGCTGATATAGACATAGGCGTAGTAGGTGAAGGTCAGCGAGACGATCAGCCCGTTCCAGCCGTAGAAGCTCGGCAGCGCGATGTCATAGGCGCGCAGCGCGCGGGTGATTACCCCGTTGTTGCCGAGCAGCATCAGCCAGGTCTGCGCCGTGATGACCTCCGGGAGGACCAGCGTGATCAGCGGCAGCAGGGCAAGCGCCGATTTGCCCGGGAAGCTGTAGCGCGAGGCGAGATAGGCGAGCGGCACGCCGATGAGGACCGACAGCAGCGTCACCGCGGTGGCGAGGATGAGCGTGTTGCCGATCGCCTCCAGATAGGTCGTGTCGGCAAGGAGCTGCGCCCAGCCGTTGCGCCCGCCGCTGCCGAAGCTGCCGGTCAGGATGTTGAGCAGCGGATAGAGCAGGAAGACGGCCATGACGACGAGCATGGCAAGCGACAGCCACCACCAGACCGCGCGGGTTCCGGACGCGCCGCTCATGATGCCAGCACCAGGGTCTTTTGCGGATCGAAGCCGAGGTCGACGGCCGCGCCCGGCACGTGGCGGTCGTGGCCGTCGCCATGGGTCTCGACGGCAAGAGTGATGCCCTCGCCGATCTCGACCACATAGCTGGTCTTGCCGCCGAGATATTGCCGGCCGGTGACGGTGCCCGCCACGCGGTTGCCGCCGCCCTCGCCGCGCGGGGCGAGCGAAATATCCTCCGGCCGCGCGACGAACATCGCCTTCGGCCCGGTGAGCGGTGCGGGAACACGCGCCGCCATGGCATGGCCGGCAAGGCGGATGCTGGCGGTGCCTTGCCCCGCGGTTCCGGCCGGCGCGTCGATCTCGATCGTGTTCGCCGCGCCGACGAAATCGGCAACATAGGCACTGACGGATTCGCGGTAGATCTGCGACGGCGTGCCGACCTGCTCCAGCTTCCCGCTCTTCATCACGCCGATCCGGTCGGACATGGCGAGCGCCTCCTCCTGGTCGTGGGTGACGAAGACGGTGGTGATGCCGGCCTCGCGCTGCAGTTCGGTGATCGTGCCGCGCACCTGCAGGCGCAGCTTGGCGTCGAGGTTCGACAGCGGCTCGTCCATCAGCAGCACCTGCGGCTGGATGACCAGCGCGCGGGCAAGCGCCACGCGCTGGCGCTGGCCGCCGGAAAGGGCCGCCGGATGGCGCTCGCCAAGATGGCCGAGGCCGACCCGCTCCAGCGCCTCGCCGATCTTGCGCCGCATCGTGGCGCCCTCCTCGCCGCGGGCGCGCAGGCCATAGGCGACGTTGTCGTTGACGGTCTTGTCGGGAAACAGCGCGTAATCCTGAAAGACCATGCCGATGTTGCGACGATGGGCGGGAAGCCGCGTCACATCCGACCCGCCGAACAGTATCCTCCCGGCGGAAGCGTCGATGAAGCCGGCTATGGTACGCAGGAGCGTGGTCTTGCCGCAACCGGACGGGCCGAGCAGCGTGAAGAACGAGCCGGGCTCGATCGCCAGCGACAGCCCCTCGATGACCCGGTGATTTCCGTAGGTCACACCGAGGTTCTCAATCTTGATTCCCATCTCGTCCTCCTCCCCTTTTCCGTCCGTCAGCCCATCGCGGCCTGAACGAGCGCCAGCGCATCGCGGTGGCGGGCCGGATCGCCGGCGGCCAGGATACGAGGGCCGCTTTCAAGCGTGATCGGCTTTCCGTCCCAATCGGTGACGACACCGCCCGCACCCGCGATGATCGGCGTATAGGGCGCAAGGTCGTGGATCTTGAACTGGGTGTCGATGTGCACGTCGGTCCGGCCGGAGGCGAGCAGGCCGAAGCTGAGGCACGCGCCGCCATAGATGCGCCAGGCCGTCGCCTCGCGCAGCGCGTTGAGCGCCGGGTGCTCGGAAAGATGGAAGAAATCCGGATTGCAGACGGAGAGCATCGCGCTGCCGAGGTCGGGGCAGCCGCGCGTCCTGCAGGGCGCGCCGTTCAAAAGCGTCTGCCGCCCTTCGACGCCGACCCAGCGATTGCCGCCCGACGGTTGGTCGATGATGCCGATGACGGGACGGCCATTGTGCATCAGCGCGATCAGCGTGCCGAAGACCGGCATGCCGGCGATGAACGGCGCCGTGCCGTCGATCGGATCGAGCACCCAGACGAACTCGGAATCGACCGATGCGCCGCCCTGCTCCTCGCCGATTACGCCATGGTCGGGATAGGCCTCGGTGATCAGCTCGCGCAGCCGCCGCTCGATCGCCAGGTCCATATCGGTCACGAAGCTGCGGTCGGGCTTCATCTCGATGGCGCGCTGCTGCCCCATCACGTCGAGAAGCATCCGCCGGCTTTCGTCGGCGAGAACCCCGGCAAAGGCTGCCAAGCGGTCGAGCGCCGCATCGTTCAATGTATTCCCGCCCGTCGACATCCTGGCTCCTTCTCCCGATTTTCCACACCGCGAACGTTCATTCGCTCTTCTAGCGGGGAATGTTGCATAATGTAGCAAATGCGTCAATCTGTAATTTGCGTGCGATGAACGAAGGAGGATAATGGACAAAACGACAGGTCTGCGCAGCAACGGGAAAAAACCATGTGGCAAGAGGAACGACACCAGAAGATCCGGGCTATGCTGACATCGTTCGGCCAGGTTTCGATCGATCGAATCGTAGAGAGTTTTGGCGTTTCGCGTCAAACTGTACGGCGCGATCTGATCGATATGGAACAATCTGGAATATTGCGTCGCATCCGCGGCGGCGCGGTTCCGGTCGAAACCGAGGATATGGAGTTCAGCGTCCGCATCACGCAGCGGCTGCATGAAAAGCGCGCGCTCTGCGTCGCCGCGCTCCGGCTATTGAAAAGCCACCAGACCATCTTCCTGGACGCCGGCTCGACGACGACGATCATGGCGGAGGTCCTGGCGGGCCCGACCGGCCTCACGGATCTCACGGTCGTCACCAACTCCCTGGAGGCGGCCACGCGACTTGCACAGGTGCCGAACAGCCAGGAGAACGGCATCCGCGTGCAGCTCCTGCGCGGACCGGTCAAGCGCGATCCGCTGGAAACCTGGGGCGGCGCCACGGTTGCCGATATCTACAGCTATCATGCGGACATGGCCCTGCTCTCGCCGCTCGGCATCGATGCCGCCTCCGGCGCGACCTATTATCAGCTTCACGGAGCCGAGATCGCGGAGGCGATGGCGCGCCAGGCGGCCAAGATCACCATTCTTGCCGATCATGCGAAAATCGGCGTGACCAGCCGGAAATGTGTCTGCCCGACGGGCGAGATCGACTACGTGGTCGTCGATTCCAAGGCACGCGAGCGTCCCGGCTTCGCCGCGCTCGAGAGCACCGTCGCCGAACTCGTCGTTGCCGAGGGCTGATCACGGCAGCGCCACGCCCTCGGCCTCTGAGCGAGCAAGCCGCGCAGCCGTTTCATCGGCTGGCGTTCCCGTTTTGGTCGAAGCGATGGATTCGCGTTTCGTCTGGCGTTAGGAAGACGGTGTCGCCGTGTGTTACGGGGAAGTCGCCGCCGGCGCGCACGGTGACCATGCCGATGGCCTCGGCATTGACGTGCAGGAAGGTGTCGGAGCCGAGATGCTCGGCGACGCCGACGACGCCCTTCCAGGTGCCGCCCTCCTTGGACAGGCGGATATGCTCCGGCCTTATGCCGACGGTCGGGGCGTTCCAGGGCCTGGCCGCCTCGCCCTTGACGAAGTTCATGCGCGGCGAGCCGATGAAGCCGGCGACGAACAGGTTGTCCGGCTTGTTGTAGAGATCGAGCGGCGAGCCGACCTGCTCGATGTTGCCGGCGTTCAGCACGACGATCTTGTCGGCCATGGTCATCGCCTCCACCTGGTCGTGGGTGACGTAGATCATCGTCGTCTTCAGCTGGTGGTGCAGCTCGGAGATCTCCAGCCGCATCGTGCCGCGCAGCGCCGCGTCGAGGTTGGAGAGCGGCTCGTCGAACAGGAAGGCCGAGGGCTCGCGCACGATCGCCCGGCCGATCGCCACGCGCTGGCGCTGGCCGCCGGACAGCTGGCCCGGGCGGCGTTCGAGATAGTTGGTCAGGTTCAAGACGCGCGCCGCTTCCGCCACCTTCTTCTCGATGACGGCCGGATCGGTCTTGGCCATCTTCAGGGGGAAGGCGATGTTGTTCTTCACCGTCATGTGCGGATAGAGCGCATAGGACTGGAACACCATGGCGAGCCCGCGCCTGGCGGGCGCGGCCGATGTCACGTCCTTGCCGTCGATCTCGATCGTGCCGCTCGTCGTGTCCTCCAGGCCCGCGATGAGGCGCAGCAGCGTGGACTTGCCGCAGCCCGACGGGCCGACGAAGACGACGAACTCGCCGTCCTCGATCGTCAGGTCGATGCCCGGAATGACCTGCGTGGCGCCAAAGCTCTTGTTGACCTTTTTAAGGATGATCTTGCCCATGATGGTCCCTCCCGTCTGTTTCGTTACTTCACGGCGCCGAAGGTGAGGCCGCGGACAAGCTGTTTCTGGCTGAACCAGCCCATGATCAGGATCGGGGCGATGGCGAGCGTCGAGGCCGCCGAGAGCTTGGCCCAGAACAGACCCTGCGGGCTGGAGAACGAGGCGATGAAGGCGGTCAGCGGCGCGGCGTTCGTCGTCGTCAGCCGGATCGTCCAGAAGGCCTCGTTCCAGGCGAGGATGATGTTGAGCAGCATGGTGGACGCAATGCCCGGCACCGCCATCGGGGTCAGCACGTAGACGATCTCGCCCCACAGCGACGCCCCGTCCATGCGCGCGGCCTCCAGGATCTCGCCGGGGATCTCGCGGAAATAGGTGTAGAGCATCCAGATGACGATCGGCAGGTTGATCAGCGTCAGCATGACGGTGAGCCCCACGCGGCTGTCGAGCAGGCCCGTGTCGCGGAAGATCAGGTAGATCGGCACCAGCACGGCGACGGCCGGCATCATCTTGGTCGACAGCATCCACATCAGGATGTCCTTGGTCCTTCTCGTCGGCGAGAAGGCCATCGACCAGGCCGCCGGCACGGCGATCAAGAGCGCCAGCAGCGTCGAGCCGACCGAGATGATCACCGAGTTCAGGAAGAACTTGAAGTAGTTGCTCTGCGCCTGCACGGCCGCGTAGCTCTCCACCGTGCCCGACGGCAGGATGTCGAAGCCCTGGATCGCCTCGGTCTCGGACTTGAACGAGGTGATGATCGTATAGAGGATCGGGAAGAAGAGGATCAGCGCGATGATCCAGGCGGCGATGGTGAAGACGGCGGTTCGTCTTGTCGAGACGGCTCTGGCCATGGTCTTGTCCTCCCTAAAGGCTGTTCCGGGACCGTGCGGAGCGGTGTTCCGTCCGGAACGGCGGTAAACTACTTGTCCAGGTTCTTGCCGACGGCGCGCATCAGGAAGAAGGCGACGATGTTGGCGAGGATGACGGCGATGATGCCGCCGGCCGAGGCGCCGCCGACGTCGTAGCCGAGCAGCGCCGTGCGGTAGATCAGGAACGGCAGGTTGGTCGAGGCATAGCCCGGCCCGCCGTTGGTGGTGACGAGGATCTCCGCATAGACGCCGAGCAGGAAGATCGTCTGGATCAGGATGACGACGGTGATCGAGCGGGAAAGATGCGGCAGCGTCAGGTAGACGAAGCGGGAGACGAAGCCGGCCCCGTCCATCTCCGCCGCCTCCTTCTGCTCGCCGTCGAGCGATTGCAGCGCGGTCAAGAGGATGAGGGTGGCGAACGGCAGCCATTGCCAGGCGACGATGATGATGATCGAGAACAGCGGATACTGCGCGAACCAGTCGACCGGCTGCAGGCCGACGGCGCGGTTGATGTCCGCCAGCACGCCGTAGCCCGGATGCATGATCATGTTCTTCCACACCAGCGCGGCCACCGGCGGCATGACGAAGAAGGGCGAGATGATCATGATGCGCACGATGCCCTGGCCCCACATCGGCTGGTCGAGCAGCAGCGCAATCGCGATGCCGCCGACGACGGTGATCAGCAGCACCCCGCCGACGATCAGGAGCGTGTTCCAGATCGACTGGAAGAAGGCCGGGTCGGTGTAGAAATACTGATAGTTGAACAGCCCCGCCCAGCTGACATTGGCCGGGTTCAACAGGTTGTAGTTCTGGAACGAGAACCACAGCGTCATCGCCAGCGGAACGATCATCCACACCAGAAGCAGCCCGACTGAGGGCGCCAACATCAACCGCGCCAAACCACGCGTGTTCTCCGTCGCCATGAAATTCCTCCCATTCCTCACGCGGCGGCCTCTTCCTGCCGCGCGCTTTTCTCCGTCACGGCCGATTGGCGGCCGCGCCGTCATAGATCGCCAGAACGCGATCCACCGCGGCGATCAGGATGTCTTCCGCGCGATCGGCCTCCTGTGGCACGATCGTGGGCAGATACTGGTGCAGCACCGTTTCGGGAATGCGAACGCCGGAAAGCGCCGACAGCAGGGCCGCAACGGCGGCCTCCGCCTCCGGCCGCGTCCAGTAGTAGCGGATGCGGTCGCTGTAGCTGAAATGGCGCTGGATCCTGAGCGCAGTCTCATCGCCGTGGTAATAGCCGCTCCAGGACCCGGGCACATCGACCATCAAGGCTTCCATCGCCCGCGCCAGCGGTCGGTCGCCATAGCCGGGCACGATGTCCGAGGCGACGAGATCGAGCGCATAGAGCGCCTCGCGGTAGGCAAAGGTGAGGCCCGGCCCGACCTTCAGGATGGGAAAACCATCGCCGACCAGCGCGGCCAACGCCTCTTCCGTCTGGTAATCGGTGGAATGCGCCTCGAAGACCAGCGCCGGCTCCTCGTCGAGCAGGGTGCTGAGGGCCGCGGCGCGCGGCGGATCGTAGGCGACGACATTGTCGCTGCCGAACTCCACGCCGGGCTGCACGACGAAGGCGATGACCCGCGCGAAGGCATCGGAAAGCCCTGCCTTACCGAAAGCGGCACGGTGCACGGCGATCGTCTCCCGCGCAGCGTCGGGCGCGGTCGGCTCGACCGTCGCCAGCGCATGGTCGGCACCGCCGGGCACAGGCACCTCCGTGCCGAGGATATAGACGGGAGCGGGCAGGTTCCCGCGCCGGGCGGTTTCCTCCGCGACGGCGCAAAGAGCCGCGGCACGTTCGGCAACGGTACGGTCGTCCAGGGCGGCCGGCTCGCCGGCGCAGCCCATCGAGGCGTCGAGATGGATTTTCGTGAAGCCGGCCGCGACATAGGCCTCCACCATGCCGGCCGCTTTTTCGAGCGCGACCGAAGCCTGCCCCCTGCGCCAGGGATTGGGCCCGAGATGATCACCACCGAAGATGATCTTGTCCCGCGCAACGCCTTCCTCGGCGGCAATCACTTCTACGAAAGCGATGAAATCGGCGGGCGTCATGCCGGTATAGCCGCCGAACTGGTTGACCTGGTTGCAGGTCGCTTCGATCAGCACCGGCCCCTCGCCCTTCGCCGCCCGGCGCAACGCGGCACGCAGCACGGTCGGGTGCGCGGAGCAGACAGAGGCGATGCCATAGGGACGGCCCGCGCGGCGGGCCGCGGCCAGGCCCGTGAGGAAGCGGCTCATGCCCCCGCCTCCCGGCCGGCAGCCGCAATGAATTGATCGAGCGCCTGCCGGCTGGACACGCCTTCCATCGGCCCCTGCCGGTTGACCGCGCACGCCCCGGCGGCATTGGCGTAAAGCAGCGCGTGAGCGGGCAGAAGGCCAGCGCGGCGGCCGGTGAGATAGGTGGCTCCGAAACAGTCGCCCGCGCCCGTCGGATCGATCTCCTCCACGGCAAAAGCCGGGCAATCGATACGGCCGGAATCCCGGCTGAAATGGCTGGAACCGGCGCTGCCGCGCTTCAGCACGACCTCGCCGATGCCGAGGCCGAGCAGGCGTTCCACCGCGGCCTCTTCCGTCGCCTCGCCGGCCGCGACGAGCAATTCGTCTCCGGAGGGCAGCAGGAGATCGGTGACAGCCAGCATGTCATCGACGAGCTTGCGGCCCTCGCCGTCCTGCGCCAGCTCCTTGCGGATGTTCGGATCGAAGGAGACCGAGCCGCCTCGCGCCCTGACCGAAGCGACCGCCTCGAGAAGGAGGTCGCCGATGCCGCGGATTGCGAAAGCGGACCCCATGACGTGGACATGGCCGGCACGGGCGATGAGCGCGCGCGCCGCGTTCGTCATCGTCGTGTCGCCGGCCGCGGAATGGGCGATATTGTAGACGAAATCCCGCGAGCCATCCGCCCGATAGCGCACGAAGGCACTGCCGGTCGGCTTGCCGGGAATGACCGCGATGGCCGACACGTCGACGCCATCGGCGCGCAGCCGCTCCACGTTGAGCGTGCCGAAGTCATCGGCGCCGACCGCCGCCACAATGCCCGCCGCACCGCCGAACCGCGCCACCTGATCGATGAAGATCGCCGGCGCGCCGCTCGCAAACGGCCCGACGAGCGGCTGCGGCGCAAGGAACCCCGCCCCGACCGTCGTCGCCATGATCTCCACCAGGATCTCACCGACCGTCACCGTCGGCCCCAGGCCTTCCGGCGCCACTGCGCTCACTCTCATCAATGCACCCTCCCTGCGACGGAGCCCGAAAGCATACCGCGATCATTTCCCATTGGTGATAGCGGATCGGCCCTGCAAAAGTCAACAATTTTTTACGTACGTAAATTTATTTATGTGAAATTCGATTGCAACTCCTCAAGAAGGCTGGAGAGAAAATCTGCAGCTTCATATTAATTCCCTTTTATTACAGCGCATTACCGGAAATCCTCGCCATTGCACCATCGCAATCGCAAAATTTGTCGCTTGACAACAATGGCTGTTTCACCACATAAAAACTTTACGCATGGCATTTTATGCGTAAACATCCGTAAAGGAGGAACGGACCCATGAGGAACATGACCCGCATTCTATCGTCGTCCGCCATCGGCCTTGGATTGCTGACCGGCCTCGCACAGGCCGAGGAAATCAGCATCGCCACCGTGAACAACGGCGACATGATCATCATGCAGAAGCTTTCCGGCGCCTGGGAAAAGGAAACCGGAAACAAGATCAACTGGATCGTGCTCGAGGAGAACGTGCTGCGCGAGCGCGTGACCACCGACATCGCCACCAGGGGCGGCCAGTTCGACATCATGACCATCGGCGGCTACGAGGCGCCGATCTGGGGCAGGCAGGGCTGGCTGGCGCCGGTCGACGACCTCGGCGATGACTACGACTATGCGGACCTGCTGGAGCCGATCAAGGCGGGCCTGACGGTCGACGGCAAGCTCTATGCCGTCCCCTTCTATACGGAAAGCTCGTTCACGCTTTACCGCAAGGACCTGTTCGATGCCGCCGGCCTTACCATGCCGGAACAGCCGACCTACGAACAGATCAAGGAATTCGCCGCCAAGCTGACCGACAAGTCCAAGCAGCAATATGGCATCTGCCTGCGCGGCAAGCCGGGCTGGGGCGAGAACATGGCGTTTGTCGGCACCATGGTGAACGCCTATGGCGGCCGCTGGTTCGACATGGATTGGAAGCCTCAGCTCAATTCCGAGCCGTGGAAGAAGGCGATCACCGACTATGTCGCGCTGCTTTCGGACTACGGCCCGCAGGGGGCCACCGCCAACGGCTTCAACGAGAACCAGACGCTCTTTGCGACGGGCCACTGCGCCATGTGGATCGACGCGACGTCGGCCGCCGGCCGCGTCTACGACCCCAAGCAGAGCCAGGTCGCCGACAAGATCGCCTTCACGCGCGCGCCGATCGCCGAGACAGCGAACGGATCGAGCTGGTCCTGGTCATGGAACCTTGCCATTCCAGCGACCACGCAGAAGGCCGAAGTCGCCAAGTCGTTCCTCAAATGGGCGACCTCCAAGGACTATGTGAAGCTGGTCGGCGAGAGCGAAGGCTGGGTCGCCGTGCCGCCCGGCACGCGCAAGTCGACCTACGCGCTGCCGGAGTACCAGAAGGCGGCCCCCTTCGCGGAAACCGTGCTTCAGGCCATCCTCTCGGCCGACCCGTCGAAGCCCACCAAGGATCCGGTGCCCTATACCGGCGTGCAGTTCGTCGCCATTCCGGAGTTCCAGGCGATCGGCACCTTCGTCGGCCAGCAGGTCAGCGCGGCCCTTGCCGGCCAGCAGACGGTCGATGCGGCACTCGATGCCGCCCAGGTCCAGGTCGAGCGCGACATGACCCGCGCCGGCTACATCAAGTAAGGCTCCCGCCTGCGGGTTTGGCCCGCAGGCCCTCCCAGGAGGACCCGGCACTCCGGTGCCGGGTTTCCCGCACGACGAACATTTCCAACGAACGCATTTCGCGGCACCGGCTTTGCCCCGCAACGCATGGAGAAGAGACATGAAACTCAAGGACAAGGTCGCGCTCATCACCGGCGGCGCACGCGGCATCGGCCTCGGCTTTGCCGAAGCCTTCGTGGCCGAGGGCGCCAAGGTCGTCATCGCCGACATCAATCTCGCCCGCGCCGAGGAAGCGGCGGCGGCGATCGGCCCGGCCGCGACAGCCATCAGGATCGACGTCACCAACCTTCAGGACATCGATGCGGTCGTCGGCAAGATCGACGCCGATTTCGGCGGCATCGACATCCTCGTCAACAATGCCGCGATCTTCGACATGGCGCCGATCCAGGCGATCACCGAGGAGAGCTACGACCGTGTCTTCGACGTCAACTTGAAAGGCCCGCTCTTCACCATGAAGGCCGTCGCCAACGTGATGATCGCCCGCGGGCGCGGCGGCAAGATCATCAACATGGCGAGCCAGGCCGGCCGGCGCGGCGAGGCGCTGGTGACGCTCTACTGCGCCTCCAAGGCCGCGATCATTTCGGCAACCCAGTCGGCAGCGCTCGCCCTCGTCAAATACGGCATCAACGTCAATGCGATCGCCCCCGGGGTGGTGGATGGCGAACACTGGGACATCGTCGACGCCAAATTCGCCGAATGGGAAGGCCTGAAGCCCGGCGAGAAGAAGGCTGCCGTGGCGAAATCCGTGCCGATCGGCCGCTTCGCCACGCCCGACGACATCAAGGGCCTCGCCGTCTTCCTCGCCTCCAGCGACAGCGACTACATTCTCGCCCAGACATACAATGTCGACGGCGGCAACTGGATGAGCTGAGCCATGGCGAACCGCATGAAAGCGATCCAGTTCACCGCCAAGGGCGAGGCAAGGCTCGCCGATCTCGGGGTCGGCGATGTTCCGGCCGGCCATGCCCTCGTCAAGGTCAAGGCGGCCGGCCTCTGCCACACGGATATCGACGTGCTGCATGCCCGCTACGGCGACGGCGCCTTTCCGCTCGTGCCGGGCCATGAATATGCCGGCATCGTGGAGGCCGTCGCCGCTGACGTCACCGGCCTCCAGGTCGGCGCGCGCGTCGCCGTCGATCCGAACCTGCCCTGCGGCACCTGCCCCGCCTGCCGCAAGGGCCTGACGAACCTCTGCCGCGACCTGAAGGCCTATGGCGTTTCGCACAATGGCGGCTTTGCCGAATACAGCATCGTGCGCGCCGACCAGTTGCACGGCATCGGCGACCTGCCTTTTTCCGTCGCGGCCCTTGCCGAGCCGCTCGCCTGCGTGGTGAACGGCCTCAACAGCGCGGGCATACGCGGCGGCGCACCGCTGCCGAAGGACGCGCTCGTCATCGGCGCCGGGCCGATCGGGCTGCTCCTTGCGCTGTCGCTGAGAGCGGAGGGCGTCGAGACCGTGACGGTCGCCGATATCAACGAGAGCCGGCTCGCCTTCGCCGTCGGTCTCGGCCTCGGCGGCATCGTCTCCGGCTCCGCCGAGCTTGCAGCCAAACGGCGAAGCTACGACTTCGTCGCCGACGCCACGGGCATTGCCAGCGTCGTCGAAGGCATGATCGATCTTCTCGCCGACGGCGGCACGGCGCTTGTCTTCGGCGTCTGCGCCCCGGATGCCCGCATCTCCGTGGCGCCCTTCGAGATCTTCCGCCGCCAGCTGAGGCTTGCCGGTTCCCATTCGCTGAACCGCAACATTCCCGATGCGCTCGATATCCTGAAGAAGGATGACGGCGGGATGGCGCGGCTCGTATCGCATCGGCTGGCGCTGGAAGAGGTTCTGCCCTTCTTCACGAGGAAGCCGACGGACCCCGCGACGATGAAGGTGCAGTTCGCCGCCGACTGATCACCGAACCGCCGATAGCCGGCCTCGATTTCGGCTTTTCCCGCGAAATGAGGCCGGCTAAGAAGGCGAACACCGGAACCGCAGGAGCACCGCTTGGCCAAGTCGATCAGAACAATGGAGGATTTTTCCGAGTTCGTCGGCCTGTCCCGGCCCACGGTGTCGAAATATTTCAACGACCCCTCCTCCGTTCGCAAGAAGACGCGGGACGCCATCGAGGAGGCGCTGAAAAAGTCCGGCTTCCGGCCGAACATCTTCGCCGTCAACCTCAACCGCCGTCGCAGCAACATCATCGGCATCGTCGTGCCGACCTCGATCGACCCCTTCTACATGGCGCTGACGCGGCGCATCGAGCTCATCGCCAACGAGGCCGGCTTCCACGCCTTCGTGCTTTCGGCGGATGGCCGCGCCGATATCGAGGACAACGCGATCAAGACGTTCAAGTCGATGAACGTCGCCGGCGCCATCATAGCTCCGCTCGGATCGGCCGCGCGGCCGAAGACGCTGGAGCAGCTCGGCCAGTCCATCCCCCTCGTCTATGTCGACTCCCCGCTCGACGAGACCTCCGCCTTCGTCGGCACGGACAACCGCCAGAGCTTCGGCCTCATCGTCGACTACCTCTGCCGCTCCGGCGAGCCGCCCTGCTATCTGGGCATGCCGCATGTCAATACCAACGCGCTCACCCGCGAGACCGCCTATCTCGAAGCCATGGCGCGCCTCGGCATGGAGCCGCATGTCCTGCCGGTCTCGGAAGCCGCGAGCTGGGATTTCGAACGCTTCGCCTTCGAGGAAGCGAGCCGCCTGCTCGAAAAGCCGGCCGCGCTCAAGAGCCGCACCATCCTGTGCGCCAACGACCGCCTCGCTTTCGGCGTCATCGCCGCCGCCTGGCAAAAGGGCCTGAAGGTCGGCCACGGCGCCGACTATGACCTGCGCATCGCCGGCCACGACGACCATCCCCTCTCCCAATACGCCTGCCCCCCGCTCACCACCGTCGCCCAGAACTACGACGAGATCGGCCGGCTCGCGATCCAGCTCCTGCTGCACAAACTTGACGAAGCGGACCACCCTGCATTGGGCAAGGAGCAGATCTTGCTGAAGTCGGAACTGATGCTGCGGCATTCGGCCTAAAGCCCTTGAACGGACTCGAAACGGCGGCAGCACATCGCCTAGCCTTCCTCAAACGGCCTTCAACCATTCCGCCCAACGCGGATCGCTCATCACGAAGCGCGCCCGCATGTGCTTCCAGAAGCCGTATTTGAAGAAATCGAAATCGAGGCGGGAGATCCGGTTCTGCACCATCGCCCAGGTCGACCATTTCAGATCGACCAGCGCCTTGAACAAAGAGACCCGCGCCAGGAGAGCCGGATCGAGGCGGCCGTAATATTCCTCGATCATTTCCGCCTCCACCTCCGGCGAGAAGCACATTTCGCTGAACCACAGGGCAAGTTCGGCCGCCCGGTCGTTGGTCGAGGCATATTCGAAATCGACGAGCATGACCCGCTGGTCGGCATGGAGCAGGAAATTCCCGGCGAGCGTATCGTTCATGCAGGGGGCGAGATCGAGGCCGGACGCTTCCAGCGCCTGCCGCGCCTCGCGGTAGCGCGCATTGAGCCAGCCGAAATCGCCGGGAAACTCGCCGCCCAGCGCCAGGGCCTGCTCGAAATGCTCGTCGATCATGTCGAAGGTCGTCTTGCGCTGGGAGAGCGGCGTGCTGTCGTTGAAAGCCTTCAGGGCGCGCAGGCCGTTGAAGCGCACGACCGGATCGAGAAAGTCGGCATTGGTGGATGTGCGCAGCCCCTCGACGAACTCGCTGACCTCCACGCCGGTCTCGGGGAAGAAATCGATGATGCGCGCGCCGACGCCGGCGGCATGCGCCTTGCGGCCGGCCTCGTTCGCCGTTCGGCGGTCGATGAACATCTCCGTGCCTTCGCCCGGGATCTTGACGAAGAAGCTGTGCGGCGCGCCATCGACATGCACCCGCCAGTTCGGATTGCTGATGCCGCCGGGCACCGGCTCGTAGGAAACCGGCCGCTCCCGCCAATCCGCGACGGCGAGAATGGCGGCCTCGATCGCCCGCTCCGCCGGAGATACGCCTTCACCCAGGCTGCGTCGCATCCACCCCTCCCTCAGACCTGTTTCAGCCACGTTTCGAAGCGCGGCCCCTCGATCACGGTCCGCGCCCTGAGCAGCCGCCATTCGGCATATTTGAAGAACTCGACGTGCTTTCGCGGCGAGCGCGCCGCACTGACGAAGCCCCATAGCGCCCACATCAGATCGTCCGCCGCGCCATAGAGGCGTGCGCGGGCAAGGGTCTGCCCATCCGGCTTTCCGGTCGCGATCTCGATCGCCAGCAGCGCCTCGCCATCGAAGGGAAGCAGTTCGGCAAGCACGGTTCCAAGATCATGGGCGGGGTCCGCCTGTCGCGCCCATTCGAAATCGACCAGCCGGACAGCGTCTTGCGGCCCGACCATCACGTTCGAAGACGCGCCATCGGCATGGCAGGCGACGAGATCGACGCCGGCCGCCGCGATCGCCGCGCCAATCCGCTCGACGGCCGCTGCAACGGTCCGCACCGGCGCGGGCAGGATCACGCCGGGCGCTTCGGCAAGCCTTCGATAGGCGGCGACGAGATCGAACACGCTGCGGTCTTCGGCGAGCGGTGCAGCCTCCTGGAAGCGGCGCTTGGCGGCAAGCAGGTTTTCGAGCACCGCGGGACGGCGAAGCACATTCGCACGGCCCCATGCCCATTCCTCGCCCAGCGCCTCGAAGACGAGGACACCGCGTGCGGGATCAGCATGCAGCAGCCGGGGCGCGATACCGAGCTCTCCCGCCTTGCGGCTGGCCTCCGCAACGCGGTCCAGCGCGATGAAATCGGCCATGTCGTCGTGACGGTGCTTGAGGAAGACCGGCGGCCGGCCGGGCGCCGTGGCGAAAAGGCAGATGTTCTCGACGGCCCGGTGAATGGGAGAAACAACGCCCCCGACCGGCGGAGAAAGCACCGCGCCAGACAGGCCGACGGCTGCGAGTGCGGGCAGGATCGCCTCATCGTTCTGCATGAAATCCTCCCTCGGCAAGCCGTCGCAACAGTGCTGTCAGAACCTTGAGACCCGCCTTCATATCCTCCGGATGGGTCAGTTCGTCGGGATGGTGCGCGATGCCGTCGACGCTCGGAATGAAGATCAGGGCCGAGGGAATGCCGGCATTTTGCAATGCGACGGCGTCGTGCCCGGCGACCGAGCGCATGGCCAGGGGCTCGAAACCGCAGGCGCGCGCCATGTCGCCGGCAAGCGCCGCCAGACGGTCGTCCATGCTGGCGGGCGCGCGCAGCCCATCGGCGGCAATCTCCAGCCGTGTGCCGGTTTCGCGCGCCGCCTTTTCGAAGGCCGCGATCACCGCCCGGCCAGCGATGTCGAGTTCGGCGACGTCGATACCGCGCAGTTCGAACCAGACCGTCGCGCGCTCGACCACGACGTTCGGCGAATTCGGCTCGATGACGAGGCGCGCAGCCGAGCGATGGAGGTGGGGATGATGCGCGGCGACAATGGCCTCGAAGGCCGTAATGCCCCGCGCGGCGGCGAGAAGCGCATCGCGCCGGTCCGCCATGGGTGTCGGTCCCGTGTGGGCGGCGCGGCCGATCCAGGCCGCAGTGATCTTGCGAGCCGCCCAGGTCCCCTCGACGACGCCGATCCGCCGCTCGGCCTCCGTCAGGACCCGGCCCTGCTCGACATGCAATTCGACATAGGCTTCGGGGCGAGGCGGAACGCTTCCGGTTTCGCAGGCCACGCCGATCGCGTCGAGGGCGTCGCGGAGCGCAATGCCGGCCCCGTCCTGGAGAGCAAGCGCATCGTCCAGCGGCAGGGCACCCGAAAAGACGCCGCTGCCGGTGAGGCTCGGCTGGTAGCGCGCACCCTCCTCGTTCGTCCAGTTGACGACGGCGAGATTGCGGCTTGGACGAAAGCTGCCAGCACGGATTTCCGCATCGAGATCGAGTGCCGCGCAGCCGGCCGCGAGCACGCCGAGCGTTCCGTCGAAGCGGCCGCCGCGCGGCTGGGTGTCGAGATGCGACCCGGCGAAGACCCAGGAAGCCCCCTCACCCGCCCAGTCGAAACAGGCGAACTGGTTGCCGATCGCATCCTGCGCGATGCGGGCGCCGCCCCTCGACATCCAGTCGGCAAAGAGGCGGCGCGCCGCGCCATCCTCGGCGCTCGCCGCCAGCCGCGTGATCCCAGCCCCGGGACGCGCGCCGATCGCGGACATCCGGTCGAAAATCGTCGCCAGATCGGAGCCGGCCATAGCCGCTGCGCTATCCATGGATGATCTCCAGTCCCTCGGCCTGGACAGCCGTGACGAGAGCGGGCGGAGGGCGGCGGTCCGTCACCAGCGTATGAACCCGGCCGAAGGGCGCGGTGATGACATTGCCGACCTTGCCGAACTTGGAGTGATCGGCAAGCATCACGCTTCGCGACGTCTGCTTCAGCAGTACCTGGCGGATGCGCGCCTCGTCCTCCTCGAAGTCCATGAAGCCGTAACCGGCATTCACGGCGGCCGCGCCCATGAACACCATGTCGAAATGGAACTGCTGGATATAGGCGATCGTGTCGTAGCCGACGAGATCCTGCTCCACCGGGCGCAGGTGCCCGGGCGTCATCAGCACCTGAACGCCGAAATGTTCGCAGGCCGCCTGCGCGATGCGCAGGGAGTTGGTGTAGAGCCTGAGTTTCTTGAACCCGACGAGCCGGCGGGCGAGCGCCAGCGTCGTCGTGCCGGTGTCGAGGAAGATGACGCAGTCGTCGACGATGAGATCGCGCGCAAGGCCTGCGACCTCGTCCTTCTCCAGCGCATTCAGCTTGATGCGCTCGGTGATCGGCGTGTCGGCGGTGCGGCCCGCCGGAATGGCGCCGCCATGCACGCGCCGCACGGCGCCCTCGGCCTCCAGATCCTTGAGGTCGCGCCGGATCGTTTCGCCGGAAACGCCGAATTCGGCCGAAAGCTCGAGCACGCTGACGCGCTGATCGCGGTCCAGGCGCTCCAGGATGACCTCCTTGCGGATCTCACTCGACATGAACGGCTTCCTCCTCATGCGGCGCCGCGTGCCGGTGCAGGCAGGCGGCGTAGTTGCCGCCGGCAAGAGCCAGCAGCGGCGGGTCGGTTTTCGCGCAGTCGCCTTGCGCGCGCGGGCAGCGCGAGCGGAACGAACAGCCGAGCGGCAGATCGATCGGGCTTGGCGGCTCGCCGTCGAGCAGGTAGCGCGGGCGCGGAAAACGGTTGTCCTCCAGCGTCGGCATGGCGCTCAGCAGCGCCCGGGTATAGGGGTGGTGCGGCTGTTCGAAAAGCGTGCTGTTGTCTGCCAGTTCCACGATGCGCCCGAGATACATGACGGCGATACGGTGGCACATCCGGCGCACGAGCGCGAGGTCGTGCGAAATGAACACATAGGAAAATCCGTGTGTTGCCTGAAGCCGGTTGAAGAGGTCCAGAAGCTCGGCCTGCTCCACCTGGTCGAGCGCCGACAGCGTCTCGTCGAGGATGAGGAGGCGCGGCTTCAGCACCAGCGCGCGGGCGATGTTGATGCGCTGGCGCTGGCCGGCGCTCAGACCCACCGGCAGCCGGTCGGCAAGCTCCATGTCGAGCCCCACCTCGGCCATCGCCTCCTGCGCCCGTTTCCCCGCCTCCGCCCGGCCGATGCCGTGAATGAGCAAAGGCTCCTCGATCATGCGCTGGAGCGGCATGCCTGACGGCAGCGAACCGTAGGGGTCCTGCAGAAGCAGCTGGAAGGACCGGCGCATTTCCGTCAGCGAGCGGGCGGAAAGGTGCGAAAGGTCCTTGCCGAGGAAGGCGATGCGGCCGCCGTCCGGCTGCTCCAGCCAGGCGAGGAGGCGGGTCAAGGTGGATTTGCCGCAGCCGCTTTCGCCCACGATGCCGAAATTCTCGCCGGCCTTCACGGTGAAGGAGACGTCGCGCACCGCCTTCACCTCGTTATAGGCGTTGAAGGAGCCTCGCCGGCGCACGAGGTAGGAGCGCATGACGTTGTCGACGGTCAGCACCGCCTCGCCTTCCTGCGCCGCCGGGGCCGTCACATCCTTCCAGATCGAGGGGATGCGCGAGATGAGGGCACGCGTATAGGACTGGCGGGGACGTGCGGCGAGCTCCGCCGTGCGCCCCTCCTCCACGATGCGGCCGCGCTGCATGACGAGCGTGCGCTCGGCGATCTGCGCCACCACCGGCAGCGACGACGAGATGAAGAGGAAAGCGGTATCGAGGCTTTGCCGCAGCCCGTCGATGAGACGGATGATCTGCGCGGCCACCGTCACGTCGAGCGGCTGGGTGATGTTGTCGGCGATGACCAGCGACGGATCGGAAACAAGCGCGTCGACGATCATCACCCGCTGCATCATGCCGCCGGAGAACTGGAACGGCGCCTCGTGGAAACGGGCGCCCGGCGAAGGGATGCGCACGCGGGCGAGCAGGTCGAGCACCTTGTCGCGCGCCTCGGCCCGGCCGATCCCGGGCCGCACGCAGCGCAGCTTCTCGACGATCTGCTGGCCGATCGGCAGACGGGGATCGAGCGACCCCATGGGATTGGCGCCGATGAAACCGATGCGGTTGCCGCGGATGGCGGAGAGCGCGCGCGGCGGCAGCGACAGGATGTCCTTGCCCTCGAAGACGACCTTGCCGGCGGTTATCTCCAAGGGCGTGGAGACGGCGCGCACCAGCGCACGGGCAAGCACCGACTTGCCGGAGCCGGCCTCGCCGACGAGGCCGAGCACTTCGCCGGGTGCCAGGGCGAAGCTGACATCGTCGACGACGCGCCGGCTGCGCCCTTCACGCTCGAGATCGACGCTGAGATTGGAGACGGCGAGAATGGGACCGGCCATCACGCTTCTCCCCGCAGCACGGCATTGCGCGCGCGCTCCAGCGCCGATCCCATCAGGTTGAGGCAGGTGAGCGAAACCAGCATGAAGACGCCGGGCATGGTGGCGATCCACCAGGCGTTCAGAAGGTATTTTCGCGCATCGGCGATGACATTGCCGAAGGTTGGGGTCGGCGGCTGCACGCCGAGGCCGAGAAAGCCGAGAATGGATTCGAAGATCATCATGCGGGCGATGTCGAGCACCGCGACGAAGGCGATGGGCGGCAGAACGACCGGCGCGACGAAGAGCAGCATGATGCGCAGGTCCGAAGCCCCGAGCACCCGCTCGCCGAGCACATAGCCGCGGCTGCGCTCGCCGAGCGCCACGGAGCGGGCGACGCGGGCATAGAGCGGCCAGCCGGAAAGCCCCAGCACGAGGATGATCGCCGGCACCGTCGGGCGGGAAACGCCGAGAATGGTGATGGCGAGGATGATCATCGGGATCGAAAGCTGCGCATCGGTGAGCCGCATGATGACGGCATCGACCCAGCCGCCGCGAAACCCGGCATAGAGCCCGAGGCTGCAGCCGACGACGAACATCAGGACGACGGTGGTGATGCCGATCAGCAGCGAATAGCGCAGGCCCACCAGACAGCGCATCAGCACGTCGCGGCCGAGCTGGTCCGTGCCGAGCAGGTAGGGCCACTTCCAGCCCTCCGCCGGGAACGGCGGCAGCAGCTTGGAACCGTAGGCGATCTTGATCGGATCGACCGGGCTCACCAGCGGCAGCAGGATCGCAAGGCCGACGAGCAGGGTAAAGCCGACGAGGCCGATGCGGAAATCCGTGCGCGCCGCGGCGATCTGGAGCATGCGCCGGGTGGGCGTGACGCCCCGTTTGGCCGCGGGGCGCGGGGCGACATTCTCATGGGCGATATCGGCCACGTCAGTACTCCAGTCTCGGATCGATGGTCATCGCGATGAGATCGACGAGAACGTTGATCATCACGAACATCACGGAAATGAAGATCGCGATGCCCTGGATGAGCGGGAAATCGCGTTGCAGCACGGCATTGATCGTCAGGAGGCCAAGGCCGGGATAATCGAAGATGAACTCGATGACGAGGACCCCGCCGAGCAGCATGCCAAGCTGCACGCCGAGCAGGTTGATGAGCGGGATCGCCGAATTGCCCAGCGCATGGGAGAAGATCGTGCGGCTGCGCGAAAGGCCGCGGATCGGCGCGAGCTGGATGAAATCCTCGCGCATCACCTGCGCCACCGAGACGGTGAGCGTGCGCAGGATGAACGGCACGATCTCCACCGCGAGCACGATCGCCGGCAGGATGGTGTAGCTGAAGCCGCGATAGCCGATGGCCGGAAGCAGTTTCAGCTTCACCGACAGGAACAGCGTCAGCACGATGCCGAGCCAGAAATTCGGCGTCGACACGCAGATGGAGCCGATCGCCAGCGCCAGCTTGTCCGGCCATCGCCCCGGATAGAGCCCGCCCAATGTGCCGAGCGGCACGGCCACGAGCAAGGCGAGTGCCAGCGCCACGGCCGCAAGCTGGAGCGTCATCGGCAGGGTCGCGAGGATGAGATCCAGCACCTTGGCGCGCTCCTCGCGCGTCGCATCGTCGAAAGACGAGCCGCCAAGGCTGGCGCCGCTTTTCGGGCGCACGAAGGAGGTGCCGAGATCGCCGGTCATGAGATCGCCGAGATAGGAGACGAACTGCACGGGAATGGGTCGGTCGAGGCCGAGTTCCTTCGCTTTCATCACCACCACCTCGTCGGGCGCCATGCCGCCGACGATGAGGCGTGCCGGATCGCCCGGCACCACACGCAGCAGCGTGAAGATGATGAAGGTCACGAGCAGGATAATGAGCGCCCCCTGCAGGAGCCGTCTCAACAGGAACGACAGGACGAACATGCGGTTTCCCTTGCGCTGATCGGTATGGAAGCGGCCGCCCTCGACGGCGGCCGCCGCTTGCCATCAGGCCAGGGTCGCCTTGTTCGCGTCCATCATGCCGTTCGGGTAGAAGTACATGCCGTCCAGCCCGTCGCGCATGGCGTGGATGAAGACCGAGGTGAACAGCGATAGCGCCGGCACCTTGTCCGCCAGCATCGGCATCACCTCGTTCTGGATCACCGCCTTGCGCTCCGCCGGATCGAGCGTGTTGCGCTCCTTGTCGAGAACCGCATCCAAATCCTTGTCCTCGATGCCGCAGATGCGCTTCGAGCTCGAATGGAAATGCGTGCGCAGCACGAGGTCCGGTTCCGGCGAGCCCGTCGACCAGCCGCAGTCGATCATGTGACCCGGCCCGCCGCCCGGCCGGTCATAGAGCCGCTCGTTCCAGGCCGCGACCTCCATGACATTGAGCTTCACGGGGAAACCCTGTTCCTGGAGCATCGCCGTGATGACCTCGCCATATTCCTTGGTCTTCGGATAGAAGCCGACCGAGGTGATGTATTCGAGTTCGGGCAGGCCCTCGCCCTTTGGGAAGCCGGCTTCGGCCAGAAGCCGCTGGCTTTCCTCCGGATCGTATTCCGGATAGTTCGGCGTATCGACATAGCCGAACTTCACCGGCGATATCCACGCCTTGGACGCGTGGCCGGAGACGCCGAGAATGTCGAGCAGCACGGCGCGGTCGATGGCATGGGCGGCCGCCTTGCGCACGCGCGGATCGTCGAAGGGCGGCTTGGAGCAGCGGAACCAGAGATATTTGTTCTCGACGGACACAGCCTTGTTCAGCGTGTAGCCGCCGGTCTCCTCGATGGTCTGGACCTGCTCGGCCTCAAGACGCTCGATGAGGTCCGCCTCCCCGTTGAGCAGCGCCAGCGTGCGGGTGGTCGCATCGCCGACGAAGCTGAAATTGATGCCGGGAATGGCCGGTTTGCCGAGATAGAAGCCGTCAAAGGCCTCCAGCACCGTCGTGTTGCCGTCCTGGCGGGCGAACTTGAAGGCGCCGGTGCCATTCGGACGCGAGGACAGCGTCTTCGGATCGGCGACATCCTTTGCGGACATGATCGGCAGGAAGGCCGACAGGAACCAGAAGAGGCTCGCCGGGTAGCCGGCCTTGTCGGTCTTGATGCGGGCGACATGATCGCTCACCACCTCGACCTCGCAGGGGCCGGGATACCACGCCGCCGGCCGGTCGGGCTGGCTGGCATATTCGAAGGTCGCCTTCACGTCTTCGGCGGTGAAGGGCTTGCCGTCATGGAAGGTCACGCCCTCGCGCAGCGTGAACTCCAGCGTATGCTCGTCGACGAGCTTCATGTCGGTCGCCAGTTCCATCACCAGTTCGTCCGGATTGTCCGGCCGCATCGGCGCGCGGGTGAGATAACCGAAGACGAAGCTCTCCAGATTGATCTGGGCGAGCGTGGTGTGCGAGGACGGGTCCCAATTGCCGGTCAGGTTCTCCGCCGACATGAAATTGAGGACCTTGCCCTCGGCGGCATGCGCCGGATCGACGAAAAAGGCGGTGTTGAGGACCGGAAGGCCGACGGCGACGCCAGCGAGCGCGGAACTCTTTAGGAATGCTCTCCTGTTGAATTGCATGACGATATCTCCGCAGTTGGATTGCTGGGTGTTCCCCACCCCGCTTTGCCGCCAGCAACGACAAGCGGAGGTATTTTATTTTGGAAAAGATGGTCTTCGGCCTGCTGGCAGAAGGCCATCACAAGCGCATCGGCATGCCGCCGGCCAACGACCTGAAGGCCGACCGGCAGGCCATTCGCCGTCAGCCCGCAGGGCAGCGAGGCCGCCGGGTTGCCCGACAGGTTGAAGGGATAGGTAAAAGGCGTCCAACCCGTCCAGGCCAGTACCTCGGACGGCGACGTGAACCCTTCCGGCGCCTCGCGGTCGGCGGCGAAGGGCTCGACCGGCACGGTTGGCATGAGCAGGAGGTCGATATCCTCGAAAAGCGCGTGGACGCTGCCGGCGAATTCGGCGCGCGCCTTTGCGGCCGCAAGATAATCGGCGAGATCGTAGCGCGCCGAAGCCTCGACGAGACCGCGAAAACCGCTCCCGAAAGCCGAGAGGTCCGCCTGCGCGCCATAGGCGACGCCACGGCCGGCGACCCAAAGCGTTTCGAAAATCCCGATCGGGTCCTGCCAGTCGAGCACGACCGGGCGGATGTCGATGCCGAGCGCCGTGGAGAGGGTCGCAACGGCGTCCCGCACCACCCGCTCGACTTCGGGCGCGACGGAAAAGCCGAACAGGCTCGGGACGAAACCGATGCGCAACGACCCGAGGGATCGCGGTGCGGTGTAGTCGACGCCGTCATCGGGCAGCGCCTGATGGTCGCGCGGATCCGGCCCCTTGAGGATGTTGAACAGGAGGGCGCTATCCTTCGCCGAAAGGCTCATCGGACCGGCATGGGAGAGCATTTCCGTTGCGCTCCACGGCCAGGCCGGTACGCGTCCCAGCGAACCCTTCATGGCGAAAATTCCACAAAAGGCTGCCGGGATGCGCACGGAACCGCCGCCGTCGGACCCCAGCGTGAAGGGAACCATCCGCGCGGCGAGCGCCGCACCGGAACCGGAACTCGAGCCGCCACTCGTCAAATCCAGGTTCCAGGGATTGCGGGTCGGCCCGTAGAACTCCGAGCAGCCGGATCCGGACCAGCCCATCTCCGTCGTCGTCGTCTTGCCGATCATGATTGATCCGGCATCGATCATCCGCTGGACAATCGGTGCCGTCGCCTTGGGAGCGAAATTCCTGTAGGCCGCCGAGCCACGCTGACAGAGCCGGTCCGCCACGAAGAAGAGGTCCTTCACCCCCATGGGGATGCCGTGCAGCGGGCCGCGCAGGCGCCCTTGCGCCCTCTCCCGGTCGCAGGCGCGCGCCTCCTCCAGGGCCTCCCTTTCGTAGACCTGGCTGAAGGCGTTGACGACCGGGTTCAATCGCCGGATGCGCTCCAGGCTTTCCTGCACGAGCGCCTCGGAGGTGAGGCTGCCTGAAGCAATTGCCGATCTGAGTGCAAGAACCGAGAAATCCACGACCTTCGTCTCCAGTTATGTGGATTTATGTTGGTTTTGTGGAAATTGTCAATATGCAGAAAATCAACAAAACACAGCCAAACCGGCACGCCTTACGCACCGAACGGCAATCGTGTTGATTTGCAATGAGAACTCACCCGGCACTGCCGCGGTCAGCATGGAGTTGCGTAGCGAGGGCAAGGCAAGGCGGCACCCGCCGACCGCGACCGAAGCGTCCTTGCCGACCGATGGATTGTCAGATTATCTATAATCCATGAGCAAGACCGACAAGACACTCGCGATAACAATCGAGGCAACGCTTGCCGAGCGGATAATCTCGGGCCGGATACAACCCGGATCGCGCCTGCGCCAGGACCATGTTGCCGAAGAATTCGGGGCAAGCCATGTGCCGGTGCGTGAAGCCTTCCGGCGCCTTGAGGCCAGGGGGCTGGCTTCAAGCGAGCCCCACAAGGGCGTCCGCGTCACCTCCTTCGACGTGGCGGAGCTGCGCGAGGTCGCGCAGATGCGCGCGTCGCTGGAAGCGCTCGCCTTGAAGAATGCCGCCCCGAAACTGACCCGGGAACTGCTGCTGGAGGCGGAAAATGCAACCGTGAGGGCCGAAAACGCGCAGAATGTGCGGCAGTGGGAAGAGGCCAACCGCGCATTCCACCGCATGATCCTTGCTCCCTGCGGCATGCCGCGATTGATGGCCGCGATCGACGATCTTCATCTCGCCAGCGCCCGTTTCCTGTTTGCGGCCTGGCGCTCGGACTGGGAGGCCCGCACCGACTACGACCACCGCGCGATCCTCGCGGCCCTGCGCGGCGGGCAGGTGAACGCCGCCTGCGATGTGCTGGCGCGCCATGTGGGTTGGATGGGGCGTGGCGCCGGCGCGCGGCCGAGCGTGGAAACCCAGGTCGCTGAAAAGCTTCTTGGCTGATTATCTATAATCTGCATTGCGACCGGTGGAATTTTCTCGTTGTTATAGATTATCCGTAACAGCAGGAATGACATCATGCACCGATCCTCGCCGGCCAATATCGTCCCCATCGATCTTCTGCGCGCTTGCGGGCTTGTGATCGGGGCGGCAGCCCTGATTGCAGCCAGCGCCAAGGTGCAGATTCCGTTCTGGCCCGTTCCCATGACGCTGCACACGCTCGCGGTGCTGTCGCTGTCGGTCATCCTTGGGCCGCGCCTCGGCCTGGCGGCAATGGCGGCCTATCTCGGTGCGGGGCTCGCCGGCTTCCCCGTGTTCTCCGGGTCTCCCGCAAGGGGCGTTGGAGCGGCCTATCTGCTGGGGCCGACCGGCGGCTACCTTCTCGGATACCTGGCGGCAAGCTGGCTCACCGGCCGGCTCGCCCGGGATGGCGGCGCTCTCCGCATCGCCCTGGCCATGCTTGCCGGCCTCTGCCTTGTCTACGCGGCCGGGCTTTCCTGGCTTGCCGGGTTCGTGCCCTCAAAATCCCTCGTCGCGACGGGCCTTGCCCCCTTCCTTCTGGCGGATCTGCTGAAGGTCGGTCTCGGCACAGCCATGATCTGCGGCTGGCGCAGCCTGCGCAGCGGGGCTGCGCGATGATCCGCACCGATTGGACCATTGAAGAGGCGCAGGCCATCCACGACCTGCCCTTCCCCGAGATCATGTATCGTGCGCAGGACATGCACCGACGCAATTTCGATCCAACGGCCATCGAGACCGCAAGCCTGTTGTCGATCAAGACGGGAGGCTGCCCGGAAGATTGCGGATACTGTTCACAAAGCATCCACAACGATACGGGCGTCAAGGCGACCAAGCTGATGGAACTGGACAAGGTGCTGCGATCGGCCCGGCGGGCCAAGGCTTCCGGGGCACAGAGATTCTGCATGGGCGCGGCCTGGCGAAGCCCGAAGGACCGCGACATGGACAAGCTCTGCGCCATGATCAAGGGGGTCCGGGAGATGGGGCTGCAAACCTGCATGACCCTCGGAATGCTTTCGCCCGAACAGGTGGAGCGCCTCAGAGCAGCGGGGCTCGATTTCTACAACCACAATATCGATACCTCGCCCGAATATTACGGCGAGATCGCCACCACCCGGACGATGGAAGATCGCCTGGAAACCGTCGATCGCGTGCGCAAGGGCGGGATCAAGGTTTGTTGTGGCGGCATCCTCGGCATGGGGGAAGAGGCCGCCGACCGCATCTCCATGCTCGTGACGCTGGCGACCTTGCCCGTCCATCCCGACAGCGTCCCCATCAATCTCTGGAACGAGATCCGCAACACGCCGGTTGAGAAACGGGCAAAACCCGTGGACCCGTTCGCCCTCGTCCGGGCGGTCGCCCTGGCACGGATCCTGATGCCGCGCAGCGTAGTTCGCCTGTCGGCCGGCCGGACAGGCATGAGCCAGGAACTCCAGGCGTTGTGTTTCGTCGCGGGGGCGAACTCCATCTTCGTCGGCGACGTGTTGCTGACAACGGAAAATCCGGCGGCCTGGCAGGATCGGGAGTTGATCGGCAAGCTGGGGATGCGGTTTGCCCCGCTGCGCGCGGCAACCGTGCCAATCGCCGCCGAGTGAAGTCATGGCGCCGGCAGCGGCGCCACAATACACCGGCGCCGGCGGCAAGGCGGCGGGCCGCCCTCGCGTCAGTTCAGCAGATGCACCAGCCACAGTGAGATCGCCGGAAAGGCGAGGAGAACGACAAGACGGACGGAGTCCGCGATGACGAAGGGGAATACCCCGCGATAGGTGCTCACGATCGGAACGTCCCGGGCGATTTTGTTGATGATGAAGACGTTGAGGCCAATCGGCGGCGCGGTGAGGCCGATACCGACGACGACGAGCACCAGTATGCCGAACCAGATTGCAACGTCCTCGGTCGGCATGCCGAAGTCGAGCGAGAGCACGACCGGCATGAAGACCGGCAGGGTCAGCAGGATCATGGCCAGTTCGTCCATCACCGCGCCGAGGACGATATAGGCCAGCATCATGCCGCAGATGACGGCATAGGGCGGCAGGGACGATTCGCCGATCATCGAAGCGAGCGTCATCGGCATCTGGGTCAGCGCCAGGAATGCGCCGAAGACCTCCGCCCCAAGCAGGATGAGGAAGATCATGCCGGTCGTTTCCGCCGTCTGGAGGAAGCTGTGCCGGATGTCCTCCAGGTCGAGGCGCCTCTGCGCAATGCCGACCGCCAGCATGATGGCGGCTCCGACGGCCGCTCCCTCGGTCGGCGTGAACACCTGGCCGTAGATGCCGCCGACGACGACCACCGCGATGGCCGCCGCCGGAACGACGGCGAAATCGGCAAGGACCATGAGCAGGCCGAGGATCGCCAGCAGCACCCCGCCGACCGCGCCGAGATATCCCGCAAGCCAGGCGCCCGCAGCAAGGAGAACCAGCACGGCGCCCGCGGGGCGGGTCCATGCGGGGCGCGGAGTGGCTGCCGGCGGCGCGAATTCGATCGGCGGCGCCAGCTCGGGATTGCGCCGAACGGCAACGGCGATCGCGACGATGTAGAACGCCACCGCGATGAGCCCGGGGATCAGGGCCGCCTGGAAAAGCTTGGCGATGTTCTGCTCGGCGGTAATGGCATAGATGACGAGGATGACCGATGGCGGAATGAGGATGCCCAGCGTGCCGCCGGCCGCGATGGTGCCCGTGCCGAAGCCCGGATTCACGTTCGCCCGGCGCAGTTCCGGCAATGCCGCCCTTCCGAACGTGGCGGTGGTGGCGACCGACGAACCGCAGATGGCGCCGAAGCCGGCGCAGGCGGCAATCACAGCCATCGGCATGCCGCCCCTCAGGCGGCCAAGGCTGTGTTCCGCCGCGCGCAGGAGCGTTGCCGCGATACCGGAGCGCTCCGCCAGCGCCCCCATCAGCACGAACAGCGGAATGACCGACAGCGTATAGCTGGCGAACTGGCTGTAGGCGTTGGTCTGCAGATAGTAGATCAGGGCGTGGGGGCTCGACAGCCATGCATAGCCGGCAGCGCCGACCACCAGCATGGCCAGGGCGATGGGCATGCGCGCCGCGATCAGCAGCAGCATGGCGCCGAACCCGAGCAGCGCGATGGAGAATCCGCTCATCTGCCGCCTCCAAGCTTGCGAAAGGCGACCGCGAGCGTGATCAGGCAGGCGAGCGCGGCGAGAAGGGAGCAGGTGACATAGACGGGCCAGACCGGCCAGGCGATCTGGATCAGCGTTTCGCCATAGGCGCGTGCGCTCAACCCTCCGGCCAGGAGCCCCCAGGAGAAGAAGCCGAGGAAACCCGCCAGCAGGAGGTTCCAGAGCCCATCGACAACGGCATTCAAGCGCGATCGCAATTTGAGCGTGAAGGTATCGACGGCGATGTGGCCGCTCTTGGCAGCCGTATAGGCCAGAAAGGCGAAAACGGCGGTTCCGACGCTGATCTCGACCAGCTCGTAGTCTCCCGGGATCGGCTTGTTGAACAGCCGGCGTCCGGCGACGCTGACCGTCACCAGCACGGCCGCAAAGCAGATGAGAATGCCGCCGGCCACGGCCAGCATGCCGGCCAGGCGCTCGACCCAGCCCGCTCGATGATCCGGGCGCGGTTGTTCGACCTTTTCCATGAAAGGCTCCATAGCGATCGTGGAGAGATGCGCCGGAACGGCCAGGGCACCGTCCCGGCGGTCCTGGTCAGGCCTTGGCGTATTTCTGGATCGCGTCCTGCGCAGCCTTGAGAAGCGCCTCGCCGTCGAGCCCCTTCGCCTTCATGTCGGCGACCCACGTGTCGCGAACCGGCGCCGTGGCTTCGAGCCAGCGCGCCTTTTCCTCCTCGCTGATCGTGGTGACCTTGTTCTTGCCGCCGGCCTCGACCTTGGCGCGAACCTCGGCGCCAACCCTGTCCCACATTTCACCGGCGGCGTTTGCGAAGGCAAGGCCGCTGTTGCGGTCCAGGATCTCGCGCAGTTCGGGGGCAAGGCCCTCGTACCGCGCCCTGTTCATCGCCAGGAAGAAGGTCGCGGTATAGAGCGTCGGCGTGCCCGGTATTTCCAGATGATACGAGGTCAACTCGTCGATCTTGAGCGAGGGCACAACCTCCCACGGCACGACGCAGCCGTCGATGGCGCGCTGCGCCAGCGCGTCCGGAATCTGCGGGATCGGCATACCGACCGGTGTTGCGCCGAGCGCGCCAAGCGCTTCGCCGGCCAGGCGGGTCGGGTTGCGCAGCTTCAGTCCGGCAAGGTCTTCCTTCGTCCTGATTTCCGTGTTGCTGTGGATCAGGCCGTGGTCATGGGCCCAGAAGCAGAGGATCTTGGTATCCGTCACCCCCGGAACGACATGGGCCTGGGAATATTCCTCGCAGGCCGGCGCGTTGACCGACGCCTTCTGCGCGGCGACGAACGGCAGTTCGAAGACCTCTGTCGAGGGGAACCGGCCGGGCGTGTTGCCCGGCAGGGTCCAGACGATGTCGACGACGCCGTTGACCGCCTGGTCATAGAGCTGCGGCGGCTTTCCGCCGAGCTGCATGGCCGGGAAGATCTCGACCGTGAGCTTGCCGTCGCTCTCGTCGGCCAGCGTCTTGGCCCAGGGCATCAGCAGGTGCTGGTGGACATTGGCGGCCGGCGGCAGGAAGTGGTGCAGCCTGAGCGTGACGGCCTCCTGAGCGCGTGCGATGGTGGACTTCAGGACAGCCGGGGCGGCAAGCGCAATCCCCGCGGTCGCCATGAACGTTCGCCTGGTGAATTCCATTCTCTCCTCCTTGGATCCGGCCTCCCCGCCTGCTCCTCCTCGAGCAGACGAATGCCTGATTTCATGCTGAAAGCGGCCGCGCCACACCAGCATATTTAACATGCTAAGCAAATTATGCAGGTTTTGCCCGATAATCAATAGGCGTGATCGCGGCCAGAACATTTACAGCCGAAGCCGCATCGCCTCGACGTCATGCTCGCCCAGGATGGAGCCGCCCGCGCAAGCCGACGGCAGGGGGAGAAGGAACGTTATTCATGGCGGGGGATCACGGCTACAGTAGCGGCCCGACGATCGCGAGGGCATTGTTCCACAGGCGCCGCCCGATGCCCCAGGAGCCGACCTCCTCCGGCAGGATCCGCAGGCATTGCGTGAGATAGGTCTCCTGCCGGGCACGCAGCGTCGCCGTCAGGTCCGCGTCCTCGACGAGGACGTTGTTCTCGTAGTTGAGGTCGAAGCTGCGCCGGTCCATGTTGGCCGAACCGATCAGCGTGATTTCCCCGTCCATGGTCAGCGTCTTGGCGTGAAGCAGCCCGGCTTCGTATTCGAAGATCTTCACCCCCGCATGGAGAAGGTCGGAATAATAGCTGCGGCTTGCCGCCGCCACGGCGAAGTCGTCGTTGCGCGCGGGGAAAACGAGGGTGGTGTCGACACCCCGGTTGGCGCAGGCGCAGAGCGCCGCCTGCATCGCCGCGTCCGGCACATAGTAGGGCGTCGTGATAAACAGCGAGCGCTTCGCCGCATAGATGAGGGTCTCGAACATTTCCGGCATGGCCGAGTTGCGGAAGGTGGGGCCGGTGGCGATCACCTGCGCGGTGAAACCGGGCTTCACCGCTTCCATCGGCCGGCGCAGGAGATCACTGATATCGCCACCGCCGTTGCCCATCCAGTCACTGGCGAAGAGATGCTGGTTCTGCCGCACCACCGGACCCTCGAACCGCATCAGCACATCGACCCAGGGGGCGAATTTCCTCTTGGGCAGGAACTCGGGATCGGCGCAGTTCTGGCTCCCGCAATAGGTGATGCGGTTGTCGATGACCGCGATCTTGCGGTGGTTGCGCAGATCGATGCGGCCGGTAAGCGCGCGCAGGAGCGGGTTGCCGATCACCAGCGCCCGGCGGACATCCGCCCCCGCCGCCGCCATGTCCCGCCAGAGCGGGCCCCGCACGAGATCGCGCGAACCCAGATCGTCGACGAGGACCCGGCAGGCAACCCCGCGCCGCGCGGCACGCTGCACCGCCTCCGCCACCTTCGTGCCGTTGCGGTCGGCAAGCCAGATGTAGAACAGGAGATGGACATGGTCGCTCGCCGCGTCGATATCCGCGACCATCGCATCGATGGCGGCGTTCGAGTCCTCCATCAGGCGGGCACTGTTGCCGCCTACCGGCAGGTAGCCGCTGATCGACCGGCCGACGGCGAAGAGCGCCTCGTGCCTGTCCGGCGTCCGCGGCGCAGCATGCCAGCCCGGCGCATCCTGTGGCCGCGGCAGGCCAAGGAACGCCGCCTTCAGCCGTTCCACACGCTTGCGCCCGACATTCGTCCGCCCGACGAGAAGATAAGCCAGCGCGCCGAGATAGGGCAGCGTCAGGACGAGGACGAGCCAGGCGGCGCGCGATTCCGGCTGCCGGTGCGGACGCAAGAGGATATGCGCGGCAGCAACCGCGACAACGAGAATGTGCACGGCCATGAACACCATATTGCGCCTCCACCCGTCGCATTCCCTTCACCGATCCCGTACCATCCCGAAAACCCCTGGGAAAGGCGAGACCACCCATGCGCGCATTGCGTCGTATCGTTGACGATATCCGGGCGCTGGTCCGCGCCAGCAGCATCCCGCACTCCCACCTGCGCGACAGGCTGAGCGCCGCCCTCGCGCTGACCTTCCTCGTCGACATCGTCGCGAGCGGCCTTCTTTTCCTTCTGGAGAGAAACCATTCGCAAACGGACATCCATACCTTCTGGGATGCGTTGTTCTTCACCACCTCGCAGTTGACGACGCTCTCCTCCGCCATGGCAAACCCCGTCACCGTGCCCGGAAAGGTGCTGTGCCTGCTGATCGATATCTATGCGATCACCGTGGTCGCGACCGTGGCCGGCATGTTCGGCGCCTTTTTCTCCCACCGCAGCGCCGATATCGCACGAGACGGGCAGCGGGATGGCCCCGACAGGCCGGCGTGAGGGATGGCCGGCCCATCCCTCAAGGGGCATGCCCATAGAGAAGATCGAGCGCGGCGAGCACGATGAGAAGATAGGTGCCGTTGCCGGCGGCGTCCTCGTCTTCGGAAAGGTCGAAGCGTTTCCACGCGCCTTGCCGGTTGCCGGCCTCGTATTCGCGGATCACCGTCTCGGCGGTCTCACGGGTCTCGGCGAACTGCGCGGGATCGAAATGCAGCCCCTCCCCGTCGGCGAAAAGACCGTGCGCCCTCAGAAAAGCCGCCATGGGCATGGACGTCCCGGAAAGATAGACCAGGAGGTCGCCGGCATCCATCGGCTGGTCCGCCGATTGGGGCACCAGGCCGGCGCGGTCGGTCAGCAGACCGGCTTTCGCCTGGATGTCCTGCGTCAGTTGACGGGTCGTCACGAGGGTCATGACGTGCTCCATTCGCCCTCGACGAGACTGAGAGCGCCGCCCTTGTGTGCGGCGATGTGGTCGGTCTTGTCGCTCTTGATCTCATATTGCGGATCATCGGGCGATGCCCGGTGGGTGTGGCCCTTGTAGTCGAAGTCTTCGGTATGGACGGCGATGATGGTGCCCGACACCCGGCCGGCCTCCGAATTCCAGGTGACATGGTCACCGACTGCAAATCGCCTGCTCACTCCGTCCTCCTTTCCTGCCGTTCCGCCTCACTCCGGCACCAGCGCCACCGCCGCTTCGGTCGTCAGCGTGCGGAAGATCAGGCTTTCCTGCACATAGAGGTCGACGGTCGTGGCCGAATGGCCGAGATAGCCGATGGAGAAATCCTGCCCGACGGTCAGCTCGAAATCGCCGCCGCGCAGCGACAGGACGAGGCCGCCTTCGATGGCCGGCGCCCAGACGATCCCGCCGTCGACGATCCGCTCGATATGGTGGAAGACCGGATAGCCATCGTCGCTGCCGCCGCTCGCGGCGATATAGGCGTCGCTGCCGAGCACCAGCGCATACGGCCCCTGCACGCCGGCAAGGCGAAGCTGGCCGACCGCCCGCGCCACCGCATCGGAATAGCGCTTCACGCCGGCCGGCAGCGGCACGGCGGGATTGCTCGCGGCCGCGCGGATACCCTTGATGCCGGCGGCGGCATAGCCGTCGAACACGGCGCGGTCCTCGGCAAAGGCGATCGTGCGCATCGCCTCCTTGACCGGCGACCAGTCGCTGTCGAGCGCGCCGCGCTCCACGTCGTCGATGGCGCTGCGCGAAAGCTGGAAGGGCACGCGAAGCTCGACCAGCGCCTTGACCTCGCGTTTCACCGACTGCACGCCTTCGGCAGGCGGCGCGATCGGCATCACATGGCCCGTGCCGACCGCCGAAAGGCCGGAGCCTGAGGGGCCGACCATGTCGACCACCCGGCGGGCGGCGAGGTGGCGCTTGAGCGTGCGCGCCGCCTCTTCCTCGATTTCCGCCCAGGCGGCCTCGGAGACGGGTGCAAGTGCACGGTGCAGGTTATTCATGAGAAGCCCCTTTCCGGAGAGAGCCGATGCCGAGCGATCCGTCGCCGCGGCGCGAGGGTGGCGGGTCCGCCGCCGCCGGCGCAGCCGCCGCGGGCGCCGCAACGCCATCGGGCAGGACCGCGTCGAGGAAGGAGGCGGAGGGAATGAAGAACAGCGTGCCGGTGACCGCGCGGCTGAAATCGAGCAGCCGGTCGTAATTGCCCGGCGGACGGCCGATGAACATGTTCTCCAGCATCATCTCGATCCGCCGCGGCGAGCGCGCATAGCCGATGAAATAGGTGCCGAACTCGCCCTTGCCGACGCTGCCGAACGGCATGTTGTCGCGGAGGATCTCCAGCTGCTCGCCATTCTCCTCGATCGTGGTGAGCGCGTTGTGCGCGTAACTCGGCTTGGCGGCATCGGAGAGTTCGATGTCAGAAAGCTTTTCCCGGCCGATGATCCTCTCCTGTTCGCAAACGGGCACACGGTTCCAGGCGGCGAGGTCATGCAGGTATTTCTGCACGATCACATAGCTGCCGCCGGCAAAATCCGGGTCCTCGTCGCCGATGATCGTGGCCGCCACGGCAGCGCCGTCGACCGGGTTTTCCGTGCCGTCGACGAAGCCGATCAGGTCGCGGTCGTCAAAATAGTTGAAGCCGTGCACCTCGTCTTCCGTCGAAACGAAGCCGGTCAGGCGGCTCATGATCTGGCTCGCCAGCTCGAAACAGAGATCCATGCGCGCGGCGCGGATGTGGAACAGAAGATCGCCGGGCGTGGCGACCGCATGGTGCTGGCCGCGGATTTCGCGGAAGGGATGCAGCTCCTTCGGGCGCGGCGCGCCGAACAGCCGGTCCCAGGCATCCGAGCCGATGCCGAAGACGCAGGAGAGCCCGCCCTCCAGATCGCGGAAACCAACCGCCCGCAAAAGGCCGGACAGATCGGCGCAGAGCGCTCGAACCGCAGTCTCGGCCTCCCGGCCGGACCCGAGCGTGACGACCAGAAAGATGGCTGCGCGCGTCAGCCGCGCCGCGACCGGCTGCGGGACGACGGAAGGGAGGACTGCATTCATGGGCAACCTGTTCGGCAATGGCGGGAAGAGACGAAGCCGGCTGGAAAGCCGGCTCAATCCATGTCGCGGAAGGCGTGTCCGTTTGCCTCGACCGCCTTCACCACATCGGAAGGTAGCGAGTCTTTTTCCACCGTGCCATCGAAAATCCAGTCCTTCGCATCGGCAATGTCGGGCAGGCCGGCGCCGGTGCGCACATAAAGGCCGATCGCCGGCTTTTGAGGATTCAGGTAGAGATCGTAGTTTTCCATGAGGGCGCCCTGTGCTGGAGAAAACGGGGCGGCCGGAGGAAAGCCGCCCCGGAGCTGGTCAGAGGTCGACCGGACGGCCGGATTTTTCCTCTTCCAGCGTCACGGCGATATTGGCATTGGCCGACAGGCGCACCTTGTCGCCCTCGACGCCGGCCACGAAGCCCATCTCGATGTAGTGGTGGTGGCCTTCGTGATGGCCGAAACTGTCGCTCTTCTTCAGCTTGATGCGGTTGCCTTCCACGCGGTCGACCGTGCCCACATGCACGCCGTCGGCGCCAATGACTTCCATGTTTTCCCGAACCTTGTCGCTCATGCCATTTCTCCCTTTCGGATGATGTTCAGACCATGTCGAATTCGTCTTCATCGACGAATTCAGGCTTCCTGCCATTGAAGGTGATATCGCCATCGGCGGCGGAAACGCGAACGCTCGTTCCGTCGCGCACCTCGCCGGCGAGGATCATTTCCGCCAACGGATCTTGTACATAGCGTTGGATCGCCCGTTTCAAGGGACGGGCGCCGTAGGCCGGATCCCAGCCCTTTTCCGCCAGCCAGTCGCGGCCGGCGTCATCGAGGGTGACCGCGATCTTGCGCTCTTCCAGCATGCGGGCGAGGCGCGCGAACTGGATGTCGACGATCTTGCCCATGTCGCTCTTCTGCAGACGGTGAAAGAGGATCACGGCATCGATGCGGTTCAGGAACTCCGGCCGGAAATGCGCCCGGACCATCGTCATGACCTCATCGCGCACGGCGCTGGTCTTTTCCCCCTCCGGCTGGTTGAGGAGGAATTCCGCGCCGATGTTGGAGGTCATGATGATGAGCGTGTTGCGGAAATCGACCGTCCTGCCCTGCCCGTCGGTCAGCCGGCCGTCATCCAGCACCTGGAGCAGGATGTTGAACGTGTCGGGATGGGCCTTCTCGATCTCGTCGAAGAGGATGACCTGATAGGGACGGCGGCGAACGGCCTCCGTCAGCACGCCGCCTTCGTCATAGCCGACATAGCCGGGTGGCGCGCCGATCAGCCTTGCGACGGAGTGTTTCTCCATGAATTCCGACATGTCGATGCGCAGCATCGCGGTGTCGTCGTCGAAGAGGAAGGCCGCGAGCGCCTTGGCAAGCTCGGTCTTGCCGACGCCCGTCGGGCCGAGGAACATGAAGGATCCGATCGGCCGGTTCGGATCCTGGAGGCCGGCGCGCGACCGGCGCACGGCGGTGGAGACGGCACGTACCGCCTGCGCCTGCCCGACGACGCGCCTGCGCAGCGTCTCTTCCATGTGCAGCAGCTTTTCCCTCTCGCCCTCCAGCATCCGGTCGACCGGCACGCCCGTCCAGCGCGAGACCACCTCGGCGATATTGTCGGCGGTCACCGTTTCACCGGCGGAGGAATGTTCGCCCTCCTCGATGGCCGCGAGCTTCTTTTCGATCTCCGGGATCGTGCTGTAGGCAAGCTCCCCCGCCCGCTGGAATTCGCCCTTGCGCTGGGCGTTGGCGAGTTCCGTGCGCAGGTTCTCGAGCTCGCCCTTCAATCTCTGGGCGTCGGACAGCTTGCCCTTTTCCGCCTGCCATTTCGAGGTGAGATCGGCCGAGCGGCGCTCCATGTCCGCCAGTTCCGTGTCCAGCGCCTTCAGCCGGCTTTTCGAACCTGCGTCGTGCTCCTTCTTCAAGGCCTCCTGCTCGATCTTGGCGCGGATGATCTCGCGGTCGAGGGAATCCAGCTCGTCCGGCTTGGAATCGACCTGCATCTTCAGCCGCGCCGCCGCCTCGTCCATCAGGTCGATGGCCTTGTCCGGCAGGAAGCGGTCGGTGATGTAGCGGTTGGAGAGCGCGGCGGCGGCGACGAGGGCGGAATCGGCGATGCGCACGCCGTGGTGCAGCTCGTATTTCTCCTTGAGGCCGCGCAGGATGGAGATCGTGTCCTCCACCGTTGGCTCGGGCACGAAGACCGGCTGGAAACGGCGGGCGAGCGCCGGATCCTTCTCCACATGCTTGCGATATTCGTCGAGCGTCGTCGCCCCCACGCAATGCAGCTCGCCACGCGCCAGCGCCGGCTTCAGGAGGTTGGAGGCGTCCATCGCGCCGTCCGTCTTGCCGGCACCGATCAGGGTATGCATCTCGTCGATGAAAAGGATGATGCCGCCGGCCGCGGAGGTCACCTCCTGCAGCACGGCCTTCAGGCGCTCCTCGAACTCGCCGCGATATTTCGCGCCGGCGATCAAGGCCCCCATGTCGAGCGCCATCAGGGCCTTGTCCTTGAGGCTTTCCGGCACGTCACCGTTGACGATGCGCAGCGCCAGCCCTTCCACGATGGCCGTCTTGCCGACGCCCGGCTCGCCGATCAGAACCGGGTTGTTCTTCGTGCGGCGGGAGAGGACCTGGATGGTGCGGCGGATTTCCTCGTCGCGGCCGATCACCGGGTCGAGCTTGCCGTCGCGGGCGGCGCGCGTGAGGTCACGGGCATATTTCTTCAGCGCGTCATAGGCGTTTTCGGCCGAGGCATTGTCGGCGGTGCGGCCCTTGCGCAGCTTGTCGATGGCGGCGGCGAGGAGCGCCGCGTCGAGCCCGCTGCGTTCCAGAAGCTTGCCTGCGTCGCTCTGCCTGTCCTCCAGCATGGCCTGGAACAGGCGCTCGACCGTGACGAAGCTGTCGCCGGCCTTCTGTGCCAGCTTTTCCGCCGCGGACAGCAGCCGGGCGGCCTCCGAGGCCAGATAGACCTGGCCCGAGCCGCCCGTGACCTTCGGCAGCTTCGCCAGCTCCGTCTCCGTCACCGCAAGAAGGGCGCGCGCGCTGCCGCCGGCCCGTTCGACGAGGCCCGAGACCAGCCCCTCCTCGTCGTCCAGAAGAACCTTGAGCAGATGCAGGCTGGTGAATTGCTGGTTGCCCTCGCGCGTGGCCAGCGACTGTGCCGACTGAATGAAGCCGCGCGCGCGATCGGTAAATTTCTCGACGTCCATCGATCACCTCTCCCATGGGGCCGGCCTGCCGCCGTCCTGCCTCGGGAAAGGAATTGCAACGGGCATGCCAGTCTTCATGACGAGAGAAATCAAGGGCTTGCGCTGCAGATTGGCAGCCGCTCAAGACAGAGTGTCGAAAAGCCCGCGGACATTCTGTCCGGCATTCCCGTCAGAAATCATCCTCTGTCGCCGGCAGCCAGACCTTGAAGGTCGTGCCTTCGCCGGGCTGGCTGCGGACCGTGATCTTGCCGCCGTGCTGCGACATCAGCATCTGGCTGATCGAAAGGCCGAGGCCGGTGCCTTCCCGGGATTTGGTGGTGAAGAAGGGATCGAAGATCCTGCCCATCACGTCCGGCGTCATGCCCGCGCCGGTATCGCTCACCTCGATCTCGACGCCGTCCACGCCGCCATGCGCGGCATCGACGGTGCGCAGTCCAAGGCGCCCGCCCCGCGGCATGGCATGGATGGCATTGACGATCAGGTTGACGAGAACCTGCTGAAGCTCCGTCCGGCTCATCCGGATCAGGCGCAGCGCGCGGTCCTCGCGCTCGACGGTGATCATCGTCTTCTTCAGGAGGTGCTGCACCAGCGGCAGAGTGTCGGAAATGACATCGGCGGGGGCATAGTCCTCGGTGAAGCCGGCATATTCCTGCGGCTTGGCGAATTGCAAGAGCTTGGTGACGATCTCGGTGATGCGGTTCATCTGCTGGTTGATCAGGCGAAACTCCGTCTTCGCCTCCTCGGCGCCCGGCCCCATCATGTCACGGATGATTTCGAGGTTGCCCTGCATGACGGCGATCGGGTTGTTGATCTCGTGGGCGACGCCGGCCGTGATCTCGCCGATGGCGGCGAGCTTCTCCGACATGACGAGCTGGCGCGTCGTCGTCTCCAGGCGCGCGGCGGTATCGCGCAGTTCGAGCGCCCGCTGCTCCGCCCGTTGGCTGAGCTCGTCGTTCCACAGGCGAAGCTCCGCGTCACGCGTCTGGATGCCGTCGAGGAGCCTGTCCAGCTCGCTCGCCACGAGACCGATCTCGTCGCGGTTTTCGACCGCCCCGGTCCGCGCCGCAAGGTCCCCGTCCTCGACCCGCGCGATGGTCTCCTTCATGCGTTCGAGCGGCCTGAAGATGGTGCGGGCCCAGATGAGGAAGAGCGGCACCGTGGCGAGGACGGCAGGCAGGAAAGCGACGCCCATCGTCAGCCATGTCTCGTGTTTCACCTTGGCGAAGGGCGCCTCGACGAAGCCAGCGTAGAGCATGCCCACCCGGCGGCCGTAGCTGTCCACGATCGGCTCATAGGCCGACACATACCAGTCGTTGACGACGAAGGCACTGTCGAGCCAGGTCTTGCCCTGGTCCAGCACCGTGCTGCGCACCTCTTCGGAAACGCGGGTGCCGATGGCGCGCCGATCACCGAACAGGCGTACATTCGTGCTGACGCGTATATCGTCGAGAAAGAGCGTGGCGGTGCCCTGCGTGCCGTCGGGCTGCGTGGAACCGTGATAGATGAGATCGTTGATCGCATCGACGAAACCGAGGTTGCGGTTGAGCAGGATGCCGCCGACGAGCGCGGCGCGCCGCCCGTCCGGCAAAAGCAGCGTGGCGGCCGATTGGAGAACGAGCCCGCGCGTCTCGACGAGGCCGCCCGGCGCGCCGTCACGCACCACGGGCACGATCTCGACGCGCGCCCTCTCCGCCAGTTGCGGGGAGAGCGCCGAAAGCTCCGAACCGGCGAACACGTCGATCGCCGTCCTCGACCGGCCGGCAAGCGCCGAAACCACCACGGGCCAGTCCCAGCGCAGCGTTGCGGGCGTCGCCGCCTTGTCGCCGGCAAGGATCTCGCCATCGTCGGCAACCACATACAAGAAATCGAACCCGCCGCGCTGCGCGGTCGCCTCGAGATAGACCGGAAACGCCCGGTCCGACTCGTTCCCGGCGCGCAGCAGCTGGCGGAAGCGCTCGGATTCTCCGATGGCGACCAGCCTGTTTTCGGTGTTTTCCAGAATACGGGAAAGATATTGGCGTGCGATCGTCAGGTCGTCGTTCACCTTCGCGATCGTCACCGCGTCGAAACGATCGTTCCACCGGTCGATGCCGATGGCGAGCAGGACCGGCAGGACGACCAGCATCGGAACCAGCGCGATCGCCAGCAGGCGGTAGCGCACCGACCGCCGGAAGAAGCCTGATTTTTCGCTCGCCTCAGCCATACCAGCTTGCATATTTTCGATCGATGGTCTTGCGCGAAATGCCGAGGCGCCGGGCCGCCTCCTCCCGGTCGCCCCGCGCCTCCCGCAGCACGGCAAGGATATGCCGCCGCTCCATGTCGGCAAGGTTCTCGCTGCGCGGCTGGTCGTCATCGGCCGCGACAGGCCCGATGCTGGCGGGAAAGCCGCCGAGGATGACGCTGCGCTCGATCAGGTTGCGCAGCTCGCGAATATTGCCGGGCCAGTCGTAGCGGAGCATCGCGGCTTCCGCCTTTTCGTCGATGCGAACGGGCGGCATGCCGAGCTGCTGGGAGAGTTCCCGCATGAACATGTCCGCCAGTTCCAGTACGTCCTCGCCCCGGTCGCGCAGGGGCGGAAGATGGATCTGGATGACATTGATGCGGAAATAGAGGTCCGCCCGGAAGGTGCCTGCCTCCACGCGCTTGGCGAGATCGGCGTTGGTGGCGAAGATGAAGCGGGCATCGAAGGGAACCTCCCGCTCCGAGCCGACCGGCCGCACGCGCCGGTCTTCGAGGACGCGCAGCAGCTTGGTCTGCAGCGGCAGGGGCAGCTCCCCGACCTCGTCGAGAAACACCGTGCCGCCATGCGCATGCAGCATCAGGCCTTCACGGCTGCGGCTGGCGCCCGTGAAGGCGCCCTTGAGGTGGCCGAACAGTTCGCTCTCGATCATGTCCGCCGGAATCGCGCCGCAGTTGATCGGCACGAAGAGCTTGTCGGCCCGGTCGGACAGCATATGCAGCGAGCGCGCCGCCACCTCCTTGCCGGTGCCCGACTGGCCGGTCAGGAGAACGGATGTCGGCAGCGGCGCGATACGGGCAATCGTCTCCCGGATGTGCTGGATGGCCTTGGACCCGCCGAGAAGCTTGTTGCGCAGGAGAAGCTGGTGCGACGGCGAGGTCAGTTCGTGGCGCAGCACGTCGTTCTCGCGCTGCAGCCGCTTGCGGTCCAGGCAGCGGGCAATGGCGTTGAGCAGCTGGTTCGAGCGGAAAGGCTTCAGGATGAAATCCACCACGCCGGCCCGCAGCGCATCGATGGCCGTGTCGAGGTCGGCATAGGCCGTCATCAGGATGACATCGGCGAAGAAGCCGATGGCGCGCTGCTCGGCCAGCCATTCGAGACCGGTCTGGCCGGGCATGATGTTGTCCATGATCACGACGTCGAAATTCTGCTCGTCGAGCTTGCGGGACGCCTCCACCGTATTGGCGGCGACATCGATCAGCCGGCAGCGCGGCCGCAGCGTCTTGATCAGGAAGTTGCAGATGCCGGGCTCGTCGTCGACGATGAGGATCGCGGCCTGGGCCAGCCATGGCCCGAACTCCGCAAGGCCGGGCGGCTCCGCCGCGCTTCTGTTCTGCCCCATCGTCCCGTCCTTTCCGTTTCCGCCGTCAGTCCCCGGTCTCGCCGACGTGCCTTCGCAGGGCGTCGAGCGCCTGGCGCATGCCGTGCAGCTGGTCCATCAGGTGCAGGATGACGTCGATGCCGGCATCGTTCGCGCCGAGGCCCGCGCGCAGCTCCAGGATCAGACGTGCCCGGGCGATGTCGATCTCCCGGAACCGCGGGCCCGACGGCGTCTGCTCGGGCACCAGCCATTCCTGCGCGATCCACACGTCCACAACCTGCCCCTTCAGCCCGGCGCTCTCCAGGAACGCCTCCTTGCTCATCGCCATGATCACGCCTCCTCACGCGGATTGAACGCCTGCCCCTTCGCCCAGCCGGCCACGAAGGCCTCCAGCGCCGGGTCCGGCGGGCTCGGCAGAACCACCTTCAGACGCACCAGCTGGTCGCCGAAGCCCCCGCCCCGGCGCGGCGCCCCCTTGCCCTTCAGCCGCAGCGTCGTGCCCGTGTTCGAGCCCTTCGGAACCGTCATCGTCACCGCGCCCGTGGCCGTCGGAACCCGCACCCGGCCGCCCAGAACCGCCTCGCCCAGCGAGACCGGCAGCTCGAGCGTGATGTCGTCGCCCTCCCGCGTGAAGCGCGGATCGGCCAGCACCTCCACCTCGATCAGCGCATCGCCCGCCCCGCCGCCGCCCGGCGCCCCCTTGCCCTTCAGCCGGATCACCTGGCCGCTGACCAGGCCCGGCGGGATCTTCACGTCCAGCGTGCCGCCGTCCGGCAGCGTGATGCGCCGCGTCGCCCCGGCGATGGAATCGGCGAAGGCGATCTCCAGCCGGTAGTGCAGGTCCGCGCCGCGCCGGTTCGCCCGCCCCTTCTGGCTGCGGCGCAGGAGGTCGGCGAAGATGTCGTCGCCGTCCATGAAGTCGGCATAGGCCGAGGCATCCGCATAGGGATGGTCCGCCGGCCCGCCGGCATAGTCGCGGTAATAGCCCTGGCGCGGCGGGCGCTCGGCGCCGGCGGCGTCGATCTCGCCCGCGTCGAAGCGCTTGCGCTTGTCCGCATCGCCCAAGAGGTCATAGGCCGCGGCGACCTCCTTGAACTTGTCTTCCGCCGCCTTGTCGCCCGGATTGAGGTCCGGGTGCAGCTTCTTGGCAAGCTTGCGATACGCACTCTGGATCTCGGCCGCCGTCGCGCCGGGCAAAACGCCGAGAACATCATAGGGACTTGTCACGACCGGCTCCAAATGCGGGTTGTGTCGATCATAATTAGGCCATGGCGGGCTTCCGGCAACGAGGCAGACTGCCCCGCCGCCGAATTTCCCCCATCATCCTCATTTGCGCTCGTCGTCGGGAACCTCGCTGAACTCCGCATCGACGACGCCGTCCTCCGCCGGGGCCGACGACGCCGCACCGGCGGACGCGGAAAACTGGGCGAGCGCCGAGACCTTCTCCTGCAAGGCCTCCGCCTTCTCGCGGATCGCGGCCGCATCCTCGCCGCCCAGCGCATCGCGCACGGCCACCGCCGCGGCTTCGACCGCCTGGCGATCCGCAGGGGCGGCGGCCGTCCCCTCTTCGGCAAGCGCCTTTTCGGCCGTATGCAGCACGGCTTCGGCGACGTTCCGCGCCTCGACGACCTCCTTGCGCTTGCGATCCTCGGCCGCATGCGTCTCGGCATCCTTGACCATGCGCTCGATATCCGCCTCGGAAAGGCCGCCGGAGGCCTGGATCTGGATGCGCTGCTCCTTGCCGGTGCCCTTGTCCTTCGCCGAAACGTTGACGATACCGTTGGCGTCGATGTCGAAGGTCACCTCGATCTGCGGCACGCCGCGCGGGGCGGGCGCGATGCCCATCAGGTCGAACTGGCCGAGCATCTTGTTGTCGGCCGCCATCTCGCGCTCGCCCTGGAAGACACGGATCGTCACGGCGCTCTGGTTGTCCTCGGCGGTGGAGAAGGTCTGGCTCTTCTTCGCCGGCACCGTGGTGTTGCGCTCGATGAGACGGGTGAAGACGCCGCCGAGCGTTTCGAGGCCGAGCGAGAGCGGCGTCACGTCGAGCAGCAGCACATCCTTGACATCGCCCTGGAGCACGCCCGCCTGGATGGCCGCGCCGACAGCGACCACCTCGTCCGGGTTGACGCCCTTGTGCGGTTCCTTGCCGAAGATCTTCTGCACGGTCTCCTGGATCTTCGGCATACGCGTCATGCCGCCGACCAGCACCACCTCGGCGACATCCTTGGCGTCGAGGCCCGCGTCCTTCAGCGCATTGAGGCAGGGCTCGATGGTCCGCTGCACGAGGTCCTCCACCAGCGCTTCGAATTTCGAGCGGGTGATCTTCACCTGAAGGTGCTTCGGCCCCGACGCGTCCGCGGTGATGAACGGCAGGTTGACCTCGGTCTGCGTGGAGGAGGACAGCTCGATCTTCGCCTTTTCCGCCGCTTCCTTCAGGCGCTGGAGGGCGAGCTTGTCCTTGCGGAGGTCGATGCCCTGGTCCTTCCTGAATTCGTCGGCGATGTACTCGACCAAGCGCATGTCGAAATCCTCGCCGCCGAGGAAGGTATCGCCATTGGTGGACTTGACCTCGAAGACCCCGTCGCCGATGTCGAGGATGGAAATGTCGAAGGTGCCGCCGCCGAGGTCGTAGACGGCGATCTTGGCCTGCTTCTTCTTCTCGAGGCCATAGGCGAGCGCGGCGGCCGTCGGCTCGTTGATGATGCGCAGCACCTCCAGGCCCGCGATCTTCCCCGCATCCTTGGTCGCCTGGCGCTGGGCGTCGTTGAAATAGGCGGGAACCGTGATGACCGCCTGCGTCACCGCCTCGCCGAGATTGGCTTCCGCGGTCTCCTTCATCTTCTGCAGGATCATCGCCGAGATCTGCGAGGGCGAGTAGGGCTTGCCTTCCGCCTCCACCCAGGCATCGCCATTGCCCGCCTTGACGATCTTGTAGGGCACCAGCCCCTGGTCCTTGGTCACGGTCGGATCGTCATAGCGCCGGCCGATCAGGCGCTTGACGGCGAAGATCGTGTTCGTTGGATTGGTCACGGCCTGCCGGCGGGCCGGCTGCCCGACGAGCCGCTCCCCGTCGCTGGTGAAGGCGACGATCGACGGGGTCGTGCGCGCGCCTTCCGAATTCTCGATGATACGCGCCGCCTTACCGTCCATGACCGCCACGCAGGAATTGGTTGTCCCCAGATCGATACCGATGACCTTTGCCATTGCGAACTCCTCCTTGCTGTTGCTCTTCCGGTCGGCGGATGCCGTCGCCATCCGTTTTCTCAGCAATGCCCATGCCAGTTCGCAAGCCGCGAAAATTCAATCATTTAAGAGAAGGAAGGCCACCATCGCAGACAAGCTGTCCGCCTTTCGCGGGACAATCTGTCGGCGTGGGGACCGCCTCGACGCACAAACCGTTGATTTCGCAATCGCGGCCGCATGGCACGTTTGTTGCAGTCCGTTCGCCGGGAGGGCCGTGTGCGGTGACCTTCCGGCATGGCAGACAGCAAGGACAGCAGATGACGATGCTCGGAAAGTGGCGCGCGGCAGCGCCATGCACAGCCAAGATGGGGCTCAGGGAGGCGCAGACCATCCTGCGCTCGCAAGCCGAGCCTGCCGGAACCGAACGGGTTCTGCTCGGCAATGCCGGCTTTCGCATCCTGGCCGAACCTCTTTTCGCCCGCATCGACTCTCCGCGCGAAACCGTCGCCGCTCGACCTGTAGGCGGCCGCTTCCACCGCCCTGTCCTGATCATCGTCCAAGGCTGCCTCGCACTTTGCCCGAAATGCCTAGCCGCCACCCGCCGCCGCCGGACCGCCCCCGCGCGACCCCCACCTTCGCGGCCCGCAACGGGCGCGAGCCGATGGCATAGCCCGGCGAGACGACCGTGCTGACGGTGCCGCTCGGCACCGAGGGATCGGCCACCTCGAACAGGGCCTCATGGAGGTGGGGATCGAACCGCTCGCCGAGCGGTTCGATCCGGCGAATGCCGTGTTTCTCGAAAACCTGCATCAGGTCCTTGCCGGTCAGCGCGACGCCATCGGCAAGCGTCTTCAGCACGGCCGAGCCTCGCCTTGCCTCCGCCGGCACGCTGGCCAGCGCCCGCTCCAGATTGTCGGCGACGCCGACGAGGTCGGCCGCGAACTTGCTGACGGCATATTGCCGCGCATCGCTGACATCGCGCTCGGCGCGGCGGCGCAGGTTCTCCGTCTCCGCGAGCGCCCGCAGCAGGCGGTCCTTGAGGTCGGCGACCTCCGCTTCCAGCCGCACGGCGGCCTCGACGGCGGCTTCGCCGGGTTCGTCGCGGGGTGTCTCCGTTTCCACGTCGTTCGGAGTTGCGGGTTTGCTCATGATCTTCTCCTCGCTCTTCATCGTTGATGGCTACCGGCCGGATGCCGGCTCGCCGAACATCGCCGCGCTGCCCGTGAGCACGGCGGCGACGAGCTTGGTGACGGCCACGGCCACATTGCCGGCCAGTGCCGCATAGACCGAGGCATGGGCGGCATGCGGTGCCGGCGGGCGCGGATCGGAAAGTGCTGCGTTCAAATCCGTTCCTCCTCTGCCGCCGGCCGTCAGGCCCGTAGCCAGAACCGCAGGATTGCGGCGACGAGGCGGAGCACGGCGACGCTCGACAGCCAGATCAACAGCATCCAGCCGACCTGCCGCACGGTCGGCATCAGTGATATCCGTGGGTGCCGACCTTACCGCGGAACACCCAGTAGGCCCAACCGGTATAGGTCAGGATCAGAGGGATGATGACAAGCGCGCCGCCCAGCATGAAGCGCAGGCTTTCCGTCGGCGCGGCCGCATCGCGGATCGTCACGGCCGGCGGCACGACATAGGGGTAGAGGCTGATGCCGAGCCCGACGAAACCAAGCAGGAAGAGCGCCAGCGCCATCAGGAAGGGAAGCCGCTCATGCCCGCTTCGAAGGCTCCAGAAGAGGGTGGCCGCGGTGATGACGACAAGCAGCGGCACCTGCGCGGTCAGCAACACGCCCGGCATCTCGAACCAGCGCCGCCAGTATTCGTAGTGGAGGTAGGGCGTGGCGGCGCTGACGGCGGCAAGCGCAACCAGCGTCATGATGCCGAGCCTCCACGCCATCGTCTGCGCATGGCGAAGGCTCGACCCCTCCGTCTTCCAGACCAGCCAGGTGGCGCCCAGCAGCGCATAGCCGGCAACCACGGCAAGGCCGGTCAGCACGCTGAACGGGCTCAGCCAGTCCAGCCAGCCACCGGCATAGGCGTCGTTCTCCACCGTTATCCCCTGGAGGATGGCGCCGAGCGTCATGCCCTGCGCAAGAGCCGCGACGACCGAGCCGAGGCTGAAGGCGACATCCCAGACCGGGCGGTGGCGCGGATCACGCCAGCGGAATTCGAAGGCGACGCCACGGAAGATCAGGCCGAGCAGCATGGCGATGATCAGCGGATAGGTCGCCGGCAGCACGATGGCATAGGCGAGCGGAAAGGCCGCGAAGAGCCCGCCGCCGCCCATCACCAGCCAGGTCTCGTTGCCGTCCCAGACCGGCGCGATGGAATTCATCGCCTGGTCACGCTCCTCGCCCACCTGGAACGTGGGAAACAGGATGCCGATGCCGAGGTCGAAGCCGTCCATGACCACATAGGCCATGACGGCAAAACCGATGATGCCCGCCCAGACGAGCGTGAGGTCGAGGCTTTCCATGGCGCTTACTCCCTGCCCACCGTGCGGGCGGCGACACCCGAAGCGGGCGTGATGCCCGCTGCGCGCTGCGGCACCTTCTGCGGTTCGCTCTCGCCCGGCTCCGGCGGTTTGGCCATCAGGCGCAGGAGATAGTAGGTGCCTGCGCCGAAGGCGGCGAAATAGACGATCACGAAGGCGATCAGCGAAACGGCGACGGCGGGCGCAGCGAGCGGCGAATGGGATTCGGCCGTGCGCAACAGGCCGTAGACGGTGAAGGGCTGGCGGCCGACCTCCGTCGTCACCCAGCCGGCGATGACCGCGACGAAGCCGGACGGCCCCATGAGGACGGCGGCGCGGTGCAGCCACGGCCAGTCGTAGAGCTGCCGGCGGTAGCGCGCGAAAAGGCTCCACAGGCCGATGCCCAGCATGGCGAAGCCGAGGCCCACCATCAACCGGAACGACCAGAAGACGATCGGCACCGGCGGCCACTGGTCACGCGGGAAATCCGTGAGGCCCGGCAGCGGCGCGAACGGATCGTGCTTGAGGATGAGCGATCCGAGATGGGGGATCGACACCTCATAGCGCACGTCCGCGGCCTCGCTGTCGGGCCAGCCGAAGAGGATGAGCGGCGCGCCATTCGGGCTCGGGCGATAATCGCCTTCCATCGCCAGCACCTTGACAGGCTGGTGCTCCAGCGTGTTGAGGCCGTGCGCGTCGCCGGCAAGGATCTGGACCGGCGCGACGAGCGCGGCCATCCACATCGCCATCGAGAACATTTTTCGTGCCCCCGGATTGGCCCGATCCCTGAGCAGATGCCAGGCGCCGACGGCACCGACCGCAAAGGCCGTGGTCAGGTATGCGGCGATGACCGTGTGGACGAGGCGGAACGGAAAGCTGGCCGTGAAGACGATATCGAACCACGAGCCCGCCGGAATGAACTGGCCCTTGTCGTTGATGGCGAAGCCGGCCGGCGTCTGCATCCAGCTGTTGACGGCGATGATCCAGGTGGCCGAGATCAGCGTGCCGAGGGCCACCATCGATGTCGCGAAGAAATGCAGGCCCTTGCCGACCTTGTTCATGCCGAAGAGCATGACGCCGAGAAAGCCCGCCTCCAGGAAGAAGGCCGTCATCACCTCATAGGCCATCAGCGGCCCGATCACCGGCCCCGCCTTGTGCGAGAAGACGGACCAGTTGGTGCCGAACTGGTAGGACATGACCACGCCGGAGACGACCCCCATGCCGAAGACGACGGCGAAAATCTTCAGCCAGTAGCGGTAGAGGTTGGCGTAGACACCCTTGCCGGTCTTCAGCCAAAGGCCCTCCAGCACCATGAGATAGCTGGCAAGGCCGATGGAAAAGGCCGGGAAGATGAAATGAAAGGAGACGGTGAACGCGAATTGCGCGCGCGCCAGCACCACCGGATCGAGCCCATCGAACACTGCCCTTGCCTCTCTTTCCGGCAAGGCTCCGCCCTCGCCCGCCGGGGCGGCGGGCGGTGCCCTGCATCTCGATAATCGTTCAGACCCGCCTTCTATCCGGCGACCACCCGCACCGGTATGGACTTTGCCGCCGGCGTGCCGCTGATCCGGTCGTAATAATCGAGCGGCAGCAAGGGGTTGAGTTCCGGATAGTAGCCGGCGACCGCCCCGCGGGGCATCGGATAGTCGAGCGCCGTCAGGCCGTCGACGCGCCGCGCCATGCCGTCCGTGCTGATGGTTTCGAGCGTGATCCGCGCGCCGGAGGCAAGGCCCCGTTCCGCGAGGTCCTCGGCGTTCATGAACAGCACCATGCGGTCGTTGTAGACGCCGCGATAGCGGTCGTTGTTGCTGTAGATGGTCGTGTTGAACTGGTCGTGCGAGCGCACCGTGGCGAGCCGCAGCATGGCAGGATCGTCGACGACATCGTTCACCTCCAGCCCCGGCAGCAGCAGGAAATTCGCCTTGCCGTTCTCCGTCGGCCAGACGAGCCGGCGCGGCGGGATGTCGAGGTGGAACCCCTTCGGATTCTTGATGCGCTCGGAAAAGCCCGCATAGATTTCGGGATAGACCTCGGCGATCTTGTCACGGATGAGATCGTAGTTGTCGATGTAGCTTGCCCAGGGCACCTTGCTGTCCGGCAGCGTGGCCATCGCCATGCGACAGACGATCTCGACCTCCGGCAGCACATGGGGGCTTGCCGGCGTCAAGACGCCGCGCGAGGCCGTGACGTTCGCCATGGCGTCCTCGATGGTGACGAACTGCTCGCCCGCCGCCGTGCGGATCCATTCCGAGCGGGCGACGACCGGTAGGATCAGCGCATCGCGCCCGTGCACCAGATGGCCGCGATTGAGCTTGGTGGCGATGCCCACCGTCAGCGCCAGCTTGCGCATGGCGGCGTAGGACCGGTCCGTATCCGGGATCGCCCGGACGAAATTGCCGCCCATGCCGATGAAGACCTTGGCCGTGCCGTTCTCCATCGCCTCGACGGATTCGACCGTATGGTGCCCGTGCCCGCGCGGCGGCTCGAAGCCGAAGACGTCGCGCACGCGGTCCAGATAGTCCTGCGAGGGCTTTTCGTCGATGCCGACGGTGCGGTCGCCCTGCACATTGGAATGGCCGCGGATCGGCGCGATGCCGGCGCCCGGCTTGCCGTAGTTGCCGCGCAGGAGCAGCAGGTTCGACACCTGCTGCAGAAGGCGCGAGCCCTGCTGGTGCTGGGTGAGGCCCATGCCGTAGCAGATGATGGTGGCGCGCGAACGGATGTAGATTTCCGCGCACCGGCGGATCTGCGCCTCGTCGAGCCTCGAGACGCGGACGATCTCGGCCCAGTCCTGCGCCAGCGCGTCCGCGCGGATCGCCTCGATGCCAACCGTGTGCTTCGCGATGAAATCCGCATCGAGCACCCTTTCGCCGGCCGCCTCGCGCTCGAACATCACCTTCATCATGCCCTTGATGAGGGCAAGGTCCCCGCCGATCCTGATATGCACGAACTCGCTGGCGATCGGCGTCGAGCCGAAGGTCGCCATCTGCACGACGTCCTGCGGTTCGGTGAAGCGGATCAGCGCGCGCTCCGGCATGGGATTGACCGCGACGATGGGCGCGCCGCGCTTGCGGGCCTCGACCAGGTTGGTCATCATGCGCGGCGAATTGGTGCCGGTGTTCTGGCCGATGACGAAGATCGCCTCGGCATGCTCGAAATCCTCCAGCACGACCGTGCCCTTGCCCACGCCGATGGCCGGCGGCAGGCCGCGGCTCGTCGGCTCGTGGCACATGTTGGAACAGTCTGGGAAGTTGTTGGTGCCGAACGCGCGCACGAAGATCGAATAGAGGAAGGCCGCCTCGTTCGGCGTGCGGCCGGACGTGTAGAACTCCGCCTCGTGCGGGCTCGACAATGCCCGGAGGTGCCGCCCGATCATCGTGAAGGCCTCGTCCCAGCTGCACGGCACATACCGGTCGCTCGCCCCGTCGTAGCGCATCGGCTCGGTAAGGCGCCCCTGCATCTCCAGCCAGTAGTCGGACTGCGCCATCAATTCGGTGACGGTGTATTTCTGGAAGAACTCCGGCGTGACGCGGAACTTCGTCGCCTCGTAGGCGAGCGCCTTGGCGCCGTTCTCGCAGAATTCCAGCGTCTTCTTGCAATCGGCATCCGGAAAGGCGCAGCTCGGACACTTGAAGCCGCCCGGCTGGTTCATCGCCAGGAGCGCGCGCGACCCCTTGGTGATGACGCTCTGCTCCATCAGCACCTTGGCGGTCGCGGCAGCGGCGCCCCATCCACCGGCCGGATGGTTGTAGGTCTTGTATTGCGGCTTTCCATCGGCCATGGCGGACACTCTCCGGATGCGACAGAAATCAAGTAAACCATGTTATACTATTGAAATCAATAGACAATTTGTCCGAGCCACCATGGACAAACTGTCCAAAGCCGCGCAATTGCCACAGCCAAGCCGTTGAGTTTGCTCAGCCCTCGCCGCTGGCACGCATCCTGCTAAGGGGGAAGAGGCGTGCACGCCGCCGCGCTGTCCCATCTTGCCGACACTCCAATGATCCTGCGTTCAAAACCGAGCTTCAAAGACATCATTTTCGCGATCAACGGCTCCATCTTGCCGAGGATCGCCTGGCACCTCGTGGCGATGACGGTCCTCTCGGTCATCGCGATCTTCGCCGCGCGGGAACATCCCGGGATCTTCGCGAGGATCAGCGCCATTCCCTTCACGCTGACCGGCATCGCGCTTTCCGTCTTCATGAGCTTCCGCAACAATGCGTGTTATGCGCGCTGGTGGGAGGGCCGGATCCTCTGGGGCGAGCTCATCATCGCCTGCCGGTCCTTTGCGCGGCAGACGGCGGCTCTTGGCGATGACGACCGCCGCTTCCTCCTCCATCGTCTGTGCGCCTTCACGGCGGGCCTCGTCGCACGGCTCCGCGGCGAGGACGAGCCGGCCGCCATCCGCCGCTGGCATGATACCGACGTCGATGACCAAAGCCCCAACCCCACCAACGACGTCCTCGACGGCATCGGCCGGCACTGTCTCGCGCTGGTGCGCGAGCATCGGATCGGCGAGATCCACTATTCGGTGCTGGAGGGGCAGCTCGCGGCGCTCGCAAAGGTCCAGGGGGGATGCGAGCGCATCGCGCTGACGCCCGTTCCCTTCGCCTATTCATTGCTGCTCCACCGAACGGCGCTGGTCTTCTGCCTGATGCTGCCCTTCGCGCTGGCCGGCTCGCTGGACTGGTGGACGCTGCTTCCGGTGCTTCTCGTCGCCTATACGTTCTTCGGTCTCGAAGCGCTCGGCCACCAGCTGGAGGACCCGTTCGGCCTCGACCCCAATGCCCTGCCGCTGGAGGCGATGCAGCGCACCGTGGAGCGGGAGATGCTATCGGTCCTCGGGCATGCGGACCTGCCCGAACCGATCCTGCCGCGCGACAACGTGCTGCGGTAGCGGCGGGCATTCCGTCCATGCCGCGCTTCCGGCCATCGGCGATCGTCTCCGCCTCGTGATCGTCGGCGGATCGGTATTCGCGCGGGGAATGGTCGACATCACAGAGGCATCGCAGACATTGAGGCCTTCCACCGGCCCGGCTGAAGCCGTTCGAAAAAATTAGTTGAATAATTCAACCATTATGTCTAGCCTGACCTCGAAATTCCACGCATGGAAAGCAGCGGGGTTGCCGTCGATGAGCACGCGCAAAAGTCAGGAACTGGCGGCCCAGGTCGATCTGGGCGTGCTCGACGGCCTGCTGAGCTTCTATGTCCGCGTCTTTGAGATCGCCGTCAGCCGGCATCTCGACGACCGGCTCGCGCCCCTTGGCTTTACGGGGCGAAAGGGCACGATCTCCTCGCTCCTGCTGATTGCCCGCCACGCCGGCATCCGGCCGACCACGATCTCCACCCTTCTCGGCATAGACAAGTCGATCACCGTCAAAACCGTTGATGAGCTGCGGCGCGCGAAACTCGTCACCCGTCGCAGCGCGGCGGACGACAAGCGCGCCCAGGAGCTTTTCGTGACCCCGGAAGGGGCCGCGCTTGCGAACAAGGTCGAGACGCTCATCGTCGCGCATTCCGACGAGTTCTTCGCCGGCCTGATGACACGGGAAGAGCACGACATCGTCGTGAACATATTCCGGAAAGCCTTCAACCGGCTGCGCGAGGTGGGAGAATGAGCAAGGGTGTGGCGATGGTCTCGGGCGCGAGCCGGGGCATCGGAGCGGCGGTCGCGTCCCGCCTCGTTTCGGAAGGCTGGAAGGTTTCCCTCGGCGTGCGCGGAGGCAGGATGCCGGACTGGGCGTCGTCGCTGCCGGCGGAGAGCGTCCTTGCCTGCGCCTACGATGCGGCGGCCGGCAATGAAGAGGCGCGATGGCTTGCACAAACCCGCGCGAGCTTCGGCCCGGTCGGCTGCATCGTCGCCAATGCGGGCATCATGGTGCCGAAATCGGTCATCGAAGCCGAGGACGACGAGGTCGCTGCGATGATGGAGGTCAATGCCTTCGCGCCCCGCCGGCTTGTGCGGGCCGCCTGGCAGGATTTGCGTGCCAGTGGACGGGGACGTGTCGTCATCGTCGCCTCCCTCTCCGGAAAACGCGTGAAATCGGCCCTTTCGGGAAGTTATTCCATGTCGAAATTCGCGGCCGTGGCGCTTGCGCACGGCATTCGCCATGCGGGTTTCGACGTCGGCATCCGCGCCACCGCGGTCTGCCCCGGTTTCGTCGCCACCGATATGGGGCTTTCGCTCTCGGGCCGGCCGGCCGAGGCCATGACGAAGCCCGAAGACCTTGCCCGCATCGTCTCCATGCTGATCGACCTGCCCAACGAGGCGAGTGTTGCCGAATTCGCCGTCAACTGCCAAGCCGAGGAATTCTTCTGATGCCCGGTCCCTTCGTCGTACCCGTCCATGGCGACACCGAACTGCCTGCGGAGGTCGATGTGGTCGTCATCGGCGGCGGCATCATCGGCGTTTCGACCGCGCTGGAGCTTGCCGAGGCAGGCCAGCGCGTGGCCTTGTGCGAAAAAGGCGGCATCGGCCACGAACAGTCCAGCCGCAACTGGGGCTGGGTGCGCGTGGCGCGGCGCGACCCGCGGGAAATCCCGCTGGTGCTGGAAGCCCAGCGCATCTGGCAGGGCCTGAATGCGCGGACCGGGCGGGACACGGGCTATGCGCGGGCCGGGATCATCTTCAATGCCGAGAACGGGGCCGAGCAGGCCTTCTACGAGAAATGGCTGAAGCATCTCGATGGCCTCGGCGTGGATTGCCGGATGCTCACCGGCGCGGACTTCGCGGCGATGTTTCCGCAATCGCGCCTTCGCCCGCCGGCCGCGCTCTATTGCGCCGACGACGGCCGGGCCGAGCCGCAGAAGGCAGCCCCCGCGATTGCCGAGCGCGCCCGCGAATGCGGCGCCCATATCCTCACGGAATGCGCCGTGCGGGGCATCGAAACCTCCGGCGGCGCGATCTCGGCGGTCGTGACCGAGCGAGGCACGATCCGCTGCGGCGCCGTGGTGCTGGCGGGCGGCGCCTGGTCGGAGATGTTCACCCGCAGCCTCGATGCCGGCATCCACCTGCCGCAATTGAAGGTGAAGAACTCGGTCCTGCGCACCGAGCCGCACGATGCCGGCCCCGAACAGGCGATGTGGGCGGGCGACTTCGCCATCCGCAAGCGGCAGGACGGCGGCTACACCATCGCCTCGGGCCTCGGCAACATCGTCGACATCGTGCCGGCGTCCTTCTGCTATGCGCGCGACTTCGTGCCGGCATTGCGCGCGGAGTGGCGCTCGCTGATGCTGCGGGCCGGCTGGCGCTTCTTCGACGAGGCGCGCATGCCCCGTCGCTGGGATCTCGACGAGCCGAGCCCCTTCGAATATTGCCGCGTGCTCGACCCCAAGCCCAGCCGCAAGCTGGCCGACATGGCCATGGCCTCGGCGCGCAGGGCCTTCCCGGCTCTCGCCTCGGCAAAGGTCGCGCAGCGCTGGGCCGGCTATATCGACGCCACGCCCGACGCCATCCCCGTCATTTCGGGCGTGGCGGCAATTCCGGGCTTCTTCATCGCGACGGGCTTTTCCGGCCATGGCTTCGGCATCGGCCCCGGCGCGGGCCGGCTCGCAGCCGATCTCGTGCTCGGGCGCAAGCCCGTCGTGGACCCCAGGGAATTCAGGATCGAGCGCTTCGTCGACGGTTCGAAGATCGAACTGCTCGCCGGATACTGAACCAACAAGAAGCCGGAACGGCCGACAAGGGAACGTCAACATTCACACCACCGGGAGAATGACATGTCTGAAAGGGATTTCCAGTTTACCCGCCGCCAGAGCCTGAAGTTCTTCGGCGCCGCCGGTCTCGCCGTCATGGCCCCCTCCGTTCTCGGCATGGGAGCGGCAAGGGCCCAAGATACGCCGAAGGGGCAGATCGTCGTCGGCTTCTCGCAGGAGCCGACGGTCTTCAATCCGCATCTCCTGCATATCGAGGTCGACGAGGGCGTGCATTTCGCGATCTTCGATCCGCTGTTCGACGTCGATGCCAAGGGCAATTTCTATCCGCTGCTCGCCAAGGAAGTGCCGACGGTGGAAAATGGCGGTGTTTCCGCCGATGGCCTGACCTGGAAGGTGACGCTGCGCGACGATGTGACATGGCATGACGGCACGCCGTTCACGGCCGAGGACGTGAAGTTCACGCTCGAGCTGCTGGTCAATCCGGATTTCCGCAGCTGGCGCCGCACGGGCCACAGCCTCGTGCGCGACATAACCGTCGTCTCGCCGACGGAAATCAGCTGGCGCATGGAAAGCGCGTTTGCACCCTATACCGCGATCCTCGCCTCGACCTTCATCGTGCCCAAGCACGGCTTCGAGGGCGCCGACCCGAACAATGCGCCTTTCAACAACGCCCCGATCGGCACTGGCGCCTACAAGTGGAAGCAGCGCGTGGCGGGCGACCATATCGAGCTGGAGGCCAATCCCGGCTACTTCGGCGACGGGCCCTATCTCGAACGGCTCGTGCTGAAATACATTCCCGATATCACCGTGCTCTATACGCAGCTCAAGACCGGCGACATCGACGTGCTGGCGCTGCAGTGGATCTCGCCCGACAACTACGAGGAGGCGAAGACCCTGCCCGACCGCGTGGTGGAGGTCTTCGGGGCACCGTTCTTCGAAGGCCTCAGCTTCAATCTCCAGCGGCCGCAGTTCAAGGAGCGCGCCGTGCGGGAGGCGCTCTATTACGCCGTGGACAAGCAGACGATCATCGATGCGCTCTACTACGGCGTGCCGCAGGCGACCGAAAGCTACATGCCGCGCGAATCCTACTACTACAACGCCAACCTGCCGGTGCAGGAATACAACCTCGACAAGGCGCGGGCGCTGCTCGACGAGGCCGGCTGGAAGCCGGGTTCGGACGGCATTCGCGAAAAGGACGGCGTCCGGCTTGCCTTTACCTGCTCGACGACCTCGGGCAACCATCTGCGCGAGCAGGCGCAGCAGTTCCTCCAGCAGTCCTTCCGCGAGATCGGCGTCGACATGCAGATCGGCAACCTGCCGCCGGCCGTCATGTGGGGCGACCACTGGATGCTCTCGCAGTTCGACATGGCGCTGGCGGGCCTCAGTTGCCTGACCGGTCCCGACCCGGACACGTCCGACTACTTCCTCTCGACCTCCTCCCCGGCCAAGGGCGGCAACGGCCAGAACACCTGGGTCTACGAGAACCCCGAGGTGGACGAGCTGCTCAAGAAGGGCGGCGCGCTCGTCAGCCCCGAAGAACGGCTGCCGATCTACCAGCGCATCCAGGAGATCATGCGGCAAGACCTGCCGTTCCTGCCGATCTTCCAGTACGCCAACATCCGCGGCTACAAGACCGGCATCCAGGGCGTCGAAGCGAACATCAACAACCGCATCGACACCTGGAACGTGCGCAGCTGGCGCTGGGCGTAACGTCCGTTTCCACCGGATCCGGGGTGGGTGTCCCCACCCCGGTCTGCACCGCCCTGCAGCAAGGACGTCCATCTCGCCCAGGGCCCGCATTCACTGCAAGGAACCGGAAAATGGCCCGATTTCTGATCGGCAGGCTTTGGCAGAGCATCGTCCTCCTGCTGCTCGTCTCGCTCATCGGCTTCATGGTGCTCAACCTCGCCCCCGGCGGCCCGCTCTCGCAATTCGCGCTGACACCCGGCATGACGAAGGAGGCGCTGGACCGCATCGCCGAGCAGATGGGACTCAACAGGCCGCTGCCGGTGCAATATCTCGACTGGCTGTGGAAGCTGGTGCAGGGCGACTGGGGCCGGAGCTTTCGCGACAACCGCCCCGTCCTGGAGGTGATCAACAGCCATCTCTTCGCCACACTGCTGCTCATGGGAGCTTCGACCTTCCTGTCGATGCTGATCGGGGGCTGGATCGGCATCCGCAGCGCGATCCGGCAGGGCTCCGCCTTCGACTACGCGATGACGGTCGCGTGCTTCGTCGCCCTCTCGATCCCGACCTTCTGGGTGGGTCTGGTGGCGATCTTCCTTTTCTCGCTGAGGCTGGGCTGGCTGCCGGCGGGCAACATGTACACCGTCGGCGACGGTTCCTTTTCGGACATCCTCGTGCATCTGGTGATGCCCGCCTGCGTGCTCGCGCTCGTCAACGTGGCGATCTGGGCCCGCTACATGCGGACGGCCACGCTGGAGGTCATCAACCAGGATTTCGTACGCACCGCCCGCGCCAAGGGCCTGCCGCCGCGCCGCATCCTCATGAAGCATATCGTCGGCAACGCCCTTCTGCCGATGATCACCCTCGCCGGCATGCAATTGCCGACGCTGCTTGGCGGCGCACTCGTGACGGAGACGGTCTTCACATGGCCCGGCATGGGGCGGCTCTTCCTCGATAGCCTCGGCTACAACGATTATCCGGTCGTGATGGGGCTCCTCATGTTCTCGGCCATCCTCGTTCTTATCGGCAATCTCCTCGCCGATCTGCTGGTCGCCTTCGTCGATCCGCGCATTCGTCTTGAATAGGAGGCGTGAAAATGACAGCCGCTTCTTCATCCCCCACTCTCCGCCGCCGCTTTCGCGACAATCGTGCCGTCCGCCGCTTCGCGCGCAACCCGCTGGCACTGCTCGGCCTGTTCATGGTGCTCGGATTGACGGTCGCCTGCTTCCTCGGACCGCATCTTCTGCCCTTCGACGAGCTCTATATCGACCTGCGCGCCCGTTTCGCGCCGCCCCTGACGGGCGCCCATATCTTCGGAACGGACCCGCTTGGCCGCGATATCGCCGCGCGGCTGTTCCATGCCGGGCAGGTTTCCATGACGGTCGGTTTCCTCGCCATGGTGATCTCCACGGTCATCGGCACGGTGGTCGGCGTCGTCGCCGGCTATCGCGGCGGCTGGACGGGAACGGTCCTGATGCGCCTCGTCGATGCCTTCTTGTCCTTCCCCTCGGTCTTCCTGCTGCTGACGCTCGCCGCCTTCATCAAGCCGAGCCCGATGACGATCACGCTCATCATCGCCTTCACGAGCTGGATGGAGGTGGCACGCATCGTGGAGGCGGAGGTCAAGTCGTTGCGCGAGCGGGAATTCGTCATGGCCGCGCGCATGCTGGGCCTGTCGAACGGCTGGATCATGTTCCGCGAGATCCTGCCGAACGTGATGGGGCCGATCGTCGTCGCGGCAACGCTGACCGTGGCGCGGTCGATCCTGATGGAGGCCTATATCTCCTTCCTCGGCTACGGCATCCAGCCGCCGCTGCCGAGCTGGGGCAACATGCTCAACGGCGCGCAGCAGTATCTGGCGGCCGCTCCTTGGCTCGCCATCGTGCCCGGCCTTGCCATCACCATCGCCGTCACGGGTTTCAACTTCATCGGCGACGGCCTGCGCGACGCCCTCGACGTTCGTTCACACAATGGGTGACAGGATGACCAAGTTTTCCCCCTTCGACCAATCCTACTGGTTCGCTTCCGCGCCGCCACCGCCGGAAACCGAACGGCTTGCCGGCGAGAAGGTCGTCGACGTCTGCATCGTCGGGGCCGGCTATACGGGGCTCACCACCGCCATAGAGCTTCGGCGCAAGGGCGTTTCGGTCGCCATCCTCGAGCGCGAGGAAGCCGGCTATGGCGGATCGGGCCGTAATGCCGGCCATTGCAGCCCCACCTTCTCCTACTATTCGCTGGACAAGATCCGTTCGCTTCTCGGCCAGCCCTGGGCGGAACGCCTCATCCACCGCCAGACGCGCGCCGCCGATCGCGCCGCGGACTATATCCAGCACTACGGCATCGACTGCGAATGGGTGCAGAACGGCCTCGTCATCGGCGCGATGCGCCCCGGCCACCTGCCGCCCCTCGAACACAAGACCGAAAGCTACAACGCCGTGGGCGCGCGCACCCGCATGCTCGACCGGGACGAGATAACGCGCATCACCGGCAGCCCGCGCCTTTACGGCGGCTGGCTGCACGAGGAAGGCGCACACATCCACCCGCTGAAATATGCCCGCGGCCTTGCGGCGGCGGCGATCAGCGAGGGCGCCACGCTCTATACCCGGTCGCCGGCGAAACGCTGCGAGAAGACCGGCGGCAAGTGGAAGGTGGTCGGCGAAGCGGGCCATGTCATCGCAGACAAGGTCATCTTCGCCACCGGCGCCTATACGGTGGAGGGCTGGCCCGATCTCGACAAGAGCTACCGCATCATGCCGGTCTATGTCTGCGCCACCAATCCGCTGTCCGATCGTGCCCGCGAAACGGTGCTGCCGCAGAACACGACCATGATCGACGGACGCGGCGACTTCTACTGCTACAAATGGACCGCCGACAACCGCATCGTCGCCTCCATGTTCCTCAGGGGGCCGCGCGGCCGCGACATCGCCTATTCGAAGACGGTCATGACCGACCGGCTGAAATGGCTGCACCCGCAGCTGACCGAGGCGGTGCGCTGGGACTACTTCTGGTTCGGCGAGCTGGACATGCAGTACCGCACCGTTCCCCGGCTCTACGGCCTTGCGCCGGGCGTCGTGGCCCTCACCGGCCTTTCCGGCCGGGGCGTGCCGACAGGCACCATGCTCGGCGGCATCCTTGCGGACTGGGCGATCGGCACGCCGGAACAGGATCTCGACCTCAAGGTCGAGCCCCTGCATCGTGCGCCGTGGTGGATGGACTACGGCCCGAGCTACAAGCTGCGCGAGATGCGCGCGGTCGACAATTTCATGAGCAAGCGGGGCGGCGTGGAGCTGCCGCCGCATTCTTGAGAAGGAGGACGAACCATGTCGATCTACTGGAACGTGAAAGACGATACCGGCCGCACTGAGGCGGCCGTGGCGGAAAACGGCGCGCAATCCTATCGGCGCATGATCTGGGAGGACGAGGGCGACAGCGCGGCTGCGGTCAAGGCTGCCGTCTGGATCGCCGAGCCCGGCATCTATCCCTACCCCGCCCGCGCGCTGGAGGAGACCTTCGTGGTGATCGAGGGCGAAGCCGATTGCCGCATCGGCGACGGTGAGAAACGGCGCATCGGGCCGGGTACGATCGTGGTCGTTCCGAAGGGAGAGACAGCCTGGCTGGACGTGCTCACCCCCTTCCGCAAATTCGCGATGGTCGTACCCAAGCCCTGACCCGCCTAACGAAGGGGAGCCCCATGACAGACCTTCACCGCAATCCGGCCGGAACGATTCTCGCAGTCCGCTCGCTCGACGTGAGCCTTCCGCGGAACATGGAACGCAGTCATGCGGTGGAGGGCGTCTCGCTCGATCTCAGGCAGGGCGAGATTCTCTGCGTCGTCGGCGAAAGCGGCTCCGGCAAGTCGGTGACCGCCAGCACGGTCATGGGCCTGCTGCCGCCCGCCATGCGGGTGACAGGCGGGGAAATCCTCTACAAGGGGCGCGACCTCATCGCCATGCCGGAGGCAGAGCGCCGCCAACTGCGCGGCAAGGCGATCTCGATGATCTTCCAGGATCCGCTTTCGGCGCTCAATCCGCTGATGACCATCGAGGAGCAGATCGACGAGGTTTTCGTCGCCCACGGCGTGACGAACCGCGCCGAGCGGGAACGTCGCGTGCTGGAGCTCGTCACCGAGGTCGGGCTTCCCGATCCCCCGCTGATCCGCAAGCAATATCCCTTCCGTCTTTCCGGCGGCCAGCGTCAGCGCGTGATGATCGCCATCGCGCTGGCCCTCGATCCCGACATCCTGATCGCCGATGAACCGACGACGGCGCTCGACGTGACCATCCAGGCGCAGATCCTCGACCTGATCCGTCGGCTGCAGGCGAAGAAGAACACGAGCGTCATGTTCATCACCCACGACTTCGGCGTGGTGGCCGACATCGCCGACCGGGTCGTGGTGATGGAAAAAGGGCATGTGGTGGAGGAAGGCACCGCCGATGCGGTGCTGCGCGATCCGCAGCATCCCTACACACGCCGGCTGATCGCCGCGGTACCCCGCCTGCGTGAGGCGGAGAACGAGGTGAAGGCGGGCGAAACCGTTCTGGAGGTGCGCGGCCTCAGCAAGACCTATCGCAGCCATGCCGGCCTTTTCGGCAAGGTGCGGGTCGTTCCGGCCGTCGAGGACGTCTCCTTCACGCTTCACCGCGGCGAGACGCTGGGCGTCGTCGGGGAAAGCGGATCCGGGAAGTCCTCGATGGGCAAGGTGCTCATGAAGCTCGTGGAGGCGGATGCCGGCGAAATCCTGCTCGGCGGTCGCGACATAAGGCCGATGGGCGAGGCCGCGTTCCGTCAGCTCCGGCCCCGCATCCAGATGATCTTCCAGGATCCCTTCGCCTCGCTCAATCCGCGCCTTACCATCGGCACGTCCCTGACGGTGGGTCCGGTCGCCCATGGGCTCGACCGGAAGGAGGCCCATCGCCGGGCGCTCGGCCTGCTGGAGCGTGTCGGGCTCGGCGCCGCCGCCTTCGAGCGCTATCCGCACGAGTTCTCCGGCGGCCAGCGCCAGCGCGTCGGCATAGCGCGTGCCCTGATGTTCGATCCGCAGATCATCGTCGCCGACGAGGCCGTCTCGGCGCTCGACGTCTCCATCCAGGCGCAGATCCTGCAACTGCTCGCCGAGGTGCAGGCGGAAAAGCACCTCGCCATGATCTTCATCACCCATGACCTGCGCGTCGCCAGCCAGATCTGCGACCAGGTGATCGTGATGAACCGTGGCCGCGTGGTCGAGGCCGGCACGCCGATGCAGATCTTCCACAACCCGCAGGAAGCCTATTCGCGCCAGCTCATGCAGGCGATCCCGGGCGCCGACCTGTAGTATTTGCCGTCGTTCTGCGGGGCATTGCCTGCTGAAGCCCTGCAATTGACGACACGCTACAGAAGTCTACCCTTGTCAGTCGATATCGGCACCAGCTCCATCGGCCGGTGCGTCTTGCCCTCGCCGAGAAGGGTGTCCATGTGATCTCTTCCGACGGACGCGTCCGCAGTCGAAAACCTCGCTCGCCGTCGCCTGTGGGTCAGGCTTGCGGCTGCGCCGGCGGGTCCGTGCCCGCAAGGCCGAGGGCGGCGCGCAGCGTGGCCTCGCTCTGCCGGGCGAACCGGTCGGCGGCCAGGCGGCCGCGGGCTTCGTCCCTCGGCGGCAGCGGGCCGGCCAGCCGCTCCGCGATCCCGTCCGCCATCATCGGCACATGCGGGATGTTCTCGACGATGCACAGGCGATGGGCAACGGAACCGTAGCGCACGACGGCCGGGATGCCGAGCTGCGCGGCCCGACCGAGAACGCCCGAGGCGTGGTCGCCGATGGGCGGATAGAAGCACCAGATCGCATCGCTCGCGGCATAGGCTCCGAGCAGTTCGGCATCCGAGACGCTGCGGTTCACCGCAACGCCGCCCGCCTCGCGGAAGGCCGCCGCATAGTCGTCGACAGCCTGCTCGATCCTGCCGCAGGAAATGAACTGGAAGCGCGTCCTGAGGGCGGCAACGCGCACATAACTGTCGGTGAAAAGGTCGAAACCCTTGCGTCGGCTCTGCGTGCCGATCGCCGTCAGAACCAGGCGCGCACCCGGCTGCCGCTCGCTGCGCAGCAGTTCCACCGCCTCCCGCTCCTCGTCCGTCAGGTCCCAGAGCTGGAAATCGTAGATCCAGCCTTTCGCGATCGTGGAAAAGGCAGGGAACACGCTGAAGGGAAGGATGGTCAATGTATGGATGGCGCGGAAACGCTTCAGCCACCGGAGGACGGCGCGTTTCCAGCGACAGGACCGGCGGGACGAGACCGACAGCGGCATCGGCCGCAACAGCAGGCCCGCCGTCCGCCGCCCGGTGAGGGCCCGCAGCAGGCTGACCGCGACATAGAGCAGGAAGGCCTCCTCCACCATCAGGAACAGAACGGGCGCACGCGACAGAAGCACGGCGCGCAAACCGGCCCGGCGCGCGCCGAAAAGCCGCTCCAGGACGCGCAGGTAGGACGGGCGGCGACCGCTCTCCCCCCTGGAATAGACGAGCGGCGCGCCCGTACGTCCCCGGACCCGCGCCCGCCGCGTCCGCCAGAGCCACCCACGCGCGGGTGTGCCGAGATTCTGTGCACCGAGATTTTGAGGCTGCAGATCCAATCGCGCAGACGAACCCGTTGCAGCCGGCAAGTCCGAGCCCGCCTGCATGACATTCCCCCGAAAATCATCGCCAAATGTCTTCCGGACCGTCCCGCCCGGAAAGAAGTGCAATGGCCGCCTCGGCCGCCATCACGGAAACATCAAAATCCTGGAGTGACGCTCGCCCCGCCACAACCCTGTCGTTAATATTTTCACTTTAGCGTGTCATTCTGGGAATTCAAGCCCAACCCCACAACCATAGCGGACGGTCGGCGTGCAAGGTCCGGCTTCACCGGGATATAAGCCCCAGCTTGCCGCCGCGTGCCGGAGGGGCCATAAAGGCCCGGAACAGACCGGCCGCGCCCAGGGACGAAGGATGAACCTCAAGGAATTTGCGGCCCGCATCGGCCTTTCGCAGACCACCGTCAGCCGGGCGATGAGCGGCTATCCGGAGGTGCGGCCCGAGACACGGCGACGCGTGCTGGAAGCGGCGGAAAAGCTCGGCTACCGGCCGAACATCAGCGCGCAGCGACTGGCGACCGGCCGGGCCGGCGCGATCGGCATGGTCTTCCAGGGCGGCGGGCGCTTCGGGCCGCATTCCAGTGAATTCATGGGCGGGCTCTCGACCCGGCTGCAGGAGGACGGCATCGACATTCTCGTATCGACCGTCGAGACGGAGGCGGAAGAGGCCGCCGCCTATCGCCGGCTGGCCGCCAGCAAGCGGGTGGACGCGGTGGTCGTCCACACGCCGGCCTGCGCGGATGCCCGCATCGCTCTTTTGCAGACCTTGGCGCTACCCTTCATCGTGCACGGGCGCAGCACGGCGGAACGCTCCTTCGCCTTTCTCGACATCGACAATTTCGGGGCGATCGAGACGGCGGCGGGCTATCTTGCCGATCTCGGCCACCGGCGCATCGCGCTCATCAACGGCGACACGACCAGCACCTATGCGCAGGACCGGAGCAGCGGGTACCGGACGACGCTCGAGGCACGCGGCCTCATCCTCGATCCGGCCCTTGTCGGCCATGGCGAATTCACGGACGAGACCGGCTTCCGGCTAATGCAGGCTTTCCTCGCCCTCCCCGCGCCGCCGACGGCGGTCATTGCCGGTTCGATGATGTCGGCGCTGGGCGCCATGCGGGCGATCCGCATTGCGGGGCTTGCCGTGGGTGCGGATGTCTCGCTCATCGCGCATGACGACGTCTTCCCCTATCTCAGCCCGGACAACCTCGTGCCATCCGTCACGACGACGCAATCGCCGATCCGCGCGGCGGGCGAACGCATCGGCGACATGGTCCTGCGGCTGTTGCAGGGCGAGGCGCCGGAGGCGCTGCAGGAGATCTGGCCCGTCGATTTCCGCATTCGCGGCTCGACCGGCCCCGCCCCGGCCTGAGGTCAGACCTTCAACTCGCGGCGTTCCCTTTCGGTCTCGATCGCAAGGTCCAGAACCTTCTGCAGCTCGGCCGCATGGCGGAAGCCGGGCTCGACCTGCCGGCCCGCCATCACGGCGGCGGCGAAGCGCTCGTAGTTGGTCGGCACGGTGCCGGCATCGAGCTCGCGCCAGACGGCCTGCTCGACATCCTCCCCGAGGCACCCGCGCAGGCGCGACCCTGCGGGTGTGTGGATGACCTCCAGGGCGCCCCTGTCGCCATGCATGCGCAGGCGCAGCTCGTTGAGGTGGCCGGTCGCCCAGCGGCTCGCATGGATGACGCCGAGCGCGCCGTTGGAAAAATCGACGGTCATGGTGAAGCTGTCATTGGCGTCGAGGTCGTATTCGCCGATCCGGTTGTCCGGCGCCTTGTCGAAGGCCCGCAGCCGCGCGAAGACATGCTCCACATCGCTCGCCGCGCCATAGCTGGCGAAATCGAGGATGTGGATGCCGACATCCCCGAGCACGCCGTTCGAGCCGTGCCGGGTGGAAAGCCGCCAGAGCCACTGGCTTTCCGTCGCCCAGTTACCCCAGGCCTTGGAGACGAGCCAGCTTTGCAGGTAGGAGGCCTCGACATGGCGCACATGGCCGAGTTCGCCGGCCAGCACCATCGCCCGCGCCTTCTGCAGGGGCGCCACGTTGCGGTAGGTGAGGTTCACCATGGTGACGAGACCCGAGGCCTCGGCGGCGCGCGCCATCTCGTCCGCCTTGGCATAGTTTTCCGCCAGCGGCTTCTCGCACATCACATGCTTGCCCGCCGCGAGCAGCGCCAGGGTGGTCGGGTGATGGGCGCGGTCGGGCGTCACGTTGGTGGCGGCATCGAAGCCGTTCCAGGCGATGGCGTCCTCCAGCGAGGTGAAGACGTTGGGAATGCCGTGCGTGTCGGCAAAGGCCTTGGCGCGCAGGGGGTCCACATCGACGGCGCCGACCAGGTCGACGCCATCGATCGCGGCAAAGTGCTGGGCATGGGTATTGGCCATGCCGCCGGTTCCAAGAACGAGCAGGCGCATTGTTTCCTCAGCGATATCCGGCTTCGCCGGCTTCATGCAGTTTTGGGCCGCGCTCGACGATCGGCTCCAGCGCCTTTTCGACCGGCACGTTCGGTGCGTCATGGATCGCCGTGTAGGTGCCCTGCGGGTTGAAGGCCCATTTCACGCCATTGGCGAGCACCTTCTGCACGGTGGCATCGTGATAGGTCGGATAGGTCTCGTGGCCCGGGCGGAAATAGAAGATGTTGCCGGCGCCGCGGCGCCAGGTCATGCCGGACCGGAAAACCTCGCCGCCGGCGAACCAGGAGATGAACACCGTCTCCAGCGGCTCCGGCACGGAGAACTGCTCGCCATACATCTCCTCGTTTTCCAGCACGAAGTTCTCGCCGAGACCCTCGGCGATCGGATGGCGCGGATTGATGACCCAGAGGCGCTCGCGCTCGCCGGCCTCCCGCCATTTCAGGGCACAGGGCGTGCCCATCAGCCGCTTGAAGATCTTCGAGAAATGGCCGGAATGGAGGACGATGAGGCCCATGCCTTCCCAGACCCGTCTCGCCACGCGCTCGACGACGTCATCGCTGACGGCGCCATGGTCCTTGTGCCCCCACCAGACGAGCACATCCGTCTCGGCAAGCCGCGCCTCGGCAAGGCCGTGCTCGGCTTCCTGCAGCGTCGCCGTGCCGGCGCTGATCGCCGGGTCCCGGTTCAGCGCTTCGGCAATGGTGGTGTGCATGCCGTGCGGATAGATCGAACGCACGATCTCGTTGGTCTGCTCGTGGATGTTCTCACCCCATACGATGGTGCGTATTGCCATGTGCCGTTCCTCTGAGCCAAAAATTGAAACCGCTTTCAATTCGGCGGAACCGATAGAGACAGACCCGATTCTTGGCAAGCGGGGGTCTTGTCGATTCCCGTCGTCTTTCAGTGGAATGTCGATTTGGAGAAAAGGTTCAGCACAAGCACGCCGGCAATGATGAGGCCGAGGCCGAGAACGGCGGCAAGATCGAGCTTCTGGCCGAAGACGAAATAGCCGACGAACGAGATCAGCACGATGCCGAGCCCGCTCCAGATGGCATAGGTGATGCCGACCGGCACATAGCGCAGGCTCCAGGACAGGAAGAAGAAGGCGATGGCGTAGCAGACCACCATCATGGCGGTCGGCACGACCCGCGTGAAATGCTGCGCGGCCTGCATGGCCGAGGTGCCCAGCACTTCGAAGACGATGGCGACGACGAGGGCGGCGTAGACGGAGGTGAGGTTCATGGCGTTTCTCTGGCGCCCGCGGGCGCAAATCGTATCGGGGATCAGGAGCGCGTCAGCGCCAAGAGCCGGTCCAGCATGGCGGCGCGGGTTGGCGCATCCATGGTCGGCGAGCCGAGAAGATCGGCAAGCCAGAGACCGTCCACGGCGTAGCGCACCAGCATGGCGTCGAGCGCGGAATCCGTGCCGACATTTTCCGCAAGGTATCGCTCCACCCATTGTCGCCAGCGCTCGCGCAGGTGCGGCTCGGAAATGAGCGCGACGGTCAGCACCTTCCACTTCTCGCCGTCGGCCAGCCCCTCCGGCAGGAAGAAGACCGAGATATAGGCGCGGGTAAAGCGGCCCTTCGGCTCCGGGTCGTCCCGCATCCTGTCGGCGATCGCCCGGTCGAACTTGTCCGTCAGATCGGTGAACAGGCCGTCGAGCAGCGACAGCTTGTTCGGGAAATGGTGCAAAAGGCCACCCTTGCTGACACCCGCCGCCTGGGAGACCGCGTCGAGCGTCACGCTCGCCGGCCCCTTCTCCAGCGACAGTTTCGCCGCGACCTCCAGCAATTGCTGGCGGACGGCTTCCGGGTGCTTCTTGCGGTGGTGGGCCTTGCTCATACCATAAACATACCGTCTAGACGGTTTCTTGTCAATCACGCTGAAAATGCGGGGGACGGCGCGCTTCGTCGCAGGCGAATAGCCGGCATTGCCTGCCGCGGATGCGGGCGGTAAGACCGGGGAAACGGGAGAGACCCATGACGGACACGACCGACAACCAGCAGCGTCAGGGCGAGACGATCACCCTTTACGAGGCGATCGGCGGCGATACGGCCGTCAGGGCGCTGACGCACCGCTTCTACGTGCTGATGGACACATTGCCGGAAGCCGCGCGCTGCCGCGCGATCCACCCGCCGGACCTTTCCGGCAGCGAGGAAAAACTCTACGAATACCTGACGGGATGGCTCGGCGGGCCGCCGCTCTACACGGAAAAGCGCGGCCATCCCATGCTGCGCCGCCGCCATTTCGTGGCGCCGATCGGCCCGGCCGAGCGCGACGAATGGCTGCTCTGTTTCATCCGCGCGCTGGAGGAGACCGTGCCGAGCGAAGGCCTGCGCGCCATCATCCTGGAGCCCGTCACGCGGCTCGCCCATCACATGCAGAACCAGGAATAGCCCGATGTCGTTTTCGCTCCGCTCCGCGAGCCTCCTCGTTGCCGGCCTGATGGGGCTGACAGGCGTCATCACCGCCGCCGCAGCCTCGCATGGCAGCGATCCGCGCCTGATGGCCGGCGCCTCCGCCATGTGCCTTGCCCATGCCCCGGCGCTGGTGGCGCTTCATGCCGCCTGGCCAGGCCTGCGCACGGCGGCGCTTGCGTCCCTGCTGCTTGCGCTCGGCACCGCGCTCTTTGCCGGCGATCTCGTCCTGCGTCATTTCGCAGGGCACGGTCTCTTTCCCATGTCCGCCCCGACCGGCGGCGTCACCATGATGGCAGGGTGGCTGGCGGTGGCGCTCGGCGCCTTCCTGCCGCCGCGCAGGGAACACTGAGATCAGCGCTTCGGAATGCGCCCGAAACGCAGGAGATTGCCGTGCGGATCGTGGATGTGGAACTCTTCCATGTTCCACGGCCGCACCGTCATCGCCGACAGCGTCGGCACATTCCGGGCGCTGAACTCGCGATGAAGCTCGCCAATGCCGCCGCCGCGCAAATAGACGGAGGTGCGCTCGCAGAGCGTCCGGTCGTCGGTGCGCCAGAAATGCAGCTCCATGCCGGGGCGTCGGACGATCAGGTAGTCGTCCGCCCGGTACACGACCTCGCCGAAGCCCAGCAGCGTCGTGTAGAAGCCCCGTGTCTCGTCGATATCGAGCGACGGCAGGACCGGCAGCACCTCGATGCGGTCGGGATCATCGATCCCGCTCATGCGCCCTCGACGACGCTGAAGCCTTCGAATTTCGGCGGGCCGAGATAGATGCCCTTGTCGGCCGCGGCGTTCTTGTGCGCCTGCCGGAAGTTTTCCGATTTGGTCCAGGCGATGAAGTCGTCCTTGCTCGACCAGACCGAATGGGAGGCGAAGAGGGTGAAGCCCTCTTCCGCATTGGTGTCGCCCCTGAGGAGATGGAAGGACTGGAAGCCCGGCATCTCGTCAAGGCTCGAATCGCGCCCCTTCCAGATAGCCTCGAAGGCCTCTTCGTGACCGATGGCGATCCGGAAGCGGTTCATGGCAAAGAACATGGAAAGACCTATCCTTTTCGACCGCGATCCCGGATGCAAGCCACTTTGCACGTTTGCCGGAAAGGCGTCCTGTCAGAGCGAATCCCGCCGCAGGCGGCGCGGCTGCGGGAAGGCTACGACATTGTCGTTGCGCGCTTCAAGAGCCGGCGTGCCCTCGAAGCTTGCAGTGCGCGCCGGCGGGCGGGCGCTTGCCAGCGGGAATTCCGTGACATTCTCGCTTTCCAGCATATCCGCCCGGCGCGTCAGGAGGGCATAGAGTTCCGGCACAAGGCCGTCGCCGTTCTGGGCGGCCAGCTTGTGCAGGCCGATCATCATGAAGGCGTCGGGTCTTTCTTCATTCACTGGGTGGTCTCTCCCTGGCTCATGCTCTGCAGGGCGCGCTCGAAGGAGGATTTGCTGCCGTTGCGCAGCGGCACGAAGGCCTTCTCCCACTTCTTGCAGCCCGTCTTCACGCGGATGCAGGCATCATGGCTGATACAGTCGATGGGGCAGAAGACGCAGTCGACCGAGGGCAGGACGTTGTCGATGCGGGAAACCGCCTCGCGCAGGCCGCCGTCATGGTGGATGAGGTTGGCGCCATAGGAACTGGCGATCTGGCGCAGATGCGCCACCTGGCAGTCCCGGCCGCCGACATAGAGGAAGCTGCGCCCCTCGAGGCCCGCCTTGCCATCCGCCTTGTCAGCCGTTTCCGTCTGCTGGCGGGCCTGCTGCTGCCTGTGCTTCTCGCGCATCGCCTTCCTCTCCGCTTCGCCGGTCCGGCGCTTGATCTTGGTGACTTCCACGCTGCGGGGCGCCTGCGGCGCCCGTATCTCGACCCGCGGGGCCGCGGCCGGCGCGACCGCCGCCGTCGTCTCCTGCGGTGTCGCAATCTGCTTCTTGAGTGCTGCGACCTGGCGCTCCAGGTCCGCAATGCGCCGGTCACGCTCGGCGATCATCGATTTCAAGACCGCTTCGGCGCGGCCTGCAGTCACATAGTTCATGCATGGTCCCCTTTGGCACTCCGCGTCGGCGGAGCCTCAGTTCGAGGGGCAACCTACAAAACTTGATTTTCAGAGTAAAGTATAAACATGACTATGAAAGTCATATTTTCGTGCAAAAAATCCCCGCCGGATGGATCACGACGGGAATGCGCGCCTCAGTTGAAGACGATCGGCACGTTGAAGGCCCAGGAGGATTTTCCGGCAGCCTCGGGAATCTTGGCGAAGGGCGCCGCGCGCTGCACCGAATCGACCGCCGCCCTGTCGAGCGCCGCGATGCCCGAGCTGCGCGCGACGCGGATGCCGCTCGCCGCCCCGCTGGCGCTGACGGTGAAGCTCACCACCACGCTACCGCGGTCGCCGCCCGAGACGCGCCGCTTGGCGCGGTTGATCTTGTTGCGCACCTTGCCCGGATAGTTCGTGACGGCCGCGTTGCCGGCCACCGACGAATTGCCCTTCTTCTGGCCGCCGACCGCCGCGGACTTCACGTCCACCGAGCCGTCGACCTCGCCACGGGTGGCGTTCTGCTTCGCCTTGCCCTTCTCGCCGGCCTTGCGGACCGGCTTTTCCTTCGGCTTCTTGCGCTCGACCTTCTTGACCGGCTCTTCCTTCTTCACTTCCGGAACCGGCTTGATCTCTTCGTCCGGCTGGATCTCCGGCTTGATTTCCGGAACCGGAATCGCGGCGATCTCCACTTCGGACGACGGCACGACGAGTTCCTCGACCGGCTCGGAGGTGATCGGATCCGTCGGCGTCATCACCTCGGTCACTTCCGGCTCGATTTCGGTCGGCTGGATTTCCGCCACTTCCTGCGGCACCGGCTCGGTAACGTCGGGCTGGATCGTCTCGGGCGTGATCGTGTCTTCGGGATTGCCGGATTCCACCGCCTCGAAGGCGCCGTTGCCGAGCATGGCCACTTCCGCGACGACACCGCCGGCGATCAGCGCCTGATCTTCCTCCGGCGCAGGCGCCATGGTGAGGATCGCGGCCGCGGTGGCATGCGCCAGCAGGGAAAGGGTCCCCGCGCCGAGCCAGAGCCACTTGCTTCCAGACATGATATCACCCGTCATTCCGTTTCATGCGTCGCGGCACCTCATGCGCCGCGTTACCCGATACTCAACCTTCGAGGCCGGCCGTTGCCTTGCTGCGCGTCACGATGCCGTCCATGCAGCGCCCCTTCTCGATGCCCTCGCCCTCGCAGACCGGCGCGTCGTTGATCAGGAGGTTCTTCACCGTCTCGCACTTGATGCCCGGCACGTCGAACTGGCGCACCTTGGACTTGCCCGCCGGCAGGTCGCGGAAATCGAGCAGCGCCAGGCGCTCGACCGTGCCCTTGTCGTTGAAGATGACGAATTCGAAGGAGACCTTCGAGACGTCCTGCGCGAAACCGTTGGCGGCGACGAAGGTGAAGAGGCAGCCCTTCTGCGAGCCTGCAAGGGCGTTCAGTTCCACGTCCAGTCCCCTGGACGCTGCGGCCTCCTGGCCTGCGGCACTGGTGATGGCGGCAGCAGAAAGCATCGCGGAAAGAAGAAGGGTGCGTACGGTCATGAACTCGCCTGTTTCATATCGATTTGCTGTCGGCCGAGAACGACGGCCGCGGTCAGTCTAACCGGTGAGTGCCAGAATTAACATGACTTTATCGTACCGGTATTGCGTGCATAGATAAATATGAGTAATGAAGTCAAGATAGTAAACGCAAAATCCGCGTCAAACCCCTGTTCCTCCAACAAAATTTACCGGGACCGGAGCAGGCGACAGGAAACTCGATCAAGGCCGAGCCCATGACCAACACGACCCGACCGACCCCCGCCGAAATCCGCGCCTTCCGCGCCGAGAACCCGAAGATGCGCGAGCGCGATATCGCAGCCACGCTCGGCATTTCGGAAGCCGCGCTCGTCGCGGCCGAGGTGGGGCTGACGGCGGTGCGCATCGACGGCGACGCCAACCGCTTCCTCGAGCGTTCGGAAGCGCTCGGCGAGGTCATGGCGCTGACCCGCAACGAGAGCGTGGTGCACGAGAAGATCGGCGTCTTCGAGAAGATCAACACCGGCAAGCACGCCTCGATCGTGCTCGGCGAGAACATCGACCTGCGCATCTTCCCCGGCACCTGGGCGCATGGCTTTGCCGTGACCAAGACGGACGGGGAACAGATGCGCCGCAGCCTCCAGTTCTTCGACAAGGCGGGCGTCGCCGTGCACAAGGTGCACCTGCGCCCCGCCTCCAACCTTCAAGCCTACGAGGCCATCGTCGCCGACTTCCGCCTGGAAGACCAGTCGCAGGACTTCGTCGAGGTCCTGTCCGAGAAGGTCGAGGAGACCGGACCGGTGGACGTGGCGGCCCTGCGTGAGAACTGGGCGGCGATGACCGACACCCACCAGTTCTTCGGCATGCTGAAGAAGCTGAAGATCGGCCGCCAGGACGCGGTGCGCAGCGTCGGCGAGGATTTCGCCCGGCAGGTCGCCGCCGATGCCGTCGGCCACCTGATGCGCGCGGCCGCCGAGCGCGACGCCGACATCATGTGCTTCGTCGGCAATCACGGCACGATCCAGATTCACACCGGCCCGGTGAAGAACATCCAGCCGATGGGCCCCTGGCTCAACGTCATGGACCCGACCTTCCACATGCACCTGCGCATGGACCACATCGCCGAGTGCTGGGTGGTGCGCAAGCCGACCGTCGACGGCCACGTCACCTCGCTGGAGGCCTATGACGCCAGCGGCGAGATGATCATCCAGTTCTTCGGCAAGCGCAAGGAAGGCATGGCGGAGCGCGCCGACTGGCGCGAGATCCTCGACAGCCTGCCGCGCCCCGACAGCGTCGCGGCCTGAGACCGCCGCAGATAAAGACGAGTGGCGCGTTCCCGTGTTTTGCAGGGGCGCGCCGGTTACCCGCGAAGGACCACGATCATGAGCAAGAGCTTCGATTTCCGCCGCGCCCGCCCGTGGGAAGTGGCCCTCACCGTGTTCGCCCTCTCCGCCCCCCTGCTCCTGCCGCTCGCGGCGACGGGCTCGAACGGCTTCATCCGCAAGGCCGTCGCCCAGGAGATGCAGCAGGTCGACAGCTCGAAGCTGGTGGCCATCGGCGGCGCGGTGACGGAGATCGTCTACGCGCTCGGCGAAGGCGACCGCCTCGTTGCCCGCGACTCGACCAGCACCTTCCCCGAGGAAGCGCTGAAGCTCCCCGATGTCGGCTATATGCGCCAGTTGTCGCCGGAAGGCGTCATCGCCGTCAACCCGACGGCGATCCTCGCCGTCGAGGGCAGCGGCCCGCCGGATGCGCTCGCCGTCCTGAAGAGCGCCGGCATCCCCTTCGAGATCGTGCCGGAAGGCTATGACCGCGCGGCGATCCTCAAGAAGATCGACGTCGTCGGAAAGTTCCTCGGCGTGGCGGACAAGGCGAAGGAGCTGGAGACGACGGTCGCCGCCGATCTCGACGCGGCCGTTGCCGATGCCGCCAAGCGGCCGGAAAGCGAGCGCAAGCGCGTGCTGTTCATCCTCAGCTTCCAGAACGGCAGGGTCATGGCGGCCGGCAGCCACACGGCAGCCGACGGCATCATCAGTCTTGCCGGCGCGATCAACGCGACGGAGGGCGCCTTCGAAGGCTACAAGCCGCTGAGCGACGAGGCGATCATCAAGGCGCGGCCCGATGTCGTCATGGTCATGACGCGCCCCGGCGCCGGCAGCAGCGACGAGGAAATCCTCGCCCATCCGGCGATCTCGGTGACGCCGGCCGCCGCCAGCAAGGCGGTCCTGCGCACGAACAGCCTGCATCTGCTCGGCTTCGGCCCGCGCACCGCCTCGGCCATCCGCGACCTCAACAAAGAACTTTATGGCAATGTCTCTCAATGACGCCGTGCGCGGCAAGGACGCACGCGGTTCCTTCCTGATGCGCTCCGTTCAGTCCCGGGCGGCCGGCGACCGCACGGCGATGGCGCGCCTGACGCTCGTCGCCCTTGTCGTCGTCTCGGCCGTCGCGCTCGCCCTGTCGATCGCCACCGGCGCCTCCGACGCCTCGGCCATCAACGTCATCGGCGCGCTCTTGAGCGGCGCGGAGGACACGGCGCTCAGCGTGCGCGACCGCATCATCGTCTTCGACATCCGCATGCCGCGCGCCCTGCTCGGCTTCCTCATCGGCGCGGCGCTCGCCATGTCCGGCGCGGTCATGCAGGGCCTCTTCCGCAACCCGCTCGCCGATCCCGCCCTCGTCGGCATCTCCTCCGGCTCCGCCCTCGGCGCGGTGCTGATGATCGTGCTCGGCGCGAGCCTGCCGGCGGGCGTGATGATCGCGCTCGGCGCCTTCGCCCTGCCGCTCGCCGCCTTCGCCGGCGGTCTTCTGACGACGCTGCTGCTCTACCGCATCGCCACGCGCGGCGGCCAGACCTCCGTCGCCACCATGCTGCTCGCCGGCATCGCGATTTCCGCGCTCGCCGCCGCCATCACCGGCATCCTCATCTACATGGCCGACGACAAGCAGCTGCGCGACATCACCTTCTGGAGCCTCGGCTCGCTTTCCGGCATGACCTGGGCGAAGCTCTTCGCCGCCGGGCCGATCATCCTGCTCGCGCTTCTCGTCGTGCCGTTCCTGTCGCGCGGGCTCAATGCCATCACCCTCGGCGAGGCGGCCGCCTTCCATATGGGCGTCAAGGTGCAGCGGCTGAAATACATCGCCGTCGTCTCCGTCGCCGCTGCGGTCGGCGCCTCGGTCGCCGTCAGCGGCGGCATCGGCTTCGTCGGCATCGTCGTGCCGCATCTCCTGCGCATCGTCATCGGCCCGGATCACCGCTACCTGCTGCCGGCCTCGGCCCTTTTCGGCGGCGTGCTGATGCTCGGTGCCGACATGCTGGCCCGCACCATCGTGGCGCCCGCCGAACTGCCGATCGGCATCATCACGGCGCTGGCCGGCGCGCCGTTCTTCCTCTGGGTGCTGCTGCGCGACCGCACGAGGAACGGCTGGTAAGATCATGATCACCGCAAGAAACCTCACGGTCAGCCTTTCGGGCAAGACAATCGTGCACGGCGTGTCGCTGGAGGCCAGGGCCGGCCAGCTGACCGCCATCGTCGGCCCGAACGGTTCCGGCAAGACGACCATGATGAAGGCGGTCGCCGGTGAACTGCCCAGCAAGGGCGAGATCAGCATCAACGGCCACGCGCTGGCCTCGCTGGAGCCCTGGCAGCTCGCCGTCAAGCGCGCCGTGCTGCCGCAGGCCGCCACCATCGCCTTTCCCTTCACCGTGCGCGAGATCGTCCGCCTCGGCCTCACCGTCGGCCCGAACCGCCATGCCGAACGCATCGACGCGATCACCGCGGAGGCGCTCGCCGCCGTCGATCTCGCGGGCTTTGCCGGCCGCTTCTACCAGGAGCTTTCCGGCGGCGAGCAGCAGCGCGTGCAGCTCGCCCGCGTGCTCTCGCAGATCTGGGAACCCGTGCTCGACGGCGAGCCCTGCTTCCTGATGCTGGACGAACCGGTCTCCGCCCTCGACATCCGCCACCAGCTGACGATCATGACCCTCGCCCGGCGCTACTGCGAAGGCGGCGGCGGCGTGATCGCCGTCATGCACGACCTCAACCTCACCGCCATGTTCGCCGACCACATGGTGATGATGAAGAGCGGCCGCATCGAACGCGCCGGCCGGCCCGCCGAGGTGATGACCGACGATGCGATGGAGGCGGTGTTCGGCTGCCGCATGCGCATCAACGGCGTGCCCGCGACCGGCGTGCCCTTCGTTCTGCCGCACACCGCTTCGGCCTGATTTTCCAGCGTCTTACGGAACCTTTTGCTCCCGTCGCCGTTGTCTGCACGGAAAAACCGTTCCGCCAAGGGGGTGGAGCGCTGTTCGGCCCGCGCATCCGCGGGCGACCGCAAAAGGAGAAACGGCATGGCCACCGGACTGTTTTCATCGCGCAGCAAGAGCCTTCGCAACGGGCTTCATGACGAAGCCCAGGCCGTCGAGGAGCAGATCGCGGACCTGCGCGCGGAGATCGCCTCCCTCGCCAAGCTGCTCGCCGACGACGCCACGAGCGGGGCAAGCGGCATCCGCAAGAAGGCCCGCGCCGCAAGGGCCCAGGCGAGCGAAGCCGCGCACGACCTGAAGGATCGCGCCGAAGGCGACATCCGCGACATGATCGCCGCCGGCGAGGACATCCTTGCCGAGTTCCAGGAACGCTATCGCGATTCCGGCCGCCGCGCCCGCAAGGCGGTGAAGGAGCATCCGCTCGCGACGCTCGGTGTCGCAGCCGCTGCCGGATTCCTCCTCGCCGCCCTCCTGCGGCGCTGATCCCATCCTCCCACGATCCCGGGACGCCGGCCGGCGTCCCTTCCTATGCGGAGCGTCAAAGGCATGCTTTCACTGGGGGCCATTCTCCTGCAAAACCTCGTCACCCGCGTCACCGACCGTGTCGACGAGACGATGGACGTCGCCAAGCGCAATGCGATCGCCGGCGCTGCGATCGGCCTTCTGCTGGTCACCGCCTATGGTCTCGGCGTTGTCGCCACCGCCGTGCTGCTCGCCCAGCGCTATGGCACCGTGCCGGCGCTCTTCGGCCTCGCCGGCGGCTTCCTGCTGCTCGCCCTTATCGTGCTGGCGGTCGTCGCCATGCGCAACAAGCGGGAGCGCGAACTGCGCCGCATCCGCCGCCAGCAGCTGGCCGCGCGCCGCGACCTGATGGCGGCAGCCACAACCGTCGCCATGAAGAAGCCCTTTGCCGCGACCGCCGTCGCGCTCGCCCTCGGCTTCCTGCTCGCGCCGAAATCCCGCCGCGACGACGACTGATCTTCCCGATATTCGCGAAAGGGCATGCCGCTCAGAGCGGCATGCGGATGACCGCCGTCACGCCCTTCGGCAGATACTCGACATGCACGCTGCTGCCGAGGACCTTGTCGAGGCTGCGCTCGATCAGCACCGAGCCGAAGCCGCGCCGCCCGTCCGGCTTGACCGGCGGGCCGCCGACCTCGTGCCAGGTCATGTTGAGCACGCGCTGGTCGTCTTCCTTCACCACGCGGGCGGTGATCACCACCTTGCCCGAGCGCACCGACAGCGCGCCATATTTGCGGGCATTGGTGGCAAGCTCGTGCAGGACGAGGCCGAGGCCGACCGCCTGGTCCGGTCCCAGCTCCACCTCGTCCTTGTGGATCTCGATCTGGCTGTCATAGTCGATCGCATAGGGCATGATCTGCTTCTGCAGCAGCATCTTCAGGTGGATGACGCCCCATTCGTGGTCGCTGAGCAGGCCATGCGCCTCGGAGAGGGATTGCAGGCGGCCGGCGAAGGCATCCATGAACTCGACCGGATCGCTCGTCTGGCGCAGGGTCTGTCGGGCGAGCGACTGCAGCATGGCCAGCGTGTTCTTGACCCGGTGGTTGAGCTCGCGCAGCAGGAGCCGCGTGCGTTCGGAGGCAAGCTGCCCGTCCGTGACATCGACATTGATTCCGAGGAACACCGTCGGCCGCCCGTCTGAATCCCATTCGTGCACCCGCCCGCGTCCGAGCAGCCAGCGGCCGGATTTGGCGGCCCGGAAGAGACCGTCATATTCCTTGCCCGAGGCGAGCGCATCGCGCAGGCGGCCGATGGTGACCTTGCGGTCTCCCGGATGCACGGCGGTGAAGAACTTGCGCGCCCGCATGGGCCTGGCCGGCTTGACGCCGAGCATGCGATAGAAGGTCTCGTTGCCGGAGACCATGCCCGTCGAAAGATCCCACAGCCAGCTTGCGACATTCGCCGCATCGAGCGCCAGGGCATGGCGCTTCTCGTCACGCGAAAGCGCCTCGGCGGCCAGCATGCGCCGCCGGGCCTCATCCTTCAGCGTGATGAGCGAACCGGCAAGCGAGGCCAGTTGCCTCAGCCGCAGCACGAGGTCCGGGGCGGTGCGTCCGCGCGGCCTGACGTCGAAGACGCAGACCGTGCCGATCGGCTGGCCGTCCACGATGATCGGTGCCCCGGCATAAAAGCGAAGGTGCGGCTCGCCATTGACGCTCGGCAGCCGGGCAAAACGCGCATCCTTGCATGCGTCGGCGATGACAAGCGGCTCCGACGCGCTTTCGGCAATCATGCGCGCGCAGAAGGAATCTTCCGACGGCGCACGGATTTCCGGCGTGCCTTGACGCGAAAGGAACCATTGATCCGTACGACCGAGAATGGTGACAAGAGAGATCGGCGCGGAAAAGAGCCCCGCCGCGAGGCCGGCGATGTCGTCGAAATCGGGATCGGGGCCGAGAAAGACCGGCACCGCGGCGTCGAGCGCCGCCAGGCGGCCTGGAGCGTCCAGAACCGCTGCAACATCGGACGATAATGTCAGAACGTTGTCCTTCATGCGCCTTCGGTATGCGATTCCGCGCCCGGTTTCACCCTTGGCTTTCGCCGGTGGACGCTCTTCGCCCCAATCCCCCTCAATTTATCCCGCCGCCCGCAGGATCGCGGGCGGCGGGTGTTCCGTCAGGATGCGAAGGCGCGCGACGTGATCGGCGCCGAAACCGCATCCGGGCCATAGTCGCTTTCCCCGCTCACCTGCAAGAGCTCCTGCAGGCGCTGGCGGGCGCGGTTGACGCGGCTCTTGATCGTGCCGAGCGCGCAGCCGCAGATTTCGGCCGCCTCCTCGTAGGAAAAACCGGAAGCGCCGACGAGAATGATCGCCTCACGCTGCTCGTCCGGCAGCTTTTCCAGCGCCTTCTTGAAATCCTGCATGTCGAGCGAGCCGTACTGCGAGGGATGCTGCGCCATGTTCTCCGTGAAGAGGCCGTCCGAATCCTGCACCTCGCGGCCGCGCTTGCGCATCTTGCTGTAAAGCTCGTTGCGCAGGATCGTGAAGAGCCAGGCCTTCATGTTCGTGCCCATCTCGAACTGTTCCTGCTTGGCCCAGGCCTTCATGATCGTGTCCTGCACGAGATCGTCGGCCTGGTCGTGCCGGCCAATCAGCGAAATGGCGAAGGCACGCAAGCTCGGCAGGACTGCCAGCAGTTCCCGCTTGAACGTCGTCTGTTCCTGATCCATCGTATCCTCACTCGGCCCGTTGGACGCGGCTTTCCACAGCATCCAGTTTCTCGAGAAGATCCAGGAACCTTTGGGGAAGCGCCTCATCCTGTACCTGATGGTAGAAGGCGCGAAGCTTCATCGCAATCTGCGCATTAGGGTCTTCGCTCGCGGGGGATCGCTTCCCGCCTCTTTTCTTGTCCACGCTGTTCACAGTGCCACTCTCATCTTTCATCTGCGCCTTGCGACGAATTCGGCGTGAAAATGCCCGGCGTCAAAAAAAGTTCCCGGCACCGGAACCTTAATTTGGCTTCCGCGTTCAAACCGTCAACTGCCATTGCAACAATTTCTAAACAGGGGACCCTCATGCCGATTTCCGACCGTATCGGGCCGCACCTTCCGGCGCTTCGCCGCTATGCCCGCGCCCTCACCGGAACGCAGCCTTCCGGCGACGCCTATGTGGCAGCCACCCTCGAAACCATTCTCATCGACCCCTCCGTCATGCCGGAGGGCGAGGACGACAAGGCGAAGCTCTTCGGCCTTCTCAGCCGCATCATTTCCTCCCTGCCCGTTTCGGTGAGCCGCAGCACCGTCGCCATCACGCCCGGCACCGAGGCCCCGTTCGACCTTTCCGGCGTGCCCCCGCTCGGCCGCCAGGCGTTGCTGCTGGCGACGGTCGAAGGCTTTACGGTCGAGAAGACGGCGGAAATCCTCGACGCGGAGGTGAGCGCCATCCGCGCCCTTCTCAACGCCGCCTTCGCGGAAATCGCGGCACAGGCGGAGACCGGCATCATGATCATCGAGGATGAACCGCTGATCGCCCTCGACCTTGCCCACATGGTCAACGGCATGGGCCATCGCGTCACCGGCATCGCCCGCACGCAGGCCGAGGCCGAAATGCTCTGGAGCGACAGCCGGCCCGGCCTCGTCCTCGCCGACGTGAAGCTCGCCGACGGAAGCTCCGGCATCGATGCGGTCAATTCCATCCTCGCCCGCACGGACATTCCCGTGATCTTCATCACCGCCTATCCCGAGCGGCTGCTCACCGGCGAGCGGCCGGAACCGGCCTTCCTCGTTTCCAAACCGTTCAATCCGGAGCAGGTGAAAGTACTCATCAACCAGGCTCTCCTCTTCACCCCGCAAGCGCGCGCCGCGGCCTGATCTCGCTCCCGGACGGCCGCAGCGGCGGCGCGGCCGGCGGCGGTGGGAGGCACGCCCACCGCCGCCTTTATTTAACTGGATTCTGGGTCGGTGGGAGGCACGCCCACCGCCGCCTTTATTTATCTGGATTCTGGGGCAGCAGGACGCACTCTCGCCACCCTCGGGTTTCTCGCCCGGACTTCTCACGCGCCAAAGAAAACAGCCAGCGTCTGGGAGACACTGGCTGCTTGAGTATCCACGGACCGGAGGGGGACACGGTATCGTGGTCGATCACCGGTCGAGGGCCTCGCATTTGGGGGATATGCGCTGACCGGTGACGCAAGGAAAACCCGCAGCGCACGATTTGGTTCCAGCCGGTCGGAATTTTTTTCACGCCGCCGTCAGTCGATCGCTTCCAGCTCGGCCCTGTGCCGGTGGAGTGCGAGGAACCGGCGATAATCCCGGTCATAACCGGCCTTGCGGGCGGGATCGGGAAGAAGGGTGCTGCTCCCCGGATACATCTGCCGTCCCGCGGCCGGCAGATCGGCATGGAGCCCGCCGGCAACTGCCGCCGCCATCGCCGTCCCGAGCAGCACCGCATCGCCGGTCTCCGGCACCACGACCCGGCAGCCGGTGACATCCCGGTAGAGCTGCATCAGCAGCGGATTGCGCACATGACCGCCGGTGACATGCAGCGTATCGAGCGGATAGCCGCCGGCGCCGAGCTTTTCGAGGATGTGGCGGATGCCGAGCGCGATGGCGACCGAGGTCCGCCAGTAGAGGCGGCAGAGCCCATCGAAGGAGGCATCGAGCGAAAGGCCGCTGATCACGCCGAGCGCATGCGGATCGGCCAGCGGCGAGCGGTTGCCGTGAAAATCCGGCAGAACATGCAGCCGCGCGGCGAACGCCTCGCCCTCCTCCGCCTGCATTTCGCGAATGCGCGCGACGATGCGCGCATGGTTCGCCGCCGAAGGCTCGCCGCCCGCGCTGTGCGTGCGCACGATATGGTCGAGCAGCGCCCCCGTCGCGGACTGGCCGCCCTCGACCAGCCACCAGCCCGGCAGCACCGCCTCGTAGTAGGGGCCCCACATGCCGAACCCGAACCGCTTCTCGCGCGAGAAGGCGACGATGCAGCTCGACGTGCCGCCGATGAGGGCGAGCTGCCGCTCCAGCGCCTCCGGTGCGCCGGCAAAGGGCCCGAGCACGCCGAGCGTGCCGGCATAGGCATCGATGAGGCCGGCCGCCGCCACGCAGCCGGTATCAAGGCCAAGCTCCGCGGCCGCTTCCGGCGCAAGGCGCCCGACAGCCGCGCCGACCGCCAGCGTCTCCTGCGGCAGCGCGCCGCGTTCGCGCAGGTCCTCAAGGCCGATCGCCTTCAGGAAACCGTCGTTCCACGGCTGTTTTTCATGGGAGAGATAGTTCCATTTCGCCGTCATCGTGCAGCGCGAGCGGGCATTCACGCCCGTCGCCCGCCACGCCATGAAATCGGCGAGATCGAAGACATGGCCCGTTTTCACCCATTGTTCCGGCCGGTGGCGCTTCAGCCACATCAGCTTGGGCATTTCCATTTCCGGCGACATGATACGCCCGGAATGGAGCAGCGCCGGATGCTCCGTCGCCGTGCAGAGGTCGGCCTCCTCCAGCGCGCGGTGATCGAACCAGGCGATCGTGTCCCAGCGGGCCTCCTCGCCGCCGGAGACGGCCAGCGGCCGCCCCGCCGTATCCCTGACGACGAGCGAGCAGGTCGCGTCGATGCCGAGCGCGGCGATACGGTCCGCCTCGACGCCCGCAAGCGCACGGGCCGCCCGGATCGCCGTGCAGGCCGCCTGCCAGATGTTCTCCGAATCATGCTCGGCGTGGTTCACGCTGGGCCGGCGCAGGGCGATCGGATGTTCGGAGCGTCCCAGCAGAGTGCCGCTCCGGTCGAATACGCCGGCCCGGGCACTGCCCGTGCCGATGTCCACCGCAACGATCAGATCGCGCATCAATGCTCTTTCCCGCCGGCCTCTTCCTTGCGGACAAACTGTAACAATTCCCGCATGTCGTCAAACAGGGCATCGGGGCCGAGGCTCAGCAGCGCGTCGCGGTGGCGCGGCGTGCGCGCATGGGAGCCGCCGGTGAAGGCGACCACCCGCATGCCGGCGGATTTCGCCGCCGTGATACCGGCCGGGCTGTCCTCCACCACCACGCAATGGCCGGGCGCGACGCCCATGGCCGCGCTGGCATGCAGGAAGAGATCGGGCGCCGGCTTGCCGCGCGCGACCATGCTGGCGCTGAAGATGTTCGGCTCGAACCTGTCGATAAGGCCAGTGACGGAAAGCGACAGGCGGATACGCTCGAGCTGGCTGGAGGAGGCCACGCAATGGGCGATGCCGAGCCCGTCCACCGTTTCGGCAATGCCGTCGATAGGCTGCAGCTCGGTGCGGAACCGCTCGTAGAGCACTTTTCGCATCGCTTCCAGAAAGGCCGCATCGATCGCCAGGCCGTAATCGGCATGCAGGATTTCCGACATGCTCTTCAGGCTGCGGCCGAGGAAACGCTCATGGGCCTCCTCTGCGCTCATCGCGACGCCCGCCGCGGCCAGCGCCTCGACCAGCACCGCAATCGAGATCGGCTCGCTGTCGACGAGCACGCCGTCGCAATCGAAGATCACCAGTTCTGTCTGTTTGGCGGCCATGACGTCCCGTTCCATTGTCAGGCCCCCGTGGTACTGTCTGCTCCCTTCGTTGGAAAGCCCCGGATGTGTGGGGATTTCCTCAATTCACCAGCCTGTCGTCCAGATAGGCCTTCAGCGTCGACCGCGTGCCCTTCTGCTGGAGGGACCGGAGCGCATGGGCAAACCGCCCGGCGAAGAGGTCGGACGCGGCAACCGTGCCGAAGATGTCCTTCAGGGCGAGGAAGGCGCCCGGGTCGCTCTTGGCCGCCGTCGCCGCCGCGCGGACGCGCTCGATATTGGGATCGTTGAAGGCGATGTCCTTGCCGCTGTCCGTTGTGCCGGCGAGATAGTGGCACCACAGCGCCGAGACGAGCGAGAGGCCGATGACGTCCTCGCCGCGCGACAGCCGGTCGGCGGTGGAGGGCAGGATGAATTTCGGCTGGCGGTTGGAGCCGTCCTGCGCGAGCCGCGGGATCGTGTCGGCGATCTTGGGGTTGGAGAAGCGGCGTTCGATCAGCGAGAAATAGTCGTTGAGGTTCGTATCCGGCACGGGCGGGATGACGGGGATGATTTCCTCGCGCTCGAGCTTGGCAAGGAAGGCGCGGATGTCGGGATCCTCCATCGCCTCGTGCACGAAATGGATATCGAGCAGCGCCGCCGGATAGGCGATCGCCGCATGGCCGCCATTGAGGATGCGGATCTTCATGTGCTCATAGGGCGCGACATTGGGCACGAACTGCACGCCGACCTTTTCCAGCGCCGGGCGGCCTTGCGGAAAATGATCCTCCAGCACCCACTGCTTGAACTCCTCGCAGAAGACCGGCCAGGCATCGTCGATGCCGTACTCCTCCGCCACGATGCCGATCTCGCGCGGGCCCGTCGCCGGCGTGATGCGGTCGACCATGCCGTTCGGGAAGGCCACATTGGCGTCGATCCAGTCGGCGAGATCGGGATCGGAAAGACGGGCGAGGCCGGAGACCGCCGCATGCGTCACCTCGCCATTGCCCGGAATGTTGTCGCAGGACATGACGGTGTAGGGCGCAATGCCCTTGTCCTTGCGTGCCTTGAGGCCGGCGAGGATGAGGCCGAAGACCGTTTTGGGTTCCGCCGGCTGGGCGGCATCGGCGGCGATCGCCGGATGGGCCGGATCGAAGACGCCGGAAGCGGGATTGATGAAATAGCCGCCTTCGGTGATGGTCAGAGAGACGATGCGGATCGCCGGGTCCGCCAGCTGGGCGATGGTCGTCGCCGCATTGCCGGGCGCGAGGTAGCCGATCATCGCGCCGGTGACGCGCGCGCCGGAGCGGTTGTTGTCCTGCTCGACGACGGTGGTCAAGAAGTCCTGGCCGGCCAGCTTGTCGCGCATCGCCGCGTCGGACGGCAGCACGCCGGCGCCGATGATCGCCCAGTCATGATCGAGGCCGAGATTGAAGAGGTCGTCGAGATAGACCGCCTGGTGCGCCCGGTGGAAATTGCCGACGCCGAAATGCACGATGCCCGCGGCAAGGTCGCCGCGTCCATAGGCCGGAACGCCTGCGGTCTTTTCGACCGCATCGAGGGTGGCGAGCGACAGTTTCGTGGTCATGGTCCATTCCTTCCGGTTGTCCGGTCTATTGCGAGGCGAGGTCCGCGTGGCGGGCCTCAGCTCATCCAGTTGCCGCCGTCGACATTGTAGGTCTGCGCGACGATATAGTTGCTCTCCTGCGAGGCGAGGAAGATCGCCATTCCCGTCAGGTCGTCCGCCGTTCCCATGCGGCCGAAGGGCACTTCTGCGCCGACCAGCCGCTTCTTCTCGCCGAGCGGCCGGTTCTCGTATTTCGCAAAGAGCGCGTCGACGCCGTCCCAGTGTTCGCCGTCGACCACGCCGGGCGCGATCGCATTGACGTTGATGCCGTGCTTGATGAGGTCCAGCCCCGCCGACTGGGTGAGGCTGATGACCGCCGCCTTCGTCGCGCAATAGACGGCGACCAGCGCCTCGCCGCGCCGCCCGGCCTGGCTCGCCATGTTGATAATCTTGCCGCCGCGCCCTTGCGCGATCATCTGCCTTGCCGCCGCCTGGAGGGTGAAGAGCGTGCCGGCGACGTTGATCGAGAACAGCCTGTCGTAGCTCTCCCGCGTGATCTCGACGATCGGCGCGAGGTCGAACAGCGCGGCGTTGTTAACGAGGATGTCGATGCCGCCGGCCTCCTTAACGCAGGTCGCGATGGCCGCATCGATCGACGCCTGCCGTGTCACGTCCATCTCGACCGCGTAGGCGGCCGGCCCGATCTCGCCTGCCGTCGCCTGCGCCCGCCCGATGTCGATGTCGGCGATGGCGACCCGCGCGCCCTCGCGCATATAGGCCTCCGCGAAGCTGCGGCCGATGCCGCGCGCCGACCCGGTGATCAGCGCGCTTTTGCCCGCGAGCCGTTTCATCGGCTGGCGTTCCCGTTTTGGTCGAAGCGATGGATTCGCGTTTCGTCTGGCGTTAGGAAGACGGTGTCGCCGTGTGTTACGGGGAAGTCGCCGCCGGCGCGCACGGTGACCATGCCGATGGCCTCGGCATTGACGTGCAGGAAGGTGTCGGAGCCGAGATGCTCGGCGACGCCGACGACGCCCTTCCAGGTGCCGCCCTCCTTGGACAGGCGGATATGCTCCGGCCTTATGCCGACGGTCGGGGCGTTCCAGGGCCTGGCCGCCTCGCCCTTGACGAAGTTCATGCGCGGCGAGCCGATGAAGCCGGCGACGAACAGGTTGTCCGGCTTGTTGTAGAGATCGAGCGGCGAGCCGACCTGCTCGATGTTGCCGGCGTTCAGCACGACGATCTTGTCGGCCATGGTCATCGCCTCCACCTGGTCGTGGGTGACGTAGATCATCGTCGTCTTCAGCTGGTGGTGCAGCTCGGAGATCTCCAGCCGCATCGTGCCGCGCAGCGCCGCGTCGAGGTTGGAGAGCGGCTCGTCGAACAGGAAGGCCGAGGGCTCGCGCACGATCGCCCGGCCGATCGCCACGCGCTGGCGCTGGCCGCCGGACAGCTGGCCCGGGCGGCGTTCGAGATAGTTGGTCAGGTTCAAGACGCGCGCCGCTTCCGCCACCTTCTTCTCGATGACGGCCGGATCGGTCTTGGCCATCTTCAGGGGGAAGGCGATGTTGTTCTTCACCGTCATGTGCGGATAGAGCGCATAGGACTGGAACACCATGGCGAGCCCGCGCCTGGCGGGCGCGGCCGATGTCACGTCCTTGCCGTCGATCTCGATCGTGCCGCTCGTCGTGTCCTCCAGGCCCGCGATGAGGCGCAGCAGCGTGGACTTGCCGCAGCCCGACGGGCCGACGAAGACGACGAACTCGCCGTCCTCGATCGTCAGGTCGATGCCCGGAATGACCTGCGTGGCGCCAAAGCTCTTGTTGACCTTTTTAAGGATGATCTTGCCCATGATGGTCCCTCCCGTCTGTTTCGTTACTTCACGGCGCCGAAGGTGAGGCCGCGGACAAGCTGTTTCTGGCTGAACCAGCCCATGATCAGGATCGGGGCGATGGCGAGCGTCGAGGCCGCCGAGAGCTTGGCCCAGAACAGACCCTGCGGGCTGGAGAACGAGGCGATGAAGGCGGTCAGCGGCGCGGCGTTCGTCGTCGTCAGCCGGATCGTCCAGAAGGCCTCGTTCCAGGCGAGGATGATGTTGAGCAGCATGGTGGACGCAATGCCCGGCACCGCCATCGGGGTCAGCACGTAGACGATCTCGCCCCACAGCGACGCCCCGTCCATGCGCGCGGCCTCCAGGATCTCGCCGGGGATCTCGCGGAAATAGGTGTAGAGCATCCAGATGACGATCGGCAGGTTGATCAGCGTCAGCATGACGGTGAGCCCCACGCGGCTGTCGAGCAGGCCCGTGTCGCGGAAGATCAGGTAGATCGGCACCAGCACGGCGACGGCCGGCATCATCTTGGTCGACAGCATCCACATCAGGATGTCCTTGGTCCTTCTCGTCGGCGAGAAGGCCATCGACCAGGCCGCCGGCACGGCGATCAAGAGCGCCAGCAGCGTCGAGCCGACCGAGATGATCACCGAGTTCAGGAAGAACTTGAAGTAGTTGCTCTGCGCCTGCACGGCCGCGTAGCTCTCCACCGTGCCCGACGGCAGGATGTCGAAGCCCTGGATCGCCTCGGTCTCGGACTTGAACGAGGTGATGATCGTATAGAGGATCGGGAAGAAGAGGATCAGCGCGATGATCCAGGCGGCGATGGTGAAGACGGCGGTTCGTCTTGTCGAGACGGCTCTGGCCATGGTCTTGTCCTCCCTAAAGGCTGTTCCGGGACCGTGCGGAGCGGTGTTCCGTCCGGAACGGCGGTAAACTACTTGTCCAGGTTCTTGCCGACGGCGCGCATCAGGAAGAAGGCGACGATGTTGGCGAGGATGACGGCGATGATGCCGCCGGCCGAGGCGCCGCCGACGTCGTAGCCGAGCAGCGCCGTGCGGTAGATCAGGAACGGCAGGTTGGTCGAGGCATAGCCCGGCCCGCCGTTGGTGGTGACGAGGATCTCCGCATAGACGCCGAGCAGGAAGATCGTCTGGATCAGGATGACGACGGTGATCGAGCGGGAAAGATGCGGCAGCGTCAGGTAGACGAAGCGGGAGACGAAGCCGGCCCCGTCCATCTCCGCCGCCTCCTTCTGCTCGCCGTCGAGCGATTGCAGCGCGGTCAAGAGGATGAGGGTGGCGAACGGCAGCCATTGCCAGGCGACGATGATGATGATCGAGAACAGCGGATACTGCGCGAACCAGTCGACCGGCTGCAGGCCGACGGCGCGGTTGATGTCCGCCAGCACGCCGTAGCCCGGATGCATGATCATGTTCTTCCACACCAGCGCGGCCACCGGCGGCATGACGAAGAAGGGCGAGATGATCATGATGCGCACGATGCCCTGGCCCCACATCGGCTGGTCGAGCAGCAGCGCAATCGCGATGCCGCCGACGACGGTGATCAGCAGCACCCCGCCGACGATCAGGAGCGTGTTCCAGATCGACTGGAAGAAGGCCGGGTCGGTGTAGAAATACTGATAGTTGAACAGCCCCGCCCAGCTGACATTGGCCGGGTTCAACAGGTTGTAGTTCTGGAACGAGAACCACAGCGTCATCGCCAGCGGAACGATCATCCACACCAGAAGCAGCCCGACTGAGGGCGCCAACATCAACCGCGCCAAACCACGCGTGTTCTCCGTCGCCATGCTTTCATCCTCCCGAAAGCCGGCATGGCCGGCCTGTACAATCGCTTTACGAATTTATGGCGCAGCCGCCCCTCACCTGCCTGCCGGCATCCTCTCCCCGTAAACGGGGCGAGGAACGATGGGCGCGCCGTTTTCCTCCTTCTCCCCGCCTGCGGGGAGAAGGTCCCGGCAGGGGGATGAGGGGCGGACCCGGATCAGCACTCGTCTCATCGGCTGCCCGGAGCGCGTCCGGGCAGCCTGTCCTTGGGGAGGAGATGATTACTTGATGTAGCCGGCGCGGGTCATTTCGCGTGTCGTGACCTGCTGGGCCTGGGCGAGCGCGTCGTCGACCGACATCTGGCCGGCGAGCGCGGCCGAGAAGAGCTGGCCGACCGTCGTGCCGAGACCCTGGAATTCCGGGATCGCCACGAACTGCACGCCGACATAGGGCACCGGCTTGACGGCCGGGTTCTTCGGATCGGCGGCGTTGATCGAGTCGAGCGTCATCTTGGCGAAGGGCGCGGCCGCCTCATAGTCCGCATTCGCATAGAGCGAGGAGCGTGTGCCCGGAGGAACGTTCGCCCAGCCTTCCTTCTCCGCGACGAGCTTGGTGTAGTCCTTGCTGGTCGCCCAGGCGATGAACTTTTCCGCCGCCTCGGCCTTCTGCGTGCCTGCGGGAATGGCGAGGTTCCAGGCCCAGAGCCAGTTGCCGCGCTTGCCGAGGCCCGTATCGGGGGCGAGGGCATAACCGACCTTGTCGGCGACCGTCGATTCCTTCGGGTTCGAGACGAAGGAGGCGGCGACCGTGGCGTCGATCCACATGCCGCAATTGCCCTGCTGGAACAGCGCCAGGTTCTCGTTGAAGCCGTTCGAGGACGCGCCCTGCGGGCCGGCATCGTTCATCAGCTTGACGTAGAAGTCGAGCGTGTTCTTCCATTCCGGCTGGTCGAACTGCGGCTTCCAGTTCTCGTCGAACCAGCGGGCGCCGAAGGCGTTCGCCGTCGCCGTCAGGAAGGCCATGTTCTCGCCCCAGCCGGCCTTGCCGCGAAGGCAGATGCCGTTGATGCCGGCCGTGCGGTCGGTCATCTTGCGGGCGGCGTCGGCGATGAACTCCCAGGTCGGCGCGTCGGGCATGGTGAGCCCGGCCTTCTCCATCAGGTCCTTGCGGTACATGACGAAGGAGGATTCGCCGTAGAACGGCGCGGCGTAGAGCTTGCCGTCCTCGCCCGTCAGACCGGCGCGGATGGCCGGCAGCAGGTCGTCGACGTCGTAGTCGGCGCCGAGATTGTCGAGCGCCACGAGCCAGCCCTGCTTGGTCCAGATCGGAACCTCATAGGTGCCGATCGTCATGATGTCGTACTGGCCGCCCTTCGTCGCGATGTCGGTCGTGACGCGCTCGCGCAGAACGTTTTCCTCGAGCGTCACCCAGTTCAGCTCGATATCGGGGTTCTTGGCCGTGAAATCGTCCGTCAGCCCCTGCATGCGGATCATGTCGCCATTGTTGACGGTGGCGATGGTGAGCGTTTCGGCATTGGCGAAACCGCACAGGAGCGCAGCCGAGCAGGTGCCCAGCAAAAGGGTCTTCAAATACATTATCTTCCTCCCAGAAAGGTATTGAGCATTTGCTTTGCTCATGGGCAATTACTCGCATATTGCCGCAACAAGTCAACGGCCAATCGTTGCTGCACCGCACAAAGCAGAGCAACGGCCGTTGAATCTCATGGAGAATTTTTACCGGGAAGGCGGCTCGGATCAGGCCGAAAGCAGGTGGCGGGCGGTGGCCTCGTCGGTGATGACGCCGTTGATCATGCGCCCGCGAAGCGCCGCCAGAAGCGCCGCATACTTGCGCTTGCCCTTGGCAAGGCCGATGACGGTGGTGGTCTCGCGCGGCGGCAGCGGCACGGAGGCGACGCGCTCGTTGATGCTGCCTTCGAGCAGCCTGCCGTCCCGGTCGAACATCCAGCCGCAGATCTCGCCGGCGGCCCCCTCCTCCATCAGACGGGCCATCTCCTCCGGATCGAGGAACCCGTCGAGGCAGAGCGGCGCATCCGCGCCGAGCTCGCCGATGCCGACGAAGGCGACATCCGCCTCGCGGCCGAGTTGCAGCGTCGATTGCACGAGGCTCTGCTTGTGCAGGAGGTCGCGCTCCTCCGTGGAGGAGACGAGAACCGGCAGCGGCATCGGATAATGCCGGGCCTTCACCGCATCGGCCATGGAGAAGATGACGTTGTAGTAGGCCGCCGAACCGTCCGGCCCGATATTGCCGGTCAGCGACATGATGCGGTGCTGCGGACATTCCATCGCCGGAAGCTGGTCGATCGCCGCCTTCAGCGTGCGCCCCGTGCCGACGGCGAGCACGATCGGCTCGGATTTCTTCAGCCAGCGCTCGATCTCCGCCGCACCTGCCTCCGCAATGCCGATCGTCGTGGAGGTGGAGCCCGGATCGCTCGGCACGATATCGACATGCACGAGGCCGAACTTCTTCTTCAGTTCCTCGCCAAGCTCCAGGCATTCGGCGATCGGGTGGTCGAGCCGCACCTTGATCAGCCGCTCGGCGACGGCGAGCGAGACGAGGCGCTGCGCCGACTGGCGGGAGATGCCCATGGCGGCGGCGATCTCGTCCTGCGTACGGCCCGCGACATAGTAGAGCCAGCCGGCCCTTGCCGCATCGTCCAGCCGCCCGGTGGTTTCCGCCCGCTTCGCCATGGTTTTCCCCTGCTGTTCCAGACGATTTGCTGCATCTTTTCCGGCGACCTGTCAAACGCCATCTGATGGCGCAGCCGGAACAGCACTCCGGAGAGCGGCAGGAAAACATAACCATAATTCTCATGTTTATTTTCGCTGGAAGCCCTGAAAAACCAGCCTTTCTTTTGAAATTTTACCGTTTGATAAAAAAATAAAGCTGGGTTACCGTTCTCTCATTGAAAAAGCCCACGCGAATGGGAGATAATTATGGGAACGACGCAATCTGGGATCCATCGGGGGCGTCTTGCGCCTGCCGAATACGAGACGAACTTTTCCGACCTTCATCCTCGCCTCGACGATCACGAGGCCCTGGTCGCCGCCGACCGCTGTTACTTCTGCTACGACGCGCCGTGCATGACGGCCTGTCCCACCTCCATCGACATTCCGATGTTCATCCGCCAGATCTCGACGGGCAACCCGATCGGCTCGGCCAAGACCATCTTCGACCAGAACATTCTGGGCGGCATGTGCGCCCGTGTCTGTCCCACCGAGACGCTCTGCGAGCAGGCCTGCGTGCGCAACACCGCCGAGCACCGGCCGGTGGAGATCGGCCGCCTGCAGCGCTACGCGACCGATGTCGCGATGACGGAAAACAAGCATTTCTACGAGCGCGCCGCCCGCACGGGCAAGGCCGTGGCGGTCGTCGGAGCCGGCCCGGCGGGCCTCGCCTGCGCCCACCGCCTCGCCATGAACGGCCATGACGTCGTGATCTTCGAGGCACGCGAAAAGGCCGGCGGCCTCAACGAATACGGCATCGCCACCTACAAGGCGGTCGATGATTTCGCCCAGGCGGAAGTCGACTACGTGCTGTCCATCGGCGGCATCGAGGTGAAGAACGGCCTGAAGCTCGGCCGCGACTTCACGCTTGCCGACCTCACCGCCAATTTCGACGCCGTCTTCCTCGGCATGGGCCTTGCCGGGGTCAACGCGCTCGGCGCGGAGGGTGAGAACCTGCCCGGCGTCGTCGACGCGGTCGATTTCATCGCCGAGCTGCGCCAGGCGACGGACAAGGCGACCATCCCGGTCGGCCGGCGCGTCGTCGTCATCGGCGGCGGCATGACGGCGATCGACGCCGCCGTGCAGGCAAAGCTGCTCGGCGCGGAAGAGGTGACCATCTGCTACCGCCGCGGCAAGGAGCACATGAACGCCTCGGAATTCGAGCAGGACCTTGCGGCCTCCAAGGGCGTGATGATCCGCCACTGGCTGCAGCCGAAGCGCGTCATCGCAAGAGACGGCCATGTCGCCGGCATCGAGGTGGAATATACCGAGATGCGGGACGGCAAGCTGACAGGCACCGGCGAGACCGGGGTGCTGGCCGCCGACCAGATCTTCAAGGCCATCGGCCAGACCTTCGAGGCTGGCGGCCTCGGTTCGCTCGCCATGGCCGGCAACCGCATCGCCATCGACGCGGAAGGCCGCACGTCCATCGCCAATGTCTGGGCGGGAGGCGACTGCGTGAAGGCCGGCGAGGACCTGACGGTCACCTCGGTCGCGCAAGGGCGCGATGCGGCCGATTCCATCAACCGCATGCTGGCCGCCGGTGCGCAGCCCGCCGTTGCCGTCGCTTGAAGGGGAGGATGAGACATGGCTGATCTTCGCAACAATTTCGTCGGCATCAAGTCGCCCAACCCCTTCTGGCTCGCCTCCGCGCCGCCGACCGACAAGGCCTACAATGTCGAGCGCGCCTTCAAGGCGGGCTGGGGCGGCGTGGTCTGGAAGACGCTCGGCGAGGAAGGCCCGCCGGTCGTCAACGTCAACGGCCCGCGCTACGGCGCGATCTGGGGCGCCGACCGCCGCCTGCTCGGCCTCAACAATATCGAACTGATCACCGACCGCGACCTCTACACCAACCTGCGCGAGATGAAGCAGGTCAAGATGAACTGGCCGGACCGGGCGCTGATCGCCTCCATCATGGTGCCCTGCGAGGAGGAGAGCTGGAAGGCGATCCTGCCGCTGGTGGAAGAGACCGGCGCGGACGGCATCGAGCTCAATTTCGGCTGTCCGCACGGCATGTCCGAGCGCGGCATGGGCGCGGCGGTCGGCCAGGTGCCGGAATATATCGAGATGGTCGTGCGCTGGTGCAAGCAGTACACCCGCATGCCGGTCATCACCAAGCTGACGCCGAACATCACCGACATCCGCAAGCCGGCCCGTGCCGCCAAGGCAGGCGGCACCGACGCCGTATCGCTGATCAACACGATCAACTCGATCGTCTCCGTCGACCTCGACAGTTTCGCACCGAACCCGACGGTCGGCGGCAAGGGCACCCATGGCGGTTATTGCGGCCCGGCGGTCAAACCCATCGCCCTCAACATGGTCGCCGAGATCGCCCGCGATCCGGAAACCTACGGCCTGCCGATCTCGGGCATCGGCGGCATCACCACCTGGCGCGACGCGGCGGAGTTCCTGGCGCTCGGCGCCGGCAACGTGCAGGTCTGCACGGCGGCGATGACCTACGGCTTCAAGATCGTGCAGGAGATGATCACCGGGCTCTCCAGCTGGATGGATGCCAAGGGCCACCGCAGCCTCGACGACATCATCGCCCGCGCGGTGCCCAACGTCACGGACTGGCAGTACCTCAACCTCAACTACATCGCCAAAGCCCATATCGACCAGGACGCCTGCATCAAGTGCGGTCGCTGCCACATCGCCTGCGAGGACACCTCGCACCAGGCGATCACGCAGTTCGTCGACGGCATCAGGCATTTCGAGGTGATGGAGGACGAGTGCGTCGGCTGCAACCTCTGCGTCAACGTCTGCCCGGTGGAGAACTGCATCACCATGGTGGGCCTGGAGCCCGGCGTCCTGGATCAGCGCACCGGCAAGCCGGTCGATCCGAACTACGCCAACTGGACGACCCACCCGAACAACCCGATGGCGCGGCAGGCGGCGGAGTAAGGGAAGGTTTGAGCCATGGCCGGCGCTTGGCAACAGCCCCGAAGCGCCGGCCTCTATATCCGGCGTCGCGTTGCCGGCCTCTGTTCCTGGCGCGACCGTTCCGGAGGACCATCCTCTCTGGTCGACCCACACTCTCCGTCATCCTCGGGCTTGACCCGAGGATCCAATGCCACAATGCAACACGGTGCCGTGACGCGTGGATCCTCGGGTCAAGCCCGAGGATGACGGAAGAGGAAAGGGTGGCGGATTATCGGAGAAAAGCGCGGCGCCCGAGCCCAATCTCACCCGAAGAAATGAAAACTCTGCCCCGCGCTATAGGCCAGAAACGCAAGCGCGGCGAAATAGACGATCGTCAGCGCCACCATCACGTAGCCCGCAAGCACCACCAGCCCGTCGCGCTGCGAAATGCCGGCGGCGAGCAGGAGGATGGCGACGCCGGGAAGCGTGTTGGAGAAGGGAATGAGCCCGAGCGGCGCCATGAGCAGCAGCCCCGCCCCCATCAGCACCAGCCCGTTGACGCGGTTCATCAGCGCGCCGGTCGTGAGCGCCGTCATGCGCGGCTTGAAGAACCGGTCGATCTTGCGCAGGAACGTCACCCCGCGCTCCAGCACGGGCCGGAGCTTGCCGCTCTCGAGCCGCCGGTCGGCAACCTTGCCGGGCAGCCAGGGCAGCCGGTTGAGCGTGATCGCCGCGCTGATCAGCACGATGCCGGCGCCGAAAACGGTGGAGACGCCGGGGATCGAGACCGGAAAGAGGAACGGCAGAGACAGGAAGGCGCAGAGCAGCAGCAGGCCGCTTTCGCCCATCATCGCAAGCAGGTCGCGCAGCGTGATGTGCTCGCCCTTGATCGACTGGATGATGTCCTCAAGCAGTTCGCTCGTCTTGCGGTCCGTGTCCTTGAAGCCGATGGCCGTCGTCATGCAATGTCCTCTCACGTGCCGCCGGCCTATGGGCGGCGATTGCGGCTTTCCTGTGGGAGCGGCGCACCCCGATTTTTCGCACTTGCGGACACAAGACCGCTGCGCACACTTGCCGGAAATGCTCTATGAGCATGCCGCGCCGCAGACAATAGGATGATTTTCTTGACGAAGCGTATGCCGGCCCCGGCAGGCCTTTCCATTCACGCCAAAGGCCGCGAAAAGCTGAAGGGCCACCTCGCCATGCTGCTCTTTGCGGTGCTGATCGCCGGTTCGTTCTCCTTCGGGGGGCTTGCGGCGCGCGCCATGGAGGCCGAGCCGCTGATGCTCTGGCGCTATATCCTGACCGTCGTCGTGATGGCGGCGCTCGCCTTCGGCGCCTTCCGGATTCCGATGGCCCTGCCGAAGCAGGCCTGGCGCTTCCTGCTGCTCGGCGGTCTGATCGCCGTCTACATGCTCACCATGTTCATGGCGCTGGAATTCACCAGCCCCGTCGCCACCGGCGCGGTCTTCACGCTGATGCCGCTCCTGAGCGCCGGCTTCGCGCTGCCGGTGCTCGGGCAAAGGACCCGGCCCGGCGTGCTCGCCGGCCTCCTCATCGCCGCCGCCGGCGCGGTCTGGGTCATCTTCCGCGGCAATATCGACGCCATCCTCGCCTTCGACATCGGCGCCGGTGAGATGATCTTTTTCGTCGGCGTCATCTGCCATGCGCTCTACGTGCCGCTGATCCGCCGCTTCGACCGGGGCGAGCCGGCCGTCGCCTTCGGCTTCTGGGTGACGGTGGGCGCGACGCTCTGGCTGGTGCCGCCCGGCATAGGCGGCCTCATCGAAACGGATTTTTCCGCCCTGCCCGTCGCCGTCTACGCCGCGGTCACCTATCTCGCTGTCGTCACCACGGCCGGCACCTTCCTGCTGCTGCAATATGCCTCGATGCGCCTGCCCGCCTCCAAGGTGCTCGGCTACGGCTACCTGACGCCGAGCTTCATCATCCTGCTCGAAGGGATTCTCGGCCATGGCTGGGCAAGCCCGCCGGTGCTGGCCGGCGCCCTCGTCACCGCCTGCGGCCTGGCGCTGATGGCGTGGCTGCCGGATTGATTTTTCCTGGAACGATCCGCCGCCTCATGCGTTGCCATCCCGTTGGGGCGTATCTTGAGTATCGGCGGAGCGCATATTTTGAAGCGATTTGAGATTATCGACGGCATGCGGGGCTACTTCCTCGTTTTCATGCTGATCAATCACCTCGTCTTTGTCGGCGGCTACTGGATGATGGAAGTGAACCATCGCCAGTTCGCCTTCGTGGAGGACGCCCAGGGCTTCGTGTTCCTCTCCGGCCTGCTCATCGGCATGGTCTATGCCCGCAAGATGCTGAAATACGGTTATGACACCGGCCGCCAGCTCATTCGCAACCGCGCCTTCGAGCTCTACCGCTACGCCATGGGCACGGTCATGGCAGTACTCGTCGTGCAGATGTTCCTGCCCGACGCCTACCGGCTCTGGTACAACTGGCTCGGCTATACGAATTTCGACCAGCCGCTGCGGCTGGCGGCGATCGCCACCTTCCTGTTCCAGCCGACATTCATGGACATCCTGCCGCAATACATCGTCTACATGCTGTTCGCCCCGCCGCTCGTCTGGCTCTGCCTGAAGGGAAAGTGGGCGCAGGTGCTGGCCGGTTCGCTGATCGTCTGGATGGCCGCGCAGCTCGGCCTGCAACGCTTCGTCACCGATCCCCTGAACACGCTGTTCACCGGCTCCGACGACCAGGGCATCCGCGCAAGCTTCAACATGCTGGGCTGGCAGATCGTGTTCTTCTCGGCCCTGGTCATCGGCGCGCTGACCGCGCAGGACAGGATCGACTGGAACCGCATCTTCTCTCCGGAAAAGACGCGGCTGCCGAAGGTCGCGCTCGCCATCTGCCTGTTCTTCCTGCCGCTGCGCATCGTCACGGCCTGGGACCTGTTGCCGCAATCCGTGCTCGACAAGTTCGCGACCATGGAGATCCGCGCCGATTTCGGTCCGGTCTACCTCCTGAACTTCGCGGCCGTCGCGACCGGCCTCGCCTGGCTGCTAATCGCCGGGCCGAAGCACCACAACCTGTGGGTCCGCAAGCTCGCGGGCATCGTTACCGGCGTCTTCACCCTGCGCTTCCTGCGTCTGCTCGGCCGCCATTCGCTGCAGGTCTATGTCTGGCACGTCGCCATCGTCTACGCGGTCTATTATGCGGACGGGCGCACGCCGGAACTCTCGCAGCTCACCAAGACGTCGATCGCCGTCGTCTGCATTGCGCTTCTCGCCCTGCCGGCCCTGTGGCGCGAACGCGAGCAGATCGCCGCCAGCCTCTTCGGCCAGCCCAAGGCGGAGCCGGCCAAGTCGAAATCTACGCCGGCTGCTCGCTGACATTGAGGCCGGTTAGGAAAAGCTGCTCAAGGAAACGCGCCGCATCCTCGAACCGCCCCTCGCCGGCCTGGTTCTGCCCCAGCACGGCGCGCACCTGCACGTCGAAATCGGCATAGTGCTGGGTGGTCGACCAGATCGAGAAGATCAGGTGGTACGGGTCGCATTTGGCGATCTTGCCCGCCTTCGCCCAGGTGCGGATGACTTCCGCCTTCTCGTCGACGAGCGATTTCAGCGGCCCCTTCAGCTCGTCCTCGATGTTGGGCGCGCCCTGCAGGATTTCATTGGCGAACAACCGGCTCTCGCGCGGAAAATCCCGCGCCATCTCCAGCTTGCGCCGGATATAGCTGCGGATCTCCGACACCGGATTGCCCTCCGCATCGAATTCGCGCAAGGGGTCGAGCCAGGTGTCCAGCACCCGGGTGATCAGCGCCCGGTGCATCGCCTCCTTGGTGCGGAAATAGTAGAGCAGGTTCGGCTTGGACATGCCGGCGACCTCGGCGATCTGGTCGACGGTGGCACCGCGAAACCCGTGCAGCGAGAAGACCTCCAGCGCCGCCTCGAGGATCTGCTCCTCCTTCGCCTCCTGGATGCGCGTGCGCCGCTGTGTCCTCGCCGCCCTTGGTAATGCCATCGTGCCCCCTCGGCCTCCCCGTCGCCGGGAAAAGTGCCGCCAAATTCACCAGTTTAACCAGCCGCCATTTTCTTGGGTGCAGCCCAAGTTTTTGGTTTTTCGGCTTGAGTGCCGCAACGGAAGCTGTAATGTTTACCAACCGGTCAAATTATCAGTCAGTTATCGCGCAAAGGCAACTGCTGATCGGAAGGCGCAAAACAACAAGGGCGCCGCCAGCCGGCGGGAACGAAAATGGGCTGCAAAAGCCCGATGACATGGGAGCATAGACATGGCCGCACCCGGCGAGAACATGCGTGTCAACGCGGACCGCCTGTGGGATTCCCTCATGGACATGGCGAAGATCGGCCCCGGCATTGCCGGCGGCAATAATCGCCAGACGCTGACCGATTCGGACGCCGAGGGCCGCCGCCTGTTCCAGGCCTGGTGCGACGGCGCGGGCCTTACCATGGGCGTCGACACGATGGGCAACATGTTCATGACGCGCGAAGGCACGGATCCCGACGCCCTGCCCGTCTATGTCGGCTCGCATCTCGATACGCAGCCGACCGGCGGCAAATATGACGGCGTGCTCGGCGTGCTGGCGGGCCTGGAGGTCGTGCGCTCGCTGAACGATCTCGGCATCCGCACGAAGCATCCGATCGTCGTCACCAACTGGACGAACGAGGAAGGCGCGCGCTTCGCACCCGCCATGCTCGCCTCCGGCGTCTTCGCCGGCGTGCATACGCAGGATTACGCCTATGGCCGCAAGGACCCGGAGGGAAAAACCTTCGGCGAGGAACTGCAGCGCATCGGCTGGGTGGGCGACGAAGAGGTCGGCGCGCGGAAAATGCACGCCTATTTCGAATATCACATCGAACAGGGGCCGATCCTCGAGGCGGAAGGCAAGGACATCGGCGTCGTCACCCACTGCCAGGGCCTGTGGTGGCTGGAATTCACGCTGACCGGCCGCGAGGCGCATACCGGCTCGACGCCGATGACCATGCGCGTCAATGCCGGGCTCGCCATGGCCCGCATCCTCGAAATGGTGCAGACCGTCGCGATGGAGAACCAGCCGGGCGCCGTCGGCGGCGTCGGCCAGGTGTTCTTCTCGCCGAACTCGCGCAACGTGCTGCCCGGCAAGGTCGTCTTCACCGTCGACATCCGCTCGCCGGACCAGGCCAAGCTCGACGGCATGCGCGCCCGCATCGAGGCGGAGGCGCCGAAGATCTGCGAGGCGCTCGGCGTCGGCTGTTCCGTCGAGCCGGTTGGCCATTTCGACCCCGTCACCTTCGACCCGACGCTGGTCGCCACCGTCCGCAAGGCGGCCGAGGACCTCGGCTACAGCCATAGGGACATCATCTCCGGCGCCGGCCACGACGCCTGCTGGGCCGCCAGGGTGGCGCCGGCGACGATGATCATGTGCCCCTGCGTGGGCGGCCTTTCGCACAACGAGGCGGAGGACATTTCCAGGGAATGGGCCGCCGCCGGGGCCGATGTCTTGCTCCATGCGGTGATCGAGACGGCGGGGATTGCGGAGTGAACCCGGTTCGCGGGCAAGACCTGCGAATCCAGCCAATCGACGCGATATAAGGAACCGGGCACCCTCTTCGGGTCAGCCTGACGTCATCGGGAGAATCAGCATGGCAGGCAAGTCCGTTACCTTTGTCTTCACCGGCCCCAAAGCTGAGGACGCCGCAGAAGCATTGTGGGTGCAATATCTTGATGGTGGCCTCGATGAGGAGATCGAAGCGCGCCTGCTTCAGCAGGGTGTCGGAGAAACTGAATACGAATGGGATGTCGACACACGCACTGTCACCATTTCCACCAAGCAGTAGAGGACAGCGCAATGAGCACAGTCATCAAGGGCGGAACCGTCGTTACCGCGGACCTCACCTACAAGGCCGACGTAAAGATCGACGGTGGCAGGATCGTCGAGATCGGCCCGGACCTTTCCGGCGACGAGATGCTGGATGCGGCGGGCTGTTATGTCATGCCGGGCGGCATCGATCCGCATGTGCATCTCGAAATGCCCTTCATGGGCACCTATTCGGCCGATGATTTCGAGAGCGGTACGCGGGCCGGCCTTGCCGGCGGCACGACCATGGTTGTCGATTTCTGCCTGCCCGATCCGGGCCAGTCGCTGCTCGACGCGCTGAAGCGCTGGGACAACAAGTCGACCCGCGCCAATTGCGACTATTCCTTCCACATGTCCGTCACCTGGTGGGGCGAACAGGTCTTCGACGAGATGAAGGCCGTCGTCGAGGAGAAGGGCATCAACACCTTCAAGCATTTCATGGCCTACAAGGGCGCGCTGATGGTGAACGACGACGAGATGTTCGCCTCGTTCCAGCGCTGCGCCGCGCTCGGCGCGCTGCCGCTCGTCCATGCGGAAAACGGCGATGTCGTCGCCGCCATGCAGCAGAAGCTGATGGACGAGGGCAACAACGGGCCGGAAGGCCACGCCTATTCCCGCCCGCCCTCCGTCGAGGGCGAGGCGACGAACCGCGCCATCATCATCGCCGACATGGCGGGCGCGCCGCTTTATGTCGTGCACACCTCCTGCGAACAGGCGCACGAAGCCATCCGCCGCGCCCGGCAGAGCGGCATGCGCGTCTATGGCGAACCGCTGATCCAGCACCTGACGCTGGACGAGAGCGAATATTTCAACAAGGACTGGGACCACGCCGCCCGCCGCGTCATGAGCCCGCCCTTCCGCAACAAGCAGCATCAGGATTCGCTCTGGGCCGGCCTCGCCGCGGGCTCGCTGCAGGTGGTGGCGACCGACCACTGCGCCTTCACGACCGACCAGAAGCGAACCGGCGCCGGCGATTTCCGCAAGATCCCGAACGGCACCGGGGGCCTGGAAGACCGCATGCCGATGCTCTGGACCAACGGCGTCAACACCGGCCGGCTGACGATGAACGAGTTCGTCGCGGTCACCTCCACCAACATCGCCAAGATCCTCAACGTCTATCCGAGGAAGGGCGCGATCCTCGTCGGCGCGGATGCGGATATCGTCGTGTGGGACCCGAAGCGTTCCAAGACCATCTCCGCCAAGAACCAGCAATCCTCGATCGACTACAACGTCTTCGAGGGCAAGGAGGTGACTGGCCTGCCGCGCTATACCCTGACGCGCGGCGTGGTCGCGATCGAGGAGAGCACCGTGAAGACCCGCGAGGGCCACGGCCAGTTCGTCAAGCGCGAGCCGTTTGCGGCCGTCAACAAGGCGCTGTCGACCTGGAAGGAGATCACCGCGCCGCGCAAGGTGGAGCGCAGCGGCATTCCGGCGAGCGGCGTATGATCCGCGCCGGCCGCCTCGCCCTTCTCCTCGGCATGGTTCTCGCCGGTCCGGCAGGGGCGGCGGCCGACATCGTCGATGGCAGCTATGGCGACGCGGAAGGCTGCCGCTACGCCGAGACGGGCGAATCCTCCGGCGCCGATTTCTTCTTCCTGTTGAACAAGGATGGCGTCACCACCGCCGCCTCCTATTGCGCGTTCAAGGGCGAAGGCAATCGGGTGGGCGGCGCGACGAAGGTCGCCGCCGAATGCCATGAGGAAGGATACGAGGAGGCCACGCCCTACGAGCTGACGCTGACGCCCGACGGCGGCGGCTACACCGTGAGCTTTCCCGATGGCACGCGCTGGGGGCCGCTGATGCGGTGCAAGACGTGAGGAGCCTGCGAACAGCATTCACCCCCCTCTGTCCTGCCGGACATCTCTCCCTCAAGGGGGGAGATCGGCTGGGAGCGCTGATCATACCTCAAACCAGGATGCGCTCTTGCCGCGAGCGATGCCTGTACGATCCGGGGAAACGGACCGGCCTTTCGATTTCCTCCCTTGAGGGGGAGACGTCCGGCGGGACAGAGGGAGGTGCGTTCCCCCGCCGCCTAAATCACAACCAGCGCCTCGAGATGCGGCAGAAGCACCACGCTCTCCTGCTCGTGGGGATCTGTCCTGGCGATGACCGCCGAGGCGGGTTCGCCGGAGAGATTGGCCGGCAGGTGCGGCACGCCGGCGGGGATGTAGAACATCTCGCCCGCCTTGACGATCACGTGATTCTCCAGCCGCGCGCCGTACCAGGTATGCGCCTCGCCGGAGAGCATGTAGATCGCCGTCTCGTGGCTCTCGTGCATGTGCGCCTTCGCCCGCCCGCCCGGCGGGATCGTCAGGAGATGCATGCAGATGCCGGAGGCGCCAACGCTCTCGCGGGCGATGCCCTCGAAATAGCTGAACCCCTGTTTTCCGCCATAGGTGCTGCCCGGGCGAACCACCCGGCATTCGGCCTTCGTCTCCACCGCCATCGTCTCTTCCCCCGGTTCCAGCGTGAGAATTCCGTGCCCAAAGTGATACTGCAGACAATGCCGATTGCAATGCTGAGAATGGACATGCAGTCTGCCGCAACCCGCGCCGAAAGATGACCGCCATGTCCCATGCAACAGCCTCCAGCACCGTCGTGTCCGCCAAGGGCCTCGGCCTCACCTTCCAGACCGCCGATGGCCCGGTCACCGCGCTGACGGGCGTCGACCTTTCCGTCGAAAAGGGCGATTTCGTCTCCTTCATCGGCCCTTCCGGCTGCGGCAAGACGACCTTCTTGCGCGTTATCGCGGATCTGGAGAGGCCGACCTCCGGCACCATCACCGTCAACGGCATGACGCCGGAAGAGGCGCGCAGGCGCCGCGCCTACGGTTATGTCTTCCAGGCCGCCGCACTCTATCCCTGGCGCACCATCGAGAAGAACATCGCCCTGCCGCTGGAGATCATGGGCTATTCGAAGGCGGACCAAGAGGCGCGCATCGAGCGCACGCTCGACCTCGTCAATCTTTCCGGCTTCGGCAAGAAATATCCCTGGCAGCTCTCCGGCGGCATGCAGCAGCGCGCATCGATCGCCCGCGCGCTCGCCTTCGACGCCGACCTGCTGCTGATGGACGAGCCCTTCGGCGCCCTCGACGAGATCGTGCGCGACCATCTCAACGAACAGTTGCTGAAACTCTGGGCCGCCACGCGGAAGACGATCTGCTTCGTCACCCACTCGATCCCCGAGGCCGTCTACCTCTCGACGAAGATCGTCGTCATGAGCCCCCGCCCCGGCCGCGTCACCGACGTGATCGAATCGCCCCTGCCGAAGGAGCGCCCGCTCGGCATCCGCGAAACCCCGCAATTCCTCGAGATCGCCCACCGGGTGCGCGAGGGCCTGCGCGCCGGCCACAGCTACGAGGAGCACGCCTGATGAAGCTCTCCTACATGCTCTGGCTCTTCGGCGCGACCACCGTCTTCATCGGTGCGGCGACCGCATCGCGTGCCTATATCGGCACGACGAACATCCTCTACCTGCTCTTCTCCATGGCGCTCTACATCGTCGGCAACCTGATGATGCTGAAGCTGATGCGCGAAGGGGGGCTCGGCATTGCCATTTCGCTGTCCGCCATCACCCAGCTGCTGCTGATCAACGTCATCGCCTTTTTCTTCTTCGGCGAACGCCTCAACAGCACCCAGCTTGCCGGCGTCGGTCTCGGCATCCTGGCGATGGGGCTGATGCTCATGCCCGCCCCGGCAAGGAGCTGAGCCATGGGCAAGGCCAGCTTCCTTCGCGACCGCCTGCTGCCGATCGGCACCGTCCTCGTCGCGCTCGTCGCCGTCTGGTACGTCTTCGTCGTCGTGCTGAACGCCCCCTTCGAGCGCGACCAGGCGGCGCGCGCGGGCGGAACGATCGGCTTCATGGAGCTGCTGCCGAAGACAATGGCGCAGGAGCGGCCGGTATTGCCCGCGCCGCACCAGGTCTTCGCCGAACTCTGGGACACGACCGTCAACAAGGCGGTCACCTCCCGGCGCAGCCTCGTCTACCATGCCTGGATCACGCTGTCGGCGACGCTGCTCGGCTTTGCCATGGGTGCGGCGCTCGGCATCCTGCTGGCCATCGCCATCGTGCACAACCGGGCGATGGACCGCTCGCTGATGCCCTGGGTCATCGCCAGCCAGACGATTCCCATCCTCGCCATCGCGCCGATGATCATCGTCGTGCTGAATGCGGTCGGCATATCCGGCCTGATGCCTAAGGCGCTGATCTCGACCTATCTCTCCTTCTTCCCGGTGGTCGTCGGCATGGTGAAGGGGCTGCGCAGCCCGGAGCAGATCCAGCTCGATCTCATGCACACCTACAACGCGTCCTCCGCGCAGACCTTCTGGAAGCTGCGCTGGCCCGCCTCCATGCCATACCTCTTCACCTCGCTGAAGGTGGCGATCGCCATCTCGCTCGTCGGCGCCATTGTCGGCGAACTGCCGACCGGCGCCGTCGCCGGCCTCGGCGCGCGCCTGCTCGCCGGCTCCTATTACGGCCAGACGGTGCAGATCTGGGCGGCACTCTTCATGGCGGCGGCAGTGGCGGCGCTGCTCGTCATCGTCGTCGGCTTCGCGCACAGCCTCGTCCTCAAACGCATGGGGGCGCGGGCATGAACCTTTCGATCCTGATATCCGCCATCGTCTTCTGGCTCGCCGCCTGGGCCTTCAACGAATGGCTCGTCCGCCGGAAATTCGCGAGCCCGGCCATGGATCGCGCCGCGCGCCTCGCCGTGCCGCTGGTCTTCGGCGTCACCATCCTCGTCATCTGGGAAGGCATCGTCAGGGGCTTCAGCATCCCCTCCGTGCTGCTGCCGCCGCCGAGCACGATCTGGGCACGGCTGATCAGCTCCGTGCCGACGCTCTGGGCGGATTTCCGCCAGACGTTCCTCAAATCCGTGCTCGTCGGCTATGCGCTCGGCTGCGGCCTCGGCTTCCTCGTCGCGATCCTCATCGACCGCTCGCCCTTCCTGCAGAAGGGCCTGCTGCCGCTCGGCAATTTCGTCTCGGCACTGCCGGTCATCGGCGTCGCGCCCATCATGGTCATGTGGTTCGGCTTCGACTGGCAGTCGAAGGTCGCCGTCGTCGTCATCATGACCTTCTTCCCCATGCTGGTGAATACCGTCTCCGGCCTTGCCGCGACGAGCCACATGGAGCGCGACCTGATGCGCACCTACGCTGCCGACTGGTTCCAGACACTCGTCAAGCTGCGCCTTCCCGCCGCCTGGCCCTTCATCTTCAACGCGCTCAAGATCAATTCCACGCTCGCGCTGATCGGTGCGATCGTTGCCGAATTCTTCGGAACGCCCATCGTCGGCATGGGCTTCCGGATTTCCACGGAAGTGGGCCGCATGAATGTCGACATGGTCTGGGCCGAAATCGCGGTCGCCGCGGTGGCTGGCTCCGCCTTCTACGGGATCGTCGCGCTCGTCGAGCGGGCCGTCACGTTCTGGCATCCGTCTGTCCGCGGTGGGCAGGCGTAAAATAAAGAAAAGAGGGAACTGACATGAAAACGAAGATCGCATCGCTCCTTTTGGCAAGCGCCTTCTCGCTTGCCGCGTTCCAGGCCGAGGCCGCCGACAAGGTGACGCTCCAGCTGAAATGGGTGACCCAGGCCCAGTTCGCCGGCTACTACGTCGCGAAGGACAAGGGTTTTTACGAGGAAGAAGGCCTCGACGTGGAAATCAAGCCGGGCGGACCGGACATCGCGCCCGCCCAGGTGATCGCCGGCGGCGGCGCCGACGTCATCGTCGACTGGATGCCGTCCGCCCTTGCCACCCGCGAAAAGGGCGTGCCGCTCGTCAACATCGCCCAGCCCTTCAAGTCCTCGGGCATGATGCTGACCTGTTTGAAGGAATCCGGCGTCAAGGGGCCGGAGGACTTCAAGGGCAAGACGCTTGGCGTCTGGTTCTTCGGCAACGAATATCCCTTCCTCTCCTGGATGAGCCACCTGAAGATCCCGACCGACGGCGGACCGGACGGCGTGACCGTGCTGAAGCAGGGCTTCAACGTCGATCCGCTGATCCAGAAGCAGGCCGCCTGCATCTCCACCATGACCTACAATGAGTACGGCCAGGTCCTCGATGCGGGCATCAAGCCGGAGGATCTCGTCACCTTCAAGTACGAGGACCAGGGTGTGGCCACGCTGGAGGACGGCCTCTACGTGCTGGAGGACAAGCTCAAGGACGCCGCCTTCAAGGAGAAGATGGTCAAGTTCGTGCGCGCCTCCATGAAGGGCTGGAAATATGCCGAGGAGAACCCGGACGAAGCCGCCGACATCGTTCTCGAAAACGATTCGACCGGCGCCCAGACCGAAGCCCACCAGAAGCGCATGATGGGCGAGATCGCCAAGCTGACGGCCGGTTCTAACGGCGCGCTCGACGAGGCGGACTACAAGCGCACCGTCGCCTCGCTGCTCGCCGGCGGTTCCGATCCGGTCATCTCCAAGGAGCCGGAAGGCGCCTGGACGCACGAGATCACCGACGAAGCGCTGAAGTAGTCCTCCCGCCTGATCGCGCGACATGCGGGGCCTCAGGCCCCGCATGTTTCGTTTCGAGGGCCGCGAGATCGCGGCCCGGTTGCGACAGTCCGTCACGATTGCCATCGAAATGCCAAACGCATAAAATAATGAGGCACCATTTCGTTGCCTCTTGCAAGGACAGGGCGCGCCGACTACATAGACCGCACAGCGGGAGCGTGGAGGAGCCGGGGAGCCGTTCCGTGTCCGCCATATTGCTAGGAAATAGGGTCCGGCAAGAACCTCAAGAACAGCGCCCGGGCCGAGATCATAAAGTCATGCTTTTGGGAAAGTTCGGCCTATGGCTTCTGGACGCAGGAAAGTTCTCTCTTTTTCCGTCGCGACATTCTTGACGGTGACGCCGCTTTTCGCTCTTGCCGCCGATCCGGCGGAGGGCGAGGCCGACAAGCAGCAGGCGCAAAACCTCCCGGCAATCGTCGTCACCGCCGCTGAAACGCGCACGCTGGTCGATCGCGTGGTTGCGACCGGCTCGGTCCAGGCGGTTGAAGACGTCTATGTCACCCCGCTCGTCGACGGCCTCTCCATCCGCACGCTTGCCGCCGATGTCGGCGACCGGGTCGAGGCGGGCGGCACGCTCGCCACGCTGAACGACGATGCGCTGGTGCTGCAGAAGAGCCAGACCGAAGCCTCGCTTGCCAAGGCGAATGCCGCCCTCGCCCAGATTGAGGCCCAGCTCGTCGAGGCCAAGGCCAATGCCGATGAGGCCGTGCGCGTCCGCGACCGGGCCCAGCGGCTCGTCAAGTCCGGCTCGCAGTCGCAGGCCGCCGCCGACCAGGCCGTTGCCGCCGCGGATGCGGCGCTCGCCCGCGTCAATTCCGCCGAGCAGGCGATCGCCGTTTCGCAGGCCGACATCAAGGTCGCCCAGTCGCAGATCGACGACATCGACCTGAAGCTTGCCCGCACCGCGGTGAAGTCGCCGGTCGCCGGCATCGTCTCCGCCCGCACGGCCAAGATCGGCGCGATCGCGAGCGGCGCGGCAGCACCGCTCTTCACCGTCATTCGCGACGGCGAGATCGAGCTGAAGGCCGACGTTTCCGAGGACGGCATCCTCAAGCTCGCCCCGGACCAGAAGGCGACCGTCACGCTCGCCGGCGGGGCCGCCACGCTTACCGGCACGATCCGCCTCGTCGAGCCGACGCTCGACCCGCAAAGCCGCCTCGGCCGCGTCTATATCCGCTTCGACGAACCCGGCAAGGCACGCGCCGGCATGTTCGCCAGCGCGCAAATCGTCGTCGAGGAAAAGGAAGGCGTCGTGCTGCCGCTCTCCGCCGTCACGACAGCCGGCGGCAAGACGGTCGCCCGCAAGGTCGAGGACGGCGTGGTCAAGCTGGTGCCGGTCGAAACCGGCATCCAGGACGGCCAGGTGATCGAGATCGTCAGCGGCCTTGCGGCCGGCGACGAGGTGGTCGCCAAGGCCGGTGCCTATGTCCGCGAGGGCGACCGCATCAATCCGGTGCATGCCGTGCAGGCCTCGGCGACGAAATGACAGGAGGGCTCCGCCGCAGCGGGGCCGCTTCCGCGCAAGGCGGGAGGCAATGCCGGGCTGGGGCGCCCGGTCGCATGGCGGGCGATCCGGGATTGGGCTGGATGCCTGGAGCAGGATCGGCAAGGGCGCAGCTTGGCTTGCGCCGCGGAACTGCGCCGAAACATACGGAAACGTCTGGTCTCTTATCGAGGACTTTGGGGACATGAATTTTTCAGCTTGGTCCATTCGCAATCCGATTGCGCCGCTGCTCGCGTTTTTCCTGCTGATGTATGTCGGCATCCAATCCTTCTACGCCCTTCCGATCACGCGCTTCCCGAACATCGACGTGCCGGTCATCGCCATCAATGTCGACCAGAGCGGCGCCGCCCCGGCCGAGCTTGAGGTGCAGGTCACCAAGGAGATCGAGGACGCGGTTGCCGGTATCGAGGGCGTCGACGACATCATGTCGACCGTCACCGACGGCAATTCCCTCACATCCGTGCTCTTCGAGATCGAGAAGCCGACAAACCAAGCGCTCCAGGACGTCAAGGACGCCATCGACCGCATCCGCAGCGACCTGCCGGCCTCCATCGAGGAGCCGGTCGTCACAAAGATCGATGTGGAAGGCCAGGCGATCCAGACGTTTGCCGTCTCCTCGCCGAACATGACGCTGGAAGAGCTGTCCTGGTTCGTCGACGACAAGATCAAGCGGGCGCTGCAGGGCCAGCCCGGCATCGGCAAGATCGATCGCTTCGGCGGCGCCGATCGCGAGGTGCGCATCGACCTCAACCCGGACAAGCTGGAATCTTTCGGCATTTCCGCCGCCGATGTGAACCGCCAGATCCGCAACATGAACGCCGACGTCGGCTCCGGCCGCGGCCAGATCGCCGGGGCAGAACAGGCGATCCGCACGCTCGGCGACGCCCGCTCCGTCGAAAAGCTGACCAGCACGATGATCGCGCTGCCGAACGGCCGCTTCGTGCGGCTTTCCGAACTCGGCAACGTCACGGACACCTACCAGGAGCCGCGCTCCTTCTCACGCTTCAACGGCAACCCGGTCGTCACCTTCGCCGTCTTCCGCTCGAAGGGCGCCAGCGAAGTGACGGTCGCCGAGTCCGTCGCCAAATCGCTGGAAAAAGTGCGCGCGCAGTATCCGGACGTCTCGATCCAGATCGTCGACGACGCGGTTTACTTCACCTACGGCAACTACGAGGCCGCGCTCCACACACTCCTGGAAGGCGCGCTGCTCGCCGTCGCCGTGGTGCTACTCTTCCTGCGCAACTGGCGGGCGACGCTGATCTCGGCGGTGGCGCTGCCGCTTTCGGCGATCCCCACCTTCTTCGTCATGGACATGCTCGGCTTCTCGCTGAACCTCGTCTCATTCCTGGCGCTGACGCTGGCGACCGGCATCCTCGTCGACGACGCGATCGTGGAGATCGAGAACATCGCCCGGCACATCCGCATGGGCAAATCGCCCTACAAGGCGGCGATCGAGGCGGCGGATGAAATCGGCCTCGCCGTCATCGCCACGACCTTCACCATTATCGCGGTCTTCGTGCCGGTCTCCTTCATGCCCGGCATTCCTGGCCAGTACTTCATCCAGTTCGGCCTGACGGTCGCGGTGGCGGTGTTCTTCTCCCTTGCGGTGGCGCGCCTCATCACACCTGTCATGGCAGCCTATCTCATGCGCTCCGGCGATGCGGACGGCCACGGCGAGGAGAAGGAAGGCGCCTTCATGCGCGGCTACACTTGGCTCGTCAGCAAGACGACGAGCAAGTGGTACGCCCGTTACGCGACGCTTCTGGCGGCCATCGGCTTCCTGATCGGCTCCGTCGCCCTGCTTTCGACCGTGCCCGGCAGCTTCCTTCCGCCGGAAGACGCTTCCCGCGTCGTGCTCTCCGTGGAACTGCCGCCGGATGCCATGCTTGAAGATACCGACCGTACGACGACGCAGATCTTCGAGCGGGTCAAGGACATCGACGGGGTGGAAAGCGTCTTCGTGCTCGGTGGCTCCTCGCCGAAGGGCGACCTGGAACTGCGCCGCGCCTCGGTGACCGTCATCCTCGACAAGCTGGAGCATTCGCTCACCTACAAGCTGGTCAACGACGTCGCCGGCCGCATTCCGCTGATCGGCCAGTACCTGCCGAAAATGGAGGCGCACGGGCGCCTGCGTCCGCAGTGGGAAATCGAGAAGGACATCTTCGCGACGATGCGCGAAATCCCTGATGTCCGCGTCATCAAGCTCAACGACCGCGGCGAACGGGACCTTGCCTTCAACCTGCTCTCCAACAACGAGGCGGACCTGAACGCCACCGTCGCCGTGCTGGAATCGAAGCTGCGCGCCGATCCGGTTCTGGCCAATGTCAGCTCCGAAGGCTCGCTGCCGCGGCCGGAACTGCAGATCCGCCCGCGCGACGAACAGATGGCCCGCCTCGGCATCACCACGGCGCAGATCTCGGAGATCGTGCGGGTCGCCACCATCGGCGACATCGATTCCCAGCTCAGCAAGGTTTCGCTCGACGACCGGCTGATCCCGATCCGCGTGCAGGTCGACCGCGACTTCCGTGCCGATCTCGGCGCAATCCGCAACCTGAAGATCCAGACGGCGGGCGGACAGTTCGTGCCGCTGTCGAGCGTGGCCGATATCGACTATTCGGAAGGCCCGAGCTCCATCAAGCGGCACAACCGCAACCGCGTCGTCTCGATCGGCTCCGACCTCAAGCCCGGCGTCGCGCTGGACACGGCGACAGCCCGCTTCAAGGAGATCGCCAGCGGCATCGACATGCCGCCGACCGTGCAGCTCGCCGAAAGCGGCGACACGGAAATCCAGGGCGAGATGCAGCAGTCCTTCGCCAACGCCATGCTGCTCGGCCTGCTGCTCGTGCTGATGGTGCTGATTCTGCTCTTCAAGGACGTGATCCAGCCCTTCACCATCATCTTCTCGCTGCCGCTCGCGATCGGCGGCGTGGCGGCCGGGCTGATCCTGACGCAGAACGCGCTGTCCATGCCCGTCCTCATCGGCATCCTGATGCTGATGGGCATCGTGACGAAGAACGCTATCCTGCTCGTCGACTTCGCCATCGAGATGATGCACCACGGCATGGAGCGGGTGCATGCGATGATCGAGGCCGGCCGCAAGCGCGCCCGCCCCATCGTCATGACCTCCATCGCCATGTCGGCGGGCATGCTGCCCTCGGCGCTCGGCGTCGGCGAAGGCGGCTCCTTCCGCTCGCCCATGGCGATCGCCGTCATCGGCGGCATCATCGTCTCGACGGTGCTCTCGCTCGTCGTCGTGCCGTCCTTCTTCCTCATCATGGACGACCTTTCCCGCCTGCTCGCCTGGACGTTCGGCCGCTTCGTCGGCAAGAAGGACGATGAGTTGCTGGCGATGGAGCCGGAAGCCCTGACCCGCCTTGCCGACCAGACGAGCCGCGATGTCGCCGATCTCGAAAAGCGCATCGAGACGCTCGAGAAGAAAAACGGCGAGCGAAAGCCGTTCAGCGTCGTGCACCACTCGCCCTTGGCCGCGGAATAGCCGCAGGACGAAACAAACGGCCGGCTCGACAGGTGTCGAGCCGGCCGTTTTCGCGTTCATTGATCGAAATCAAATAAGACTTCCCCTTCCTCGACTATCGTTCTCCCCATCGAAGACCGATGATGCCTGCGGGAGCATGGAGTGAGATCGATGAACAGGCTGATGAAACCCGGTGCCCGGGAACGGGAAACCCTGCTGAATTCCGGCCTCCTGTCCGCCCTTGGCGTGGAGAGCGTGGCGGCGATGATGGAGATAGCGGCCATCGGCAACCTGCCGGCGCGCCAGATGCTGTTTCGCGAGGGTGAGCCGGCGGACATGCTGCATTCCGTTCTCTCCGGCTATGTGCGCGTCTACAAGCTGGACCCGGACGGCCGGGAGGCGGATGTGGAGCTCTACGGTCCCGGCGACCTGATCGGCGCCAGCGTCGTGCTCGACGGCGGCCGCTACGGGGCGACCGCACAGGCGGCCGAGCCCTCCCTCATCGCCCGTTTCGACCTGAAGCGCGTGCGCGACATCGCCGGGCGGCGGCCGGACCTGGCGATGGCGCTCGCCAACGCGCTTTCCGGCCAGTTGGCGCGGGCCTTCGCCAGCCTTGCCGACGATCGCCTGCACACCGCACCGCAGCGCGTGGCGCGCTACCTGCTCGCCCAGTGCCCGGCGGAGGACAAGGCCACCAGCTTCCGCCTGCCCTACCAGAAGAGCCTGCTTGCCGGAAAGCTGGGACTGGCGCCCGAGGCGCTGTCACGCGCCTTCTCCATGCTGCGGGGCCACAGCGTCAATGTCCGCGGCCGCCTCGTCCATATCGGCGACCCGGAGGCCCTGCGCCGGATCTGACGTACCCTCGCCGGGGCGGGATCAGAGCCCGCCCTCGACGCGCAGGAAGTCGACGATGCGTCCGACGCCCTCCCCTCGCTTCATATCGGAAAAGACGAAGGGCCTGGCGGCCCGCATGCGTTCGGCATCGCGCTGCATGACATCGAGATCGGCCCCGACATGGGGGGCGAGGTCCTTCTTGTTGATGACCAGCAGGTCTGAGCGCGTGATGCCCGGCCCGCCCTTGCGCGGGATTTCCTCCCCCTGGCAGACCGAGATGACATAGATCGTCAGGTCCGCAAGATCCGGTGAGAAGGTGGCGGCCAGATTGTCGCCGCCCGATTCGATGAAGACAACATCCAGATCGGGGAACCGCCGGTTGAGGTCGGCAATGGCCTGGAGATTGATCGAGGCGTCCTCGCGGATCGCCGTGTGCGGGCAGCCGCCCGTCTCCACGCCGACGATGCGGTCCGAGGAGAGCGCCTGCATGCGCACCAGCGCCTCGGCGTCCTCCTTCGTGTAGATGTCGTTGGTGACGACCGCGACGGAAAAATGCTCGCGCATCGCCTTGCAGAGCTTTTCGGTGAGCGCCGTCTTGCCCGAGCCGACGGGGCCGCCGATGCCGACGCGTAGGGGACCGTTCTTCGATGTCATGGGAAGCCTCCGGAAGATCCGGGATGACCGGCTTGGAACGCCGCCACCCCTTTATTGGAAATCTGTGCCGCGTTGCACGCAGCCGCAAGCGCCGTCATGAGCGGAACAGCCGCGTCGCCAGCGTCTCGTGCCGCAGGCTGGCGATATCCGCCCGGATGGCGGCCGAACCGAGATCGTCGAGCGTCGAGCGGGCCGCGGCCGTGGCGAGCGTGAGGACCCATCCTTCCAGCTCCGCCAGCAGCGCCACGCCGTCCCGCTGGCCGATGACGCCGCAGCGGATGGCGACCGAGACGAGGTTCGAGGCAACGGCGTGCAGATAAGCGGCGAGCGCCGCCTCGGCCGTAATGCCGTGGCCGCCCGAAACGGCGCCGACGGCCACCGGATAGGCGGCTGCGCCGCCGAGCGCCGCCAGCACCGGATGCGGCCAGCTCGCCGCGGCGGCGAGGAAGGCCTCGCCCTGCAGCATGGTCTCGCGATGCCGCTCCGCCGAGCCCGACAGCGCCGCCGCGAGTTCAGCGACCGCCGCCAGCCGCGCCGCATCCCCGCAGGCCCGATGTGCCTCGGCAAAAAGCACCGCGTCGTTCCAGAGATTGCCATGCGCAAGAAGGCTCGAAAGCCAGGCGCCAAGGGTCTGCGCATCCTCGACATCCCCGTCGCTCACCACCTGTTCCAGGCCGCCGGAATAGGAGAAGGCGCCGACCGGAAAGGCTGGCGAGAGCCAGGTCATCAGGCGCAGCGGGGCCGCGGGCGACGCCGTGTCAGCCATGGCCGTGATGGTGATGGCCGTGTCCCGTGCCGTGATAGGCGCCACGCAGCGGATGGAAGGGTTCGACGACATCCCGCACCGCGGCGCCGAGCCCGGTCAGCATGTCCCGGATGACATGGTCGCGCAGGATGAGGATGCGGGCATCCTCGATCTGCGCCGGCAAGTGCCGGTTGCCGAGGTGCCAGGCAAGCTCGACGAGATGCAGGCGATCCTTCGGCGTCACCTCATGGAGCTCCTCCTCGGCGGCGATGACCTCGATCACCTCGCCCGCTTCGGTGAGCAGGAGGTCGCCATGGGCAAGCTGCACCGGCTCCTTGAGATCGAGCATCACGATATCGTCGCTGCGCATGTGCAGGAGCTTGCGGCGCACATGGCGCTGGTCGTGCGCCAGAACGACGGCATCGATGGGCGTGCGAATTCCGCCGGTTCCGCGCGGCAGGATTTCCGTGGAGCGATAGGGCAAGAGGCGGCCTCTGGTCTCGGTGGATCAAGTCCCGCCGACAAAAGCATGTTTGTCCCGTGAAGGAAACCGCCGAAGCACCGCCCTACGTCATTTGACGTAGGGGCGCCATCAGCGCCGGCGTCCGCCGGCCGCGACACGGCGGCTCGGCTCCAGCAGCCCCTCGCCCTCGTCCTCATGGATCGTCCGGTCGCGGCCGAGCGACTTGGCGAGATAGAGCGCCCGGTCCGCCGCCTCGAAGACCGCCTCGAACCGCCGGCCCACGGGCCGGTCGGCAATGCCGGCCGACAGCGTGACGCCGATCGGCCCCCTGTCGGTCTCGACCCGGCGCGCGGCCACGGAACGACGTGCCTCCTCCACCAGAAGGCTGCAATCCCCGCGATCGTCGTTCTCGATGAAGACGGCAAACTCCTCGCCGCCGAAACGCCCGACGAGATGCGGGGACGCGAACACCCGCTCCAGCTCCTCCGCGATGGCGACGATGACCGCGTCCCCCACCGCATGGCCATGCGTATCGTTGACGAGCCTGAACCGGTCGACATCGAACAGCACGAAGAAACCGTTAACCCTTTTCTCCGCCATGTCTTCGACGAAGGCCCGCCGGTTGAGGAGGCCCGAAAGAGAATCCAGCCGGCTGAGCCGCTCGAACTCGGCGCGCGACAGAGCCATTCCGTGGATCGCTATTCCCAGGAGCCAGGCAATCAGGGCCGATACGCTCGCCGCGATCAGCACCGCCGTGGACGTGCCGAAACCGAGGGCGGAGGCAAAGGGATAGGGGAGAAGGTGAAAATTCGCGAGGATGGCCGCGACCATCAGATAGGCCGCGGTGGCGAGCGTGATGGCCACCAGCACGGTGTTCAGCACGAACATCGAAATATCGGCCCGCGTCTGGAAGACACCCGCCTCCCACTGGGCCCTCAGCCAAAGGGCCAGCCTGCCACGCATAAAACTCTCCACAATGAACAAGGAGACCCTACGGCACTTTCTTTCAGATTCAGCTAATGCCTTCGCTAGAAGTTTAACTGTCCCGTTTTGAAACTTCCGTTAAGGGATTTGCGGAAAGACGCGTGGCGGGCGGCCGCTTAGAAAAGGAAGTAGCGCTGCGCCATGGGCAGCACGGTCGCGGGCTCGCAGGTCAGCAGTTCGCCGTCCGCCCGCACCTCGTAGGTCTCCGGGTCCACCTCGATATGCGGCGTCAGGTCGTTCAGCACCATCGAGGCCTTGGAGATGGCCCGCGTGTTGCGCACCGGCAGGAGCTGCTTGGCGACGCCGAGCCGCTCGCGCAGGCCGAGATCGATCGCCGCCTGCGAGACGAAGGTGACGGAGGAATTGGTGCGCATCTTGCCGAAGGCGCCGAACATCGGGCGGTAGTGCACCGGCTGCGGTGTCGGGATCGAGGCGTTCGGATCGCCCATCGGCGCCATCGCGATCACCCCGCCGAGCAGCACCATGTCCGGCTTCACGCCGAAGAAGGCCGGGTTCCACAGCACGAGGTCTGCCCGCTTTCCGACCTCGATCGAGCCGATCTCGTGGCTGAGGCCATGGGCGATCGCCGGGTTGATCGTGTATTTCGCGATATAGCGGCGGATGCGCAGGTTGTCGTTCTCTCCCGTCTCGCCGGCAAGGCGGCCGCGCTGGCGCTTCATTTTGTCGGCTGTCTGCCAGGTGCGGATTGCCACCTCGCCGACACGGCCCATCGCCTGGCTGTCGGAGGAGATGATCGAAAAGGCGCCGATATCGTGCAGGATGTCCTCCGCCGCGATGGTCTCCTTGCGGATGCGGCTCTCGGCAAAGGCGATGTCTTCCGGGATCGACGACGACAGGTGATGGCAGACCATCAGCATGTCGAGATGCTCGGCGATCGTGTTGACCGTGTAGGGCCGCGTCGGGTTGGTCGAGGACGGGATGACGTTGGCATGGCCGCAGACCTTGATGATGTCCGGCGCATGCCCGCCGCCTGCTCCCTCGGTGTGGAAGGCATGGATGGTGCGGCCCCTGATGGCGGCCATCGTGTCCTCGACGAAGCCGCTTTCGTTCAGCGTGTCCGTATGGATCATCACCTGCACGTCGTAGTCGTCCGCGACGGAAAGGCAGCAGTCGATCGCCGCCGGCGTCGTGCCCCAGTCCTCGTGCAGCTTCAGCGCGGAAGCGCCGGCCTTCACCATTTCCTCGATGGCCGCCGGCAGCGAGGCATTGCCCTTGCCGGCGAGTGCCAGGTTCATCGGAAAGGCATCGAAGCTCTCGATCATGCGCTCGATATGCCAGGCGCCGGTGCAGGTGGTGGCAAGCGTGCCATGCGCCGGGCCGGTGCCGCCGCCGAGCATCATGGTGATGCCGCCCGCCAGCGCCTCCTCGATCTGCTGCGGGCAGATATAGTGGATATGGGCATCCATGCCGCCCGCCGTGAGGATCTTGCCTTCGCCCGCGATCACCTCCGTCGAGGGACCGACGACGATGGTGACGCCGGGCTGCGTATCCGGGTTGCCCGCCTTGCCGAGGGCGGCGATGCGGCCGTCCTTCAGGCCCACATCGGCCTTGAAGATGCCGGCATGGTCGATGACCAGCGCGTTGGTGATGACTGTATCGACGGCCCCTTCGACACGCGTCGCCTGGCTCTGGCCCATGCCGTCGCGGATGACCTTGCCGCCGCCGAACTTCACCTCGTCGCCATAGGTGGTGAAGTCCTTCTCCACCTCGGCGAAGAGCTCGGTATCGGCAAGGCGCACCCTGTCGCCGACGGTCGGGCCGAACATGTTGGCATAGGCGGCGCGGGACATTCTGTAGGACATGGTCAGCTTCCCCGGGAGGCAGGAGTCTTGTTCAGATGGTCTGGAGCCTTGCCGGCCGGGGCGACATCGCTCCGGCGCCGGACAATGCGATAAAAACCCTCGGGCATTTCCCGCGAACCGGAGTTCACCGGACATGCTCCAGGCGATCGAGACGGCCGGCGGCGACCTGGGCGTCCACCCAGCGCCGTTCCGCGGCAAAGGGGTGCCACTGCCAGCCCTCATGACCGAAACCGGCGATGGAAACGCGCCCGCCCGCCTTCGCGGCGGTGTCGAGCACATGGGCAATGACGATCAGCCCGGAGCTCGGCACCACATAGGGCGGCGGATCGAAAGCGGCCAAGGCGGCATCGAGCGCGTGATGCACCGCATCCGGGATCACAGCGAGCCGCCGGCCGGTGGCGCGCGCGAACGTCTCGAAGCCGAGCGTGTAGTCGTCACAGAAATCGTCGAGATCGGGATGGCGCGCGGCAAGCGCCGGGCGCATGGCGGCGAACATCTCCGCCGTCCGCACGCACCAGATCTCGCGCGCCTGCCGCACGGCGGCGCTCGTCTTCCACCGTCCGCCGCCGAGCATCGCCAGGGCCGGGCGACCGGTGTTACAGACGGCGACGATGTCGGTCCTTTCACCGCCACGCCCCATGGAGCGGCAGTCGTTGAAGCGGATCACGACATCGGCGGCATCGATAGCTTCCGCGACCCCTTCGGGCACGGGACCGTTTCCGACGATGATGATCCTGCGTGACACAGCCAGCCTCCTCAGTTTCCGGAGATGGCGGAGACGGCCTTCAGTTCGGCCGTGCGCTTGCGCGTCAGATCGGCAAGGCAGCCGGAGACCAGCATCGGCTCCATCGAGCCGCCGCGCGCCTCGAAGCCGGCCAGTTCGCACTGGCCATCCCGGTAGCCGATCCAGGCGCGCTGGGCGCGCTTCAGCGCGTCGACAGCGCCGACATAGTGCTCGCCCATCTCCCCGGCCTGTTCGTCCATCTCGCGCGCCGCGGCCATGGCCGCCTTGTAGGCGGCATTCAGCTCGCCGTCGGCAGCCTGGTAGTCGCGGTCGGCGCAGATGTTCATCTCGATCTGCGCCTGTGCGTTTTCGCAATCGACCTCAGGCTCGCCATCCTGCGCGACGGCCAGCGGGGCGGAAAGCAGAAGAAACGTCGCGGCGAGCATGAGGCGGGAGCGCGTCATCATGTCAGAGCTTCCCCATAACGTTCTGGCGGAAACCGTAGATTTCGCGCTTGCCCGCAAAGGGGATGAGATGGACCGTGCGGGTCTGCCCCGGCTCGAAGCGCACCGCCGTGCCGGCAGGGATATCGAGGCGCAGGCCCCGCGTCTTCTCCCGGTCGAAGGCGAGGCCCGGATTGGTCTCGTAGAAATGGTAGTGGCTGCCGACCTGGATCGGCCTGTCACCGGTATTGGAAACGTCAAGGGTGGTGACCGGCAGGCCGGCATTGAGTTCGATATCGCCTGGAGCGGCAATGACTTCACCGGGGATCATGGTGCCTTCCTCATGCTGCCGCGGCCGGTCCGCAGCCTTCGGCTTTCAGGACCCGCCTGGTGGATGCCGGATATTTTGCGAGCAGCGCCGCGGGCCGGACCGGCCGGCGCACGAATTCACCGCCGCAATTCGGGCAGCTGCCGCCCAGGACGCCCGCCACGCAATCGGCGCAGAAGGTGCATTCGAACGTGCAGACCATCGCCTCCTTGCTTTCCGGCGGCAGGTCGCGGTCGCAGCATTCGCAGTTCGGTCGAAGGTCCAGCATGGTCTCACCTGATCGGTTCGTGCACGGTCACGAGCTTCGTGCCGTCGGGAAAGGTCGCCTCGACCTGAATGTCGTGGATCATCTCGGGGATGCCCTCCATCACCTGGTCGCGCGTCAGCACATGGGCACCCGCCTCCATCAGCTCGGCGACGGCGCGGCCGTCACGCGCGCCCTCGACGACGAAATCGGTGATCAGCGCGATCGCCTCGGGATGGTTGAGCTTCACGCCGCGCTCCAGCCGCTTGCGCGCCACGATCGCCGCCATGGCGATCAGCAGTTTGTCCTTTTCGCGGGGGGTCAGGTTCATGGGCGGTCCATCGCTTGATTCCTATCGTGCGATACTAAGCAGGGGTTTTGCGCGCACGACATACGCAAAACAGGAACCCGGCGCGAAACCGCGCGGATCAGAGAGTCCAGACTTTCGGTACGCCCGCGCCGCCACGCAAGTGCGAAATGATCGGGATGAGCTTTTTTCTCAGCGCAAAGCCGTCGGGCGCGACGAGGCGCAGGACGAGCTTGTCCTGCCACTGGCTGGCACCGCCCTCCCCGTCCGCCAGCAGCCGGCGCAGCGGCTCCACATGCGCCTCGGCAGCGCGGCCGCAAAAGAGCACGGTGGCAAAGGCACGGGCGCCGGCCAGCACCGCCGCCTCGTCCGCCAGCGCCGCGACGCTGCCGGCAAGCGCCGTTTCCTCCGCATGGATCAGCCGTCCGGCGCGGCGGATGCGCCAGCGATCGCGGAAAAGGCCCGTCTCCATGCGCTCGCCCATCGCCTTGCGGCCGAGGAGGATGGCCTCGACCGCAAGGAACGTGGCGTCTCCGGCAAGGTCCACCTCCAGCCGGCGCTCGAGCGCAGCCTGGTCGAAAAGAATTGTCTCCTGCGGCAGCCAGTCGACCCGCGCGCCCGCGCCGACGGCAATGCGGGTCTCGACCGTCGCCGTGGATGCCTGCGCCTTGTAGGCCCGCTCGCAGGCCTGTGTCGTCGCCGTCAGGCGCGTTCCGCCACGGGCCTCGAGCTCCCAAGCGATGCGGTCCCCGCCAGTGAGCCCGCCGGCCGTGTTGATCAGCACCGCCTCCATCGTGCCGTCGAAGGTCTTCGGCAGGCGGATCTTGGCGCAGCCCTCCTGGAAGAGCACGTCGAGCCGCGTGCCGGCGGCGGAAGCCTTCGCAGCAAGCCGCCCATGCCCGCGCGCGCGCTGAAGGCGCCCGGAAGGCGCCTCCTCTTCATGACCAGATTTCGCATAGACGTTCATGACAGTCAGTACCGGATGTCGGGACATGGGGAGGCAGCGCCCGATCCCCTTTGCTGCAGGTTCCACCAGGGCGCCTTGCCGCGCAAGTCCCCAGCCGGGGCCACGCCGCCGCCGCGCCCCGTCGGCGACAAAAAAGCCCGGCGCGAAGGCCGGGCTCAAGGTCAGGCGGCCGGGCGGCGTGCAATGCGCCGCCCGTTCCGGCAGAACGACTACTCGTTCTGCACGTAGGTGTACTTGCCGTCTTCACCCTTCTTCCAGGTGTAGAGGACGTAGTCCGGACGGGTGATGTCGCCCTTTTCGTCGAAGCCGAGTTCGCCGATGGCGGTCTGGAACGGGCCCTTGGACTTGATGGCTTCGGCAATGGCCTGCGGGTCTACGCCGCCGGCAGCCTTGGCACCTTCAGCGATAACCTGAACGGCTGCGTAAGCATAGAGCGTGTAGGCTTCCGGCTCGAAGCCGGCAGCGCGGAACTTCTCGACGAGGTCCTTGGCGGCCGGGTTCTTGCGCGGATCCGGAGCGAAGGTCATCAGCGTGCCGTCGACGGCGTCGCCGGCGATCGAGGCCAGTTCGTTCGAGACGATACCGTCGCCCGAGATGAACTGGGCCTTCAGGCCCTGGTCGGCGGCCTGACGCTCGATGAGGCCGAACTCGGTGTGCAGACCGCCCCAATAGACGACCGTTACGCCGGCTTCCTTCATCTTGGCGATGAGAGCGGAGAAGTCCTTGTCGCCGACATTGACGCCTTCGTAGATGGCTTCGGTGATGCCGGCTTCGTTCGTCGCCTTCTTGGTTTCGTCGGCAAGGCCCTGGCCGTACGGCGTCTTGTCATGCAGGACGGCAACCTTGGCGTCCTTGAAGTTCGCCGCGATGAAGGCGCCGGCAACGGCACCCTGCTGGTCGTCACGACCGCACACGCGGAACGTATTCCACAGGCCGCGCTCCGTGTAGGTCGGGTTGGTCGAGGCCGGGGAGACCTGCAGCACGCCGTTTTCGGCATAGATTTCCGAAGCCGGGATGGAGACGCCCGAGTTGAAGTGGCCAACCACGAACTTCACGCCGTCGGCAACGAACTTGTTGGCGACCGAAACGCCCTGCTTCGGGTCGGAAACGTCGTCGCCGAGCACGATCTTGACCTGCTCGCCATTGATGCCGCCGGCTGCGTTGATGTCGGCAGCAGCCTGCTCGGCACCCTTCTGGAGCTGCGCGCCGAAGGCGGCGTTCGGACCGGTCAGCGGGCCGCCGACGCCGATCAGGATGTCGGCCCAGGCGCTGCCGCTGAAGGCGACCATTGCAGCCAAAGCAACAGCCGACATGAGAGACTTCTTCATATTGTTACTCCCAAATTTAAAAGCGGGCTCGTTTCAACCGGTCGCAACACCCGCATCATTGCGCCGATATCGTTATACCGCGACCGGAGGCCGGCCGCGGGCTTCCCTCTGGCTATTTGGCTTTCCAGGAAAAGGGCGATGCCTTTTCATAGAGCCAGTAGTAGTTGTTGGTCATCTGCCGCGTGCGGTAGTAGCGGTAGCCGAGCGTAGCAAACAACAAAAGCACGACCGTGTCCACGACATAGTATTGCACCGTCAGCATGGTGCCGTGGAACAGCGCATGGTGGATGAAGCGGATCGCCCCGCCGAGCAGAAGCACGTAGATGACCAGCGTGGCGTAGCTCTGCCAGTTCTCGGCAACGCTCTTGCCGGTGCGCCAGGCCGTCCAGCCGCCCATGATGACGGTGATGAACAGGAACTGCCAGATCGACGGTTCTTCGTAGAGAATTCCTTGCATAACACATACTCCCCTTACAGCACCGTGCGTCGTTCAGGATGCGCGACGGTCGCCGTAAATCCCAGGATCGGCGCAGGATCCTTGCGGGTCCTGCGCGGGACCATCCTCAGTGCCGGCCGCCTTCGAGATAGGCGGCACGCACTTCCGGGTTGGCCAGAAGTTCCTTGCCCGAACCGCTCATCGTCACCTGCCCGTTGACCATCACATAGGCCCGGTCGGAGAGTTTGAGTGCGGCGAAGGCGTTCTGCTCGACGAGGAACACGGTGAGGCCCTCGTTCTGGTTGAGCTTCTTGATCGCGTCGAAGATGCCCTTGACGATCAGCGGCGCAAGGCCGAGCGAGGGTTCGTCGAGCAGCAGGAGCTTCGGACGCGCCATCAGCGCGCGGCCGATGGAGAGCATCTGCTGCTCGCCGCCCGAAAGCGTGCCGCCGCGCTGGCTCTGGCGTTCCTTGAGGCGCGGGAAGAGCGTGAAGATCTTTTCCACGTCCTCGTTGAAATACTTCAGATTGTCGAGGCTCGCGCCCATCTGGAGATTTTCATAGACCGTCATGCGCGGGAAGATGCGGCGTCCTTCCGGCGACTGCGCGATGCGGCGGCGCGCGATGAGATGCGTCGGCAGACGGGTGATGTCCTCGCCGTCGAAGGTGACGGTGCCCGTACGGGCCTGCGGGCTGCCGCAGATCGTCATCATCAGGGTCGACTTGCCGGCGCCGTTCGCGCCGATCAGCGAGACGATCTCGCCCTTCTTCACCTCGACATCGACCCCGGCCAGCGCGCGGATATTGCCGTAATAGGTCTGCACGCCCTGAACGCTGAGAAGTGTATCGCTCATCAGTGCGATCCTCCTTCAGTGCCTTCGCTCTCCGCGATCACCTCGATTTCCTCGATCACCTCTTCGACCTCATCATCTTCAACGCCGAGATAGGCCGCGATAACCTTCGGATCGTTCTTCACATGGTCCGGCGTGCCGTCCGAGATCTTCTGCCCGTATTCGAGCACGACCACATGGTCGGAGATCTCCATGACGACCGACATGTCGTGCTCGATGAGCAGGATCGACGTGCCGCTGTCCTTGCGGATGGAACGCAGGAGTTCGTTGAGCGCGAGCGACTCGCGCGGGTTGAGGCCGGCCGCCGGTTCGTCGAGGCACAGGAATTCCGGCCCCGTGCACATGGCGCGGGCGATTTCGAGACGCCGCTGCGCGCCATAGGGCAGGTCGCCGGCCGGATCGTCCGCGCGCTCGATGAGATGCGCCTTTTCCAGCCAGTGCTTGGCGATCTCGATCGATTCCGCCGAGGCGTGCTTGTAGGCCGGCAAGCCGAGCAGGCCGAGGATCGTATAGCCGGAGGCCTTCATCAGCATGTTGTGCTGGGCGACGAGCAGGTTTTCCAGCACCGTCAGGCCCGAGAAGAGCCGGATGTTCTGGAAGGTGCGCGCCACCTTCGCGTCGCGGGTGATCTCGAAGTCGGCCATGCGTTCCAGAAGGAACTCCTTGCCCGCCTTCTGGCGCATGGTGATCATGCCCATGGTCGGCTTGTAGAAGCCGGTGACGCAGTTGAAGACCGTGGTCTTGCCGGCGCCGTTCGGGCCGATGAGGGCCGTGATCTCGCCGCGCTGCGCTTCGAAGGACAGATCGTTGATGGCCATGAGGCCACCGAAGCGCATCGACAGATGCTCGACCTTGAGGATGGGATCGTTCGTCATCGTGTTCGTCGCTACCGTGTTCGCACCGAGGGCCATCAGCCGTGCCCTTCCTTGGTGAAGCTGCCGGAGACCGCCTTGCGCTCCCTGAGGAAGGCGGTCGGCTCACGGCTTCCGACGAAGCCGCGCGGCTTCCAGACCATGACGGTGACCATGGCGAGGCCGAAGATCAGCATGCGGTAGAGTTCCGGCGTGAAGTCGGGCCCGAAGATCTGCTTCAGGAAGGTCATCTCGCGCAAGAGCTCGGTGCCGCCGACCATCACAGCCGCCGCGACGGCGATGCCGACGAGCGAGCCCATGCCGCCGAGGACCACGATGGCGAGGATAATCGCCGATTCGAGGAAGACGAAGCTTTCCGGCGAGACGAAGCCCTGGCGCACGGCAAAGAAGGAGCCGGCGAAGCCGCCGAACATCGCGCCGATGGAGAAGGCCGTCAGCTTGGTCGTCACCGTGTTGATGCCGAGCGAACGGCAGGCGATCTCGTCCTCGCGCAGCGCTTCCCAGGCGCGGCCGATCGGCATGCGGCGCAGGCGGATCGTCACATAGGCGGTGAGCAGCGCCAGCGCCAGGATGAGATAGAAGAGGAAGATCTTGTAGTAGGCCGAGGACATCGGCAGGTCGAAGGCCTTGGCGAAGTTGTTCGGCGCGCTGACGTCGAACGACCAGATGCCGAAGACCGAGGCCTTGGGAATGCCGGAGACGCCGAAGGTGCCGCGGGTCACTTCCGTCCAGTTGATGAGGACAAGACGGATGATCTCACCGAAGGCCAGCGTCACGATGGCGAGATAGTCGCCCTTCAGGCGCAGCACCGGGAAGCCGAGGATCATGCCCCAGAAGGCGGCAAGGATGCCGGCGAGCGGCAGCAGGATCCAGAAGGAGAAGCCGAACTGCTGCGAAAGGAGCGCATAGGAATAGGCGCCGACCGCATAGAAGGCGACGTAGCCGAGATCGAGCAGGCCGGCAAGGCCGACGACGATGTTCAGGCCCCAGGCCAGCATCACGTAGATGAGGATCTGGATGCCGAAATTGTCGACCCATTTCAGCGAGCCCTGCACGCCGAAGAGCATGACCATGATCGGCGGGTAGAAGATCAGCGCGACGATGGCGATCTTGCTGAAATTGCGCTTGAAGAAGCTTTCCTCGCCTTCCGCCGGCTTGGCCGCGGCGGCTGCCTTGCGGGCGGCAAGCCAGGGCCGCAGATAGGCGACCGAGAGGAAGCGGCCGACGGCGGCAACGATCACGAAGATCGTGAGCAGCCCCCAGCGCTGGTTCAGCACGAGCTCGTTGCGGATGTTCTGCGTGGTCTCGAGACCGACGAAGAGGACGAAGAGGCCGAGCGCGACGAGGCCGGCGAAAAAGCCCTCGCGCAGAGCCTGCGCCGTCAGGTTCCCGCCGGCGCGCTCATGAGTGTTCGAAATGTTGGACATGGATCAAACCTTCTCGACTTCCGGTCGTCCGAGAATGCCGGACGGCTTGAAGATCAGGACGATGGCGAGGATGGAGAACGTCGCGACGTCCTTGTAGTCGATGGTGAAGTAGGCGGACCAAAGGCTCTCGATGAGGCCGATGAGCAGGCCGCCGAGCACGGCGCCCGGAAGCGAGCCGATACCGCCGAGAACCGCAGCCGTGAAGGCCTTGACGCCCGGAATGAAGCCGTCGGTGAAGACGGTCACGCCGTAATACATCAGGTACATGGTGCCGGCGACGGCGGCGAGAGAGGCGCCCATGATGAAGGTCACCGAGATCGTCCGGTCGACGTCGATGCCGAGCAGTGCCGCCATCTTGCGATCCTGTTCCGTCGCGCGCTGGGCGCGGCCGAGCGAGGTCTTGTTGACGATGTACCAGAAGGTCGTCAGCAGGATGACCGTCAGGAGCATGATGATCAGCTGTTTCAACGAGATCGAGATGCCGAAGACGTTGTAGACCGATGACACCAGCGGCGGGATCGGCTTGTTGCGCGGACCCTGCGTGACCTGGATGAAGTTCGACAGCGCGATCGACATGCCGATTGCGGTGATCAGCGGCGCCAGGCGGAACGAGCCGCGCAAGGGCCGGTAGGCCACCTTCTCGATCGTCCAGTTCCACAGCGATGCGGTGAGCATGGCCGCGGCGATCATGACCAGCAGCAGGAGGACGACCGGAAGGCCGACGAACACGCTGGTGAGGACGAGGAAGATGATGAGAGCGGCGAATCCACCCAGCATGAAGATATCGCCGTGGGCGAAATTGATCATGCCGATGATGCCGTAAACCATGGTGTAGCCGATGGCTATCAAACCATAAATAGATCCAAGCGTCAGCCCATTGACGAGCTGCTGGACGAAATATTCCATTTGCTATCCCCCGGATGCGGTTCCTGAGGGCCGCATCTCTTGTTCTTGCCGCTCTTTTTCGAGCTTGTTAGACAGTCGGGATTCCATACCGCTTTCGATACAAAAGGGAAGCCCAAAAAGCCGGGATCGACAATTTCTTTAGCAAGGACGGTTAAATGGCGCATTTGACGCCACGCAAATCAAAAAATCGGCAGGAAAATCGGCGCTTTTGCCCAGAAAGATGCACGAAAGTCACAAACGGCGATGCCCCGATCCGGAGCACCGCCCAACGGGCCGGGACAAATCAGCCGCGCATGCGCGCACCGGACGGATCGAACAGCGGCTCGGCCTGCAGACGCGCCGGCAGCATCTCGCCGAGAAGCTCGATCGACCAGCCGGTTTCGAGATCGGCGATCTCCTTCGGCACATAGCCGACCGCGACCGAAAGGCCGGCGGCATGGGCATAGCCCCCCGAGGTCACCCAGCCGCGCACCGCACCGTCGAGATAGATCGGCTCGTCGCCGATGACGTCGGCATCCGTTGCCGCGACGACGAAGGTGCGCAGCCGCAGCGCACCGCCCGTTTCCCGCTCTGCCCTTGCCGCTTCCCTGCCGATGAAGTCGGCCGCCTTGCCGACCGCCACGAATCGCTCCAGCCCCGCCTCGACCGGACCATAGAGCGGGCGATATTCGCGCGACCAGCTGCCGTAGGACTTTTCGAGGCGCAGGGCATTGAGCGCCCTGAGGCCGAACAGGCGGATGCCGAATTCGGCCCCGGCTTCGAGGATGAGGTCGTAGAGATAACGCTGGTACTGCGGCTTCATCCAGATCTCGTAGCCGAGATCGCCCGTATAGCTGACGCGCCCGACGATGGCCGGCGCCATGCCGAGATCCATCCGGCGTACCGCCATGAAGGGGAAGGCCTCGGTCGAAACATCCCGGTGCGTCAGCTTCGCCAGCACCTCGCGCGCCTTCGGCCCCGCGATGGCAAGGCCGACGAGGGAGAGGTTCAGCGCCTCCAGCGTGACGGAACCATCCCGCGGCAGGTGCGTCTCGAACCAGCGCATATGGTAGTCCTCGGCGATGCCCGAGCCGATCAGCAGGAAGTCCCCCTCGCCGAGCTTGGCGAGCGTGAAATCGCCGATGAGCTTTCCGTCGTCCTTCAGCATGGGCGCAAGCGTCATGCGCCCCGGTTCCGGCAGCCGGCAGGCGAGCAGCCGGTCGAGCCAGGCCGCCGCGCCCCTGCCCCTCACCGCATATTTCGCAAAGCCCGAGGTCTCCATCAGGCCGACGCCCTCGCGCACCGCGCGGGCTTCCGCGCCGACGGTCTCGAAATCCGTCGAGCGGCGCCAGGAGAACCGGTCCTCCACGCCATCAGGCGCGAACCACAGCGGCTGCTCCAGGCCATAGGACGCCCCGAAGACGGCACCGGCCGCCTTCAGCCTGTCGTAGATCGGCGTCGTCTGCAGCGGCCGGCCGGCCGGCAGCTCCTCGTTGGGATAGCGGATGGAGAAGCGGCGCGAGTAGTTTTCCCGCACCTTTGCATTGGTGTAGGCGAGCGTCGCGTAGTCGCCGTAGCGCGCGACATCCATGGCGAAGACGTCGAAGCCGGGATCGCCGTCGATCATCCAGTTGGCAAGCGCCAGGCCCACGCCGCCGCCCTGGCTGAAGCCGGCCATGACGGCGCAGGCGGACCAGAAGTTCGTCATGCCGCGCACGGGCCCGACGAGCGGGTTGCCGTCCGGCGAGAAGGTGAAGGGGCCGTTGATGATCTTCCTGATACCGGCCCTGTTGAAGGCCGGGAAGTGCCGGAAACCGACCTCCAGCTCCGGGGTGATTCGCGCAATGTCCTCTTCCAGCAGTTCGTGGCCGAAATCCCACGGCGTGGTGAGCGGCGACCAGGGCCGGCAGGCCTTTTCATAGGTGCCCATCAGCATGCCGTTGCGCTCCTGGCGCAGATAGGTCTCCCCGTCGAAGTCGACGCAGTGCATCAGCTCCTTGCCATGCGTCCGGTTGAATTCGATGACCTCGGGCATGTCCTCGGTGATGAGATACATGTGCTCCATGGCAAGGACAGGCAGTTCGAGGCCGACCATGCGGCCGATCTCGCGCGCCCAGAGGCCGCCGCAATTGACGACATGCTCGGCGACGATCTCGCCCTTGTCGGTGATGACGCGCCAGCTGCCGTCCTCGCGCTGCACGAGGTCTTCCACCTTGGTGTGGAGATAGATCTCCGCGCCGTTCCTCTTTGCCGACTTGGCATAGGCATGCGTCGTGCCATAGGGATCGAGATGGCCCTCGACGGGATCGAATACCGCGCCGACGAACTGGTCGGGATCGAGCAGCGGCATCAGGTCGTGCGCCTCCTTCGGCGTGAGGAGATGCGCATCGAGGCCCATATAGCGCCCCTTGGCGAGGATCGACTTCATCCAGTCGAAGCGATCCTTGGTGGATGCCAGCATCATGCCCGAGGTCATGTGCAGGCCGATATCCTGGCCGGAATAGTCCTGGATCTCTTTATAGAGCTCCACGGTGTATTTCTGCAGCTTGGCGACGTTCGGATCGCCGTTGATCGTGTGCATGCCGCCGGCCGCATGCCAGGTCGAGCCGGAGGTCAGCTCCGAGCGCTCGACGAGCACGACATCGGTCCAGCCGAATTTCGTGAGGTGATAGAGGACGGAGCAGCCGACGACGCCGCCCCCGATAACGACGACCCTTGCATGGCTCTTCATGAAAACTCCGGCTTTTCCGGGTTGAAGGGAATTCGATGCGGCGCGGAATGCAGCCTATTGGGTTCCCCCGACGCCCGGCAAGCCCGAGGTGCGAAGCGCCATGTCGCTCCGGATGGTTTTTGTCAGCGGGTGGCGAAATCGACGGAGAGATCATGGCTGCGCGCCATGACCTTGAGATCGGCGACCAGCGCCTCGGCAAAGCTGCGCATCACCACGAGATCGAAACGGTCGATGCCGGTGCGGGCGAGATTGACCGAAAGATGGTTGCACAGCATGGTCGCCGCGCGCCCGACGGCAAAGGCCTCGGGATGAAGATCGACGGCGATGCCGTTCGCGAGGATGCGCGCCGCGTCGGGCCCGGACAGCGTCAGCGCGACGCGGCCATGGCTCTGGTCGACCACGAAGGCGAAGGCGCTGAGCCGGATGGCCAGTTCGGCGGCGAGCGTTTCGGGCGCATGAACCTCCGACAGCACCAGCCATTCGCCCGGGCCGCAGAAGCGGGCCTCGAACGCGCCGTCTGCGACGAGAATGCCGGCTGCTTCGGCGCCATGGCCGGGCGCCGCCAGCACCACGGCAGTGGCCGTCGCGCGGTGGACGGCGAGGTGGTTGGCCCGCTGACCGGGGACCGCCCCGATCGTGCCGTCCAGCGCATGCACTGCCTGATAGTCGTAAGCCATAGCCTTCACCTCACGCCATCAGCCTGCGGTTTTCCGGATCGACGAAGACCGGATCGCAGACTTCGGCAACTGTCTCCACGCCCCGCAACCGGTCCCACACGATAATCTTCTCGCCATAGCGCTCGCGGCCCGACTTCAGGAAGGCAAGGGCGATATGGGTGCCGAGCGTCGGCGAGAAGCAGACGGAGCTGACCCAGCCCTGGTCGTTGACCGTCGAGGGCTTGGCACCGTCCTTGAGAAGATGCGCGCCGGCGCGCATGTCCTTGTCCGCCTCCAGTGCCTTCAGGCCGACGAGCTGGGCGCGGTCGGCGGCCGTCAGGCCGAAGCGGGTGGAGAGCCGCTTGCCGATGAAATCCGGCTTGCTGGTGCCCATCATGCGGCCGAGGCCGGCATCGTCCGGCGTCACGCGGCCATCGAGCTCGGCATGGGTGACATGGCCCTTCTCGATGCGCAGCACGTTCAGCGCCTCGACGCCATAGGCGCAGAGGCCCTGCGGTTCGCCCGCCCGCATCAGCGCGTCGGCCACCGCTTCGCCATAGCCCGCCGGCACCGCCAGCTCATAGGCAAGCTCGCCCGAGAAGGAGATGCGGAAGAGCCGCGCCTTGAGGCTGCCCTTCAGGCGCACCTCGCGGGCGGCAAGGAACGGGAAGGCCGCATTCAAGAGATCGTCCTCGACGACGGCCTGCAGGATCGTGCGCGCCTTCGGCCCGGCGATCGACATCTGCGCCCATTGGTCGGAGACCGACAGGAAGCGCACGCGAAGCTCCGGCCAGAGCGCCTGCGCGGCAAACTCCATATGGGAGAGCACGCCGGCGGCCATTGCCGTCGTGGTCGTGACGAGGAAATGCGTCTCGCCCAGCCGGCTCACCGTGCCGTCGTCATAGACCATGCCGTCCTCGCGCAGCATCAGCCCGTAGCGGGCCTTGCCGACGGGAAGCTTCAGCACGGGATTGCAATAGAGCCGGTTCAGGAACTCGGCGGCATCCGGCCCGAAGACCTCGATCTTGCCGAGGGTCGAGACATCGCAGAGACCGGCATGCTCGCGCACGGTGCGGACCTCGCGGTCGACGCTTTCCCGCCAGGTCTTCTCCCCCGCCTTCGGGAACCAGGAGGAGCGATACCAGAGCCCGGCATCGATGAAGACCGCGCCGTGCCGCGCCGCCCAGCCGTGCAGCGGCGAGCGGCGGACGGGCATGGCATGTTCGTCGCGCGACGAGCCGGCGAGCGCACCGAAGGAGACGGGCGTATAGAACGGCCGGAAGGTGGTGGTGCCGACCTCGGCGGGGCTGACGCCGCGCATCGCGGCGAGGATGCCGATGGCATTGACGTTGCCGAGCTTGCCCTGGTCTGTCGCCATGCCGCTCGTCGTGTAGCGCTTGGCATGCTCGACATGGCCGAAGCCCTCGCGAAGGGCAAGGCCGAGATCCTTGCCGTGCACGTCGTTCTGGAAGTCGACGAAGGCCTTGGATCTGGCGCCCGGCACATGCCAGAGCGCCGTGAAGGACGGATCGACCTCCTCGCCGACGACGGGACGCTCGAAACCGGCGACGGGCCGGCCGAGCGCTTCCACGATGGCCGAAGCCTTGCGCGCGCCATCGTCGAGACATTCGGAAAGCCGGGAGTGCCCCGCCGCGGCGCCGGCCATGACGAGGCCGTCGCCGCCCTCCGGCGCGAGGAACGCCTGCAGGGCCTGCGACCAGACCGGCCTGCCGCCGCGCTGGCAGGCAAGGTGGATGACCGGGCTCCAGCCGCCGGACATGGCCACGGCATCGCAGGCGATCATCTCCTCGAAGCCGCCGCGATCGGCAATGACGGCGCGGACGCGCTGGCGCCCCTTCGTATCGACGATGCCGCCGCCACGCACCACCCGCACGCCATCGGGTGCAAAATCCGACGCATCCGCGCGACTGTCGATCAGCGCCGCGATCTCCACGCCCCGGGCGGAAAGGTCCGCAGCCGTGCGGTAGCCGGACGAGCCGTTGGTGAAGATCGTCACCGACCGGCCGGCGGCGACGCCGAAGCGGTTGGCATAGGTGCTGGCGGCGCTCGCCATCATTATGCCGGGACGATCATTACCGCCGAAGACCAGCGGCCGTTCCTCCGCGCCGGTGGCGAGGATCGCGTGCTTCGCCACGATGCGCCACAGGCGCTCGACCGGCCGTGCCGCATCGATCGTGGCACTGTGCTTCTGCACCCGCTCGACGGCACCGAAGACATTGTCGTCGTACCAGCCGAAGACCGTGGTGCGCGGCAGCAGCGTAACGCCGGGATGGCCGTGCAGTTCGTCGATCGCGTGCCGGGAGAAGATGTACGGCGCCTCGCCGTCGAGCTTTGTCGTCTCCGAGAGAAGAGCCCCGCCGAGGGCGAAATCCTGTTCGACGAGGATGACGCGCAGGCCCGAGCGGGCGGCGACCAGCGCCGCGGCGAGCCCCGCCGGGCCGGAGCCGACGACGAAAAGGTCGCAATGCGCCCAGCTCTTCTCATAGGCGTCCGGATCGCGCGGAAGGTCCGTACGGCCGAGGCCGGCGGCGCGGCGGATCAGCGGTTCATAGACCTTTTCCCAGAAGGCGGCGGGCCACATGAAGGTCTTGTAGTAGAAGCCGGCGGACAGGAAGCGCGACAGGCGATCGTTCACCGCGCCGATATCGAAGGCAAGACTCGGCCAGCGGTTCTGGCTGGTGGCGGCAAGGCCGTCGTAGAGCTCGGCGACGGTCGCCCTCGTGTTCGGATCGCGCCGCGCGCCCGTGCCGATGGTGACCAGCGCGTTGGGCTCCGCCGGCCCGGCCGTCACGATGCCGCGCGGGCGATGGTACTTGAAGCTGCGTCCGACGAGCAGCCGGTCGTTGGCAAGCAAGGCCGAGGCGAGCGTATCGCCGGCATGGCCGGAAAGGCTCGCCCCGTCGAAGGTGAAGCCGATGGTGTTGCTGCGGTCGATGAGGCCGCCGGAGGGAAGGCGATAGGCGGTCATCGCACGCCTCCCCGCGCCGTGGCGGCATCCGTCACGGAAAACACCTCATGGGTAAAGTTGTCCCGCTCGACCACCAGCCAGCGCCGGCAGCCGGCGACATGCTGCCAGTGCTCGCGGATGCGCCCGCGCGGATTGGCACGGACATGGACATAGTCGTTCCACGCCTCGTCCGAGGCCATGGGCGCCGGACGGACCGGCGTCGCATCGCCGCGGATCGAAAACTCTTCCTTGGGCCGCACCCCGCAATGGGGACAGGAAATCAGGCTCGCCATGGCATCCTCAATGCAGGTTCGGCTGGGTGCCGGCACCCGCCTCGTCGATGGGGAAACCGCGCTCGAAACGATCGAGCCTGAGCGCGCGCGCCACATGGTGGCTCTCCCCCTTGGCGATGAGATGCGCAAAGCAGAAGCCGGAGGCGGGCGTCGCCTTGAAGCCGCCGTAGCACCAGCCGCAGTTGAGATAGAGGTTGTCGATCGGCGTGCGGTCGATGATCGGCGAGCCGTCCATCGACATGTCCATGACGCCGCCCCAGGCGCGCAGCACCCTGACGCGGGAAAGGCCGGGGATCATCGTCACCCCCTCCTCCATGACATGCTCGGCGGTCGCAAGGTTGCCGCGCTGGGCATAGGAGGAATAGCCGTCGATCTCCGCGCCGAAGACGAGGCCGCCCTTGTCGGACTGCGAGATGTAGAAGTGCCCCGCGCCATAGGTGATGACGTGATCGATGCAGGGTTTCAGCCCTTCGGTGACGAAGGCCTGCAGCACATGGCTCTCGATCGGCAGCTTCAGCCCCGCCATTTCGCCGACGCGGGAGGTGTTGCCGGCCGCCGCGAGCGCCAGCCTGTTGCAGCCGATGAAGCCCTTCGTCGTCTCGACGCCGGTGACGATGCCGTCTTCCCGGCGGATGCCGGTGACCTCGCAGTTCTGGATGAGATCGACGCCGAGCCGGTCCGCGCCGCGCGCAAACCCCCAGGCCACGGCATCGTGCCGCGCCGTGCCGGCGCGCCGCTGCAGGAGGCCGCCGATGATCGGGAAGCGCGCATGGTCGAAATTGAGGAAGGGCAGCATCTTCTTCAGCGTCTCGCGATCGAGCTGCTCGGCCGCCACGCCCTCCATCATCATGGCATTGCCGCGCCGGACATAGTGATCGCGCTGGCCGTCATTGTGATAGAGGCTGATGATGCCGCGCTGCGACAGCATGACATTGTAGTTCAGCTCCCGCTCCAGTCCTTCCCACAGTTTCAGCGAGAACTCGTAGAACGGCTCGTTGCCGGGCAGCATGTAGTTGGAGCGCACGATGGTCGTGTTGCGCCCGACATTGCCGGAGCCGAGATAGCCCTTCTCCACCACGGCGACGTTGCGGATGCCGAATTCCCGGGCAAGGTAATAGGCCGTCGCAAGGCCATGCCCGCCGCCGCCGACGATGATCACGTCATAATGCGGCTTCGGTTGCGGTTCCCGCCAGGCGGGCTTCCAGCCGAGGTTGCCGGCAAGGGCTTGCTTGAAGATCGAAAGGGCGGAGTAGCGCATGCGAAATCCCGGATCAGTCGCCCCACATTCGCATATGCAGCACAAACGGCAAGTCCGGCGTCATCTTGTCGCATCCGGGCCGGCGACTTTCCACATGCTGCCGCCATGATGTGGCGGCAGGAGCAGGCAGGGCATTTGCTTTCAGGCCGTCCCGCGGCTAAGGCATGCGCAGAAACGGCAGGACGACGACAGCATGCAGGCGAACGGAATGGAACTCAGGCAAGTCTTGGAGAGCGCGGCACTGGCCGCCGGCGCCGCCATCATGGCCATCCACGAGGCAGGGGCCGATGTCCAGTACAAGGCGGACCGGTCGCCGGTCACCGCCGCGGACGAGGAGGCCGAACGGCTGATCCTCGCCGCGCTTGCGCGCCATTTTCCGGAGGTTCCCGTCATCGCCGAGGAGGCTGTCGCGGCCGGCCGCGTGCCGGATATTTCCGGCGGCGTCTTCTTCCTCGTCGATCCGCTCGACGGCACGAAGGAGTTCATCGCCGGGCGCAGCGAATTCACCGTCAACATCGCCCTGATCCGCGACGGGGCTCCGGTCGCGGGCATCGTCTACGCGCCCGCGCTCTCGACCGGCTTCATCGCGGACGGCGAGCGGGCGGAACGCTTCGAGGTGAGCCGTGAGGCCACCATCGCAAAGCGGCAGTCCATCGGCTGCCGCAGCTGCGGCAGCGCGTTGACGGCCGTCGCCAGCCGCTCGCATGCCACGCCCGAAACGACCCGCTTTCTCGACGACCACGGCATCGACGCCTGCACGGCGATCGGCTCCTCGCTGAAATTCTGCCTTGTGGCAGAAGGACTTGCAGACGTCTATCCGCGCTTCGGCCGCACCATGGAATGGGACACGGCTGCCGGCGACGCGGTGCTGCGCGCCGCCGGCGGACAGACACGCACGCTCGACGGCGCGCCCCTCCTCTACGGCAAGACCCGCCAGGCACACGACGCGGATTTCGCCAACCCGAACTTCATCGCCTCGAGCACCGACTGGAGCAAGGGACCGGCGACGACCACAAAATGACCAGATTGCTCGACGAGGAATGCGCGTCGACCGGAAAGGGCGGGATGTTCCGCTCCCGTTCGCCCTGCGGGCGGCCTTCCCGGCCGCGGCATTTTTATTGTCTGTAAAGGCAATTTCGAATAAGTTGCGGCGACAAGCATTTAGGCGACGACCCCGTTTGCTGTTGGAAAGAGTGAGCCGACGTGAAAGATGAGAAAGCGCCCCTCCTGGCGGAGACCCCGACCCACGTCGCCGACAATACGAGCAGCCTGCTCGAAATCGCCAAGCGCCGCGCCCGCCAGCGCGCTGCGGAACAGAAAGTCGTGAAGATCAAGCAGGGTGCGGTCAAGCGCCCCGTCAATCCGGCTATCGATGACGACGAGAATCTCGGCTCGCGGGCCGAAATACGCGCGCGCAAGCCCGCCGACCTCGTCAGCACCGTCCTGACCCTGCCCGCGATGCCCAAGCAGAAGCGGCAGCTTCCCTGGCCGATCATCTCCTTCGTGCTGGCGGCGATCCTGCCGACGATCCTGACGGGCCTCTACTATATCTTCATCGCCAGCCCGCAATATGTCGTCGAGACGCAATTCTCGGTGCGCGGCTCGAACTCCTCCTCGCTGAACGCCCTTGGCCTCACCGCGCTCGTCGGATCGAGCGCGCAGTCGGGTGATTCCTATGTGGTCGCCGACTACATCCAGTCTTCCCAGATCCTGCCGGACATCCAGGAGCAGACCGGCGTCGACATCCGCACCGTCTATTCCCGCCCGAACATCGATTTCCTCTATCGCGAGAACGAGAGCCGCCCGCTCGACGAGTTCCGCGACTATTGGCGGGACATGGTCAATGTCAGCTACAACTCCACGACCGGCAACGTGACGATGCGCGTCTTCGCCTTCTCGCCGTCGGATGCGAAACAGGTGGCCGACGCGGTCCTCACGGTCTCGGAAAACCTGGTCAACACGCTTTCGGAAAAGTCGCGCCGGCAGTTCATCGAGGTGGCCAACGTACAGGTCGCACGCTCGGAAGAGCGGCTGCGCAACATCCGCGGCCAGATCACCGACCTGCGCATCTCCGAACAGGCCGTCGATCCGACGGCGGTCGCGACCATGGAAGCGACGATCATCAGCTCGCTCGAACAGGAGCTGGCCTCGCTTCGCACCCGCTACAAGGCGCTGGTCGATTCGGTCAGCAAGGACGCGCCCTCCGCCCGCGTCATCGAGCGGCAGATCGTTGCCCTGGAAAACCAGCTGGTCGAACAGAAGAAGCGTATCAGCGGCGACGGCGAGAACGATAACGACGCCAGCAACAAGACGACGCGCAGCGGCTTGGACGCCGGCCGGGCCCTGCCCGAAATGATCGACCGGTTCACCGAGCTCAGCGTCGAGCAGGAGTTCGCCGTCAAGGCCTATACGACCTCCCTCGCCGCATTGGAAACGGCCATGCAGGAGGCGCAGAAGCAGGAGCGTTACTTCGCCGTCTACGTGCAGCCGCGCGAGCCGGAAATCGCCCTCTATCCGCTGGGCGCGATCAACACGCTCATCATGCTCGCCGCGGCGTCGTGCCTTTGGCTCATCGGTTACTTCGCCTTCCGGTCCGTGAAGGATCACGCGATCTGATCGCGATGAGGAGAGAGTGGCGGAATGGCTCTACTCGCTGAAAAACCCCTAAGCTATGCGCTGCGCGAAAACGCGCGGGTCATTTCCGCGCTCGTCGTGCGCAGCGCGGTGACGCGCTTCGGGGAAAGCCGGCTGGGCTTCATCTGGATCCTCATCGAGCCCGCCGCCTATGTCGGCATCTTTCTCCTGATCCACACGCAGTTGAAGGCCCATGTCCCCTTCGGCGACAATGCGCTGCTGTTCATCCTGGCCGGTGTCTTCGGCTTCCGCATGACGCGCGGCATATCGCGCAAGACGGAGCGCGCCATCATCAGCAACCAGCCGATGCTGACCTATCCGCTGGTCAGGCCGCTCGATACGCTGGTGGCGACGTTCCTGCTGGAGACGACGATCTGGCTGATTATCTGCAGCCTGTTCATGGTCGGGCTTGCGATCTCGCTCGACCGTGACGTCATCGTCTATCCCGGCGAATTCGCCGAGGGCATGGCCGCGATCCTCTACTTCGCCTTCTCCTTCGCCGCGTTCAACGCGACGATGAGCGCGCTCGTGCCGCGCTACGACACCTTCCTCAGCATGCTGAGCATGCCGCTGATGCTGTTGTCCGGCGTCTTCTTCATGCCGGCGGAAATGCCGCCCGGCTTCCAGGCCGTGCTGTGGTGGAACCCGTTCCTGCACTGCGTCGAATGGTTCCGCACCTCGACCTATCTCGATTATCACGCGCTGCTGAGCAAGTCTTACCTGCTCGGGCTTTCCACCGCGCTGCTCACGGCCGCGCTCGTGCTGGAACGCCTCTTCCGCCGAAAGATCATAGACTGATGATCATCTTCGACAATGTCAGCAAGGCCTTCCCTCGCCCCGGCGGCGGCAAGAAGGTGATTCTCGACCGGTTCACGGCCGCCTTCCGGCCCGGCACCAATATCGGCATTCTCGGCCGCAACGGCGCCGGCAAGTCCACGCTGATGAGCCTGATCTCCGGCGCGGACATGCCCGATTCCGGACGCATCCTGCGCGAGGGCAAGATCTCCTGGCCGCTGGGCTTCAGGGGCGGCGTGCACAGCAAGCTGACGGGCGCGCAGAACACCCGCTTCATCGCCGACATCTACGGCAAGAACCGCAACAAGGTTCTGGATTTCGTCGCCGATTTCTCCGAACTCGGCCCCTATCTCGACATGCCGGTGAAGACCTATTCGGCGGGCATGAAGGCGCGCCTCTCCTTCGGCATCTGCATGGCGATCGGCTTCGAATATTACCTGATCGACGAGGTGATCGCCGTCGGGGACTCCACCTTCAAGCAGAAGTGCAAGGACGTCTTCGACGAGCGGCGCGAGAACGCCACCCTGTTGCTCGTCTCCCACTCCTCCGGCCTGTTGCGCTCGTTCTGCGACATCGGCGGCGTCATGAACAACGGCCAGCTCACCTTCTACAACGACATCGAGGAAGCGATCGAGGTGCACGAGGAAATCCTTCGCACCTCCGCCAGCCAGCGCCGGTCCGCCTGATCCCCTAAAGGTACGGGCAGTGCCCCGCGCGCCCGTCGGGAGTGCACGGGCCGTCCTGAAAGAGGCGTGCCGCCCTTACTGCGATTGCGCCAGCAGCGGCATGACGTTGGACACGTCGGGCAGCTCCACCACGCGGCCCGCAGCATCCATGGCCCGGAGCTTTTCCAGCAGCGAATTCACCGCGATCTCGATGCCCTCATAGGCGTAGTAGTCGCCGGGATGCAGGCATTCCCGGGCGATCCAGTTCAGGTAGTCGCGTCGCTGCACCGTCGGCGCGACATGGCCGGACGACCAGAAACTATCCAGCTCGATACCCTTGTTGACGCAGAAGGCGAGCGAGGGATGCCGGTAGAAGGCCTGGCCGAGAACGGCAAGCGGAATGCCGTGCTGGAGCGCCGAGAGGCCGGAGGTGCTGTTGATCGTCACCATGCCCGCGGCATGCCGCGTCATCAGGCCCAGCGAACCGCTGTCGAGGATGTGGATGCGCTCGGAGACATTGTTGAGCACGCCGACCTGGCGGATGAACTGCTTGTCCTGGCTGTGCCCGCGCTCCATGGGATGGATCTTGAACACCAGCTGGTGCGTCGGCGGCGCGTTTCGCGCGAAGGAAACGATGGTCTTCAGAATGAGCTTCTGATTGTTCCAGCCGCTCGCGGCCGCGCCGAGCTGGCTGTCGTCGTGCACCTGCAGCGGCACGATGTAGTACTTCTTGTCATGGTGCTCGAGCAGCCGCTCCATGGTGCGGTAATTGCTGCCGAGATTGCGGAACTTCCGGTAGTAGTTCTTGATCCAGTAGAAGGCCTCGGGTGCCAGCGAACGCTTGTGCTTGTGGAAGAGCTTGCGTTCGCTCAGCGTCGAAAAGACCCCGCGCACCGAAAAATAGATGAAGGCATAGGTCGCCATGGCACCGAAGGACGACGGGAAATTCGTCCCGCGCGGCCGCTCCCGGCGCTTCTCCTCGTCATTGCCGGAAGGCAGAAGACCCGCGAGCGGCGAGCGCCAGTTGTTGCCGCCGACCTCCATCGTCACGAAGCCGGGACGGATATATCCCTCCTCCAGGCTGAGGACGGGAATATTGAGCGTGGCACATTGCTCGATCGCGATCTTGTGGACCTCGCGCTCGCAGCCGAAGAGCACGACATGGTCGAAGCCATGTTCGCCGACGATTTCGGTGAACCAGTCCCGCCAGACATCGGCCGTGCCGGAGAAATGCAGGATCTTGCCGCCCCGGGCGAAAAGCCGGTCGCCGGCGTTGAAACAGATGCGCCAGGCATCGAAACCGCTGTCATTGAGCAGCGCCTGGGCCTTGCGGAAGAAAGGACCGACCGGCCCCTGCAGAAAAAGCACGCGCGGCGCGCTCTTGGAGGGGAAGCGCTTGGAAAGCTTGCGGCGCAACGCCAGATTGATCAGCCGGGACCCACGCGCGGAAGCAGCGCCTTCGGCGTCGGAGCGACCCGCCTTCAAATCGGTATCATGCTGTACGCTCATGACAGGTCGGCTCAACTCAAATTATGCTGCTGGATGGAATGGTATTCGCACAAAGGCGCCGTTTTAGCAACCGCATCTGCCATACTCCCCGATTTTGTCGCCGATCCCCCGGCACACGAATGACCGCTGCGCTCAAGATGGCGACTCGGCCCCGTTCCCATTTTTCTGGCCGCCTTTTACCGCAACCGCGAGTCGCGAAGCAACACCCCAACACGGTTGATTTGTTGCGCCGCACACAAAAAGACCTTCCGTCCGACTCCGGGCGATTTCATGGCGGCACCCGAAATTTCCTCAACCAAATCCTCCGGCCGGCACGGTAAGCCACTGAGGGGATGGATATAAAGCGGATAGCAGATGAGACTTGCGGCCACCAGCGACTCAAGGTCGATGCGGCGCACGCGGCGTGGAATGGGCAGGCGATCGTCCGTCAGACCCCAGCCGGCATAGAACGGTGCCCCATGCACGCCTACGGCCTTGCCGCGCAACAACGCCTCGAAGCCGGCCAGCGAGGTCATCGTCTCGACCCGGTCGGCCCAGCCGATCCATTGCAGGATGTCGCCGCTGCGAACGATGAGATCGGCCTCCTGCGGCTCGGCGCCGCCGTCGCGCACGCCGGACACGACGTCCGGATGCGCCTTGTAGACGACGAAGGCATCGGGAAAGAGCGCGCGCACGGCGCGCACGAGATCGGCATTGGAGCGCACCGCGGGGGAGCCGTAGCGAATGGAGGCGTCCTTCTCCACCTGCCCCGGCACCAGGATTTTCATCCGCCCGCCGGCAACCGCCGGCAGGTCGGCAGCTGTCCCGAGATTGTATTTGGACACGCCGCGCTCGACCAGCAGGCGCACGAGATCGCGCGCCCGCCGCCGCAGCCCCTCGTCGACCGTGCCATGCGCGATCAGCGCCTCCAGCCGGCTTTCACCCCGCGCGTCGTAATAGACATGCGCCCCGTCGAGCGCGACCGAGGACGGCATGGCGAGGTTGACCCCCAGCCCGCGGGAGCGGATGAACCCGTCTTCGAGACGTATCGCCGGCACGTCGGCTGGCATCGCCGCATCGCTTCCCCAGAGCGCGACGACGCCGTTCGCCGCGCGTGCCGCCGCCGCCGCGGCCTCGAGCGAGCGGGCATGGACCGGATCGCCTGCCATGCCCTTCAGGAAGGGGGTCATCGCCATGCGCTTCCACGGCGAGAAGCCGGCGGTGAACACCTTGCGCTCGATGCGCGCACGCTGGTCGCGCACCGTGATCGCCTGTTCCACCGCCCGCTCCGGCGTGCAAGGCGCGCGCGTGTGCAGGTCGAGGTAGTGCGAATAGTCGATATAGGCCGCGTGGAAAATCTGTTCGAGCGAGGCGGGCGGGCGGGCGGGCGACAGGCGCCCATGGTCGACGGTGAGACCGCGGCCGGAATAATAGGTCGTCCCGAAACAATGGACGGGCCGCTCCGCCATCAGCGCCTCGAAGCCGAGCTGGCTCGACACCGTATAGACGCAGTCGGCCTCCTCCAGCAGCGGCCAGGGATTCATGCGCGCGGGCACCACGATCTCGGCCCCGATGGCGTTTGCCGCCTGCCGCAAGAGGCTGCGGTCGCCCGCCGCCGGATGGGTGCGCACGACCAGCATCTTCCCCGGATGGTGGGCGACCGCATGTTCCAGCATGGCGCGGAAGCTTGACGCGCTCGCCCCGGCCCCGGCAATGGAGGCATCGCCGGCCACCTGATCGACAAGCAGGACGAAAGGCCGGCCGTGCGGCACGCCGGCCGCCGTCGGCGTCATCACCGGGCTGTTGTTGTATTTCGACAGGCGCGCGCCGCGCAGTTGCGCCATCAGCCGGCCGGCGCGGCCGAGCGCAGCGGCATCGGTCACCGGTTGCGACAGCAGCCGGTCGAGGTCGCTCGGCTGGAGCGCATCGAAATAGATGCCCTCCCGGTCGATCACATAGGAATGGCTCGGTTCCCCCCGCCCCGCCGCAAAGCCGCGCAGGAACCCGTCCTCAAGGGTGATGGCCTCCTTGCCGCTGCGCGCCGCAAGGCGCACAGCGCGACGGCCGGACGACCGGCGCCCCCAGCCGATGAACCCGTCGATCCGGCCGGGCAGCGCAAAGGGCCAGGCGACGATCTCGGCATCGAGCAGACGCGCGATATCCGCCCGTTGCTGCCAGAGACCGAAGGAAAGAAGCGCATAGGTTTTGCGTGCCTGGCCGGCCATGCAGTCCTCGAGAGCAATTCCGGCAAGCCCGCGCACCGTCTGCCGCCGGCAGACCGGCCGCGAGTGGCGCCGGCATCACCGCGTCAAGCGGACCAGGGACCTGTCAGAGCAGGTCCGCGGTGCGCTGGATGTTGTAGGCCGCGCTCGCTCCGCTGGAAACGATCGTCAGGAACTTCGCAAGGTCCGTCGCCATATGACGCGCCAGATAGACCACGTCCTTGTTCCGCACCGGGAAAGTCTGCGCCACGATATAGCTCTGCGTCGCCGCCAGATCGAGCCGGTAGACGATCGGATAGCGTCCCTCCCCGTCCGGCATCATGCCGCGCGCGATCAGGTCACGGAACCGGTCGTCGCCGACAACGCTGCGGTAGACGCCCTCGTCCTCGTAGCGGAAGACGAAATAGCCCTTCGGGTCCGCCGTCGTCACATTGCCGCCGCCGGCCAGCGCCGCCGCCTCCACCAGGCTCAGCCTGGCCGCGTTGAACGGGATCTTGCCCGTCTTGCCCGTCTGGCCGAGCGCCGCGAAGGTCTGCGGGTCGTAGCTCACATAGATCTGGTCGTCCGGCTTGACGTAGATGTCGTCCTTCGGATTGTCGATCAGCGACTGCAGCAGCACGCTGCGCGTCCGGCCGCCGCGCTTCAGGCTCACATAGGTGTCGTAGGGCGGCTTGGACGCGCCGCCGGCAAGGGCGATCACCTCGCTGAGATGCTGCCCGCTCAGCCCGAGCGGCAGGATGCCAGACCGGTTCACGTCGCCCTGGATCGACACCGTGCGCGAGGCATTGGTCGCAAGCGAGACGATGACATCCGGCTCCACCGCCTTGGCCTTCAGCGCATCGACGATCGTCGCGCGGGCCGAATCGATCGTCATGCCGGCAAAGCGCACGGAGCCGACATAGGGGATCTGGCCATGGCCGTCCGGCTGCACGACGACGGGGATCGACGTCGACTTGCGCTCGGTGGTGGAGAACAGGCCATCCGGGCCCGCCTCGAAGATCGTGACCTCCAGCCGGTCACCGACGCCGATGACCGGCGTGCCGCCTCCGCCGCCGAAGCCGAAGGTGCTGGAAAGACCGGGGCGCTTGCCCGCGCTGACGCGGCCGGCGACGCGCTGGTCGATGCTCACGACGTCGAAGACCAGCTTGGTCTGGGGAATGTCGTAGGACTTGCCGTCCGCGCCGGCCGAAAGGACCTCGTGGGTCAGCGGCCCGTCGCTCGGAACCATGCAGCCGGCCAGCGTCAACAGGGTGCCCGCCGCAAGAACCCGCGCCCATGCGCTCGAAAGCCTGCGCGGCCTGCACCCATCTTCAATTGCGATCATCACGTAGCATTTCCCTTCGACCATGCCGCACAAGGCATGGGGCAAAAGCCGGTCGCCTGCTGCGACAAGGCGCCATAGGCATGCAGTTCCAATGTCTCGTCAAGTCCCATGACCAAACCTTGTCCCAAACCGGCACACCCCTGCGGCCCTCGCCGACACCATGGAGCAAGTTCCTTGCACATTCGTTACGCTCTGAAAAGCCGGCTGGCGCTTTGGCATTGAAAATCAACTTTTTCCACCAGCTTTTTTCAGGGAGGGTGCGGCAAAAAGAACGCAACTTTCCTCCATCCGCCCCGCAACGAACGGGCCTGCGATCGCCCAGCCTGCCTACGCCTTGCCAAGGCTCCAGCCCTTCGGAAGCAGCCTGTCGCTCAAAGCGGCGGCGGGTGAGACGGGCAAAAATATGAGCCCTTTCCCTGCGCCTGCGCGGGGCGGTCCCGCCGCGCAGGCTCGGCCGGCGTCACGCCGCCTCGATCGGCTCGGGTGCTGGCGCCGCCTCTTCCGCTTCTTCCGGCTTGATGCGGAACCAGGCGATATAGAGCGCCGGCAGGAAGAGCAGGGTCAGCACCGTGCCGACGATGATGCCGCCCATCATGGCATAGGCCATCGGCCCCCAGAACACCTCGCGCGAAATGGGGATGAGCGCGAGGCTGGCCGCCGCCGCCGTCAGCATGATCGGCCGCATGCGGTGTTCCGTCGCCTCGCGCACGGCCGTCCAGGCATGCATGCCCTCGCGCCTCAGGTCCTCGATCTGCACGACGAGGATGACCGAGTTGCGGATGAGGATGCCGATCAGCGCCAGCACGCCGAGAATGGCGACGAAGCCGAGCGGCGCCCCGCTGCCGAGCAACGCGATGACCACCCCGATGAGCGCCAGCGGCGCCACGGCGAAGACGAGGAAGAGCCGCGAGAAACTCTGGAGCTGGAGCATCAGGATCGTCGCCATGGCAAACAGCATGAGCGGCACGACCGCGACGATCGGCGCCTGGCTATCGGCGCTTTCCTCCACCGTTCCGCCGACCGCGACCTCGTAGCCGGAAGGCATCTGCGCCTGGAAGGCGGCAACGTCCTTTTCCAGCTGCGAGACGATCGTCGCCGGCTGCACGCCGCCGGTGATGCTGGCCTTGACGGTGATGGTCGGCTGGCGCGAGCGGC